>DATLYW010000048.1:0-300000 GCA_035574315.1 Candidatus Zixiibacteriota bacterium
TGCTGGAGCCAGGCCCGCGAGATTTACCAGGAGGGGTTGCATCTGCCGCCGGTGAAGTACGCATCGCGGTACCGGACGAGCCGGGATCTGGACGCGGTGATTGCGGCGAACAGCCGCACGCCGGAGCTGGTGGTGGGGGACCTGCGCGGTCAGGTGGGTGCGGCGCGTCTGGGGGAGAGGCGCTTCCAGGAGCTGATGGACCGCTACGGCAAGGAAACCGTCCTGACCTCGACGGCTCTGCTGGCGGACTATACCGAAAGCCGCGTCCGGCGGGCGATCGCTTCCTGGCCCGACGGCGAGTCGGAGGGCGAAACTTTCGTCGACCACGACGGCATCGAGCTCTCCAAACCGATCAGGATCCATGTCCGCGCCGTCAAGTCCGGAGACAGGCTCCACTTCGACTTCAGCGGCTGCAGCGACCAGACTCAGGGGCCGGCGAACATCCGGCCGCCTCTCGTGCGCGCCGCCTGTGCCTACTGCCTCGTTGCCCTGGTCGACCCTTTCCTGCCGATCAATCAGGGTCTGGCGAGGGTCGTCGAGGCCTCGTTTCGTCCGGGGAGCGTCCTCGACCCCCGGTTCCCCGCCGCGGTCAACACCTACATGCCCACGGCGCTGGCAGCGGCCGAGGCGGTCCTCGAGGCTCTGGCGGCATTCGCTCCCGAGAAGCGGATCGCCGGCGGCTCCGGCAGCGCGGCGCTGGTGCTCGGCGGGCGCGTCCCGGGGCGGGAACGGGCCTACGTCCACTACGAGATCTTCAGCGGTGGCACCGGAGCCCGCCGAGGCAAGGACGGGGTTTCGGCCACCGCCTTCCACCTGAGCAACTGCAAGACCGCGCCGGTGGAAATCATCGAGTCGGAATTTCCTACGCGCGTCGAGCGCTTCGAGATCCTCCGCGACTCGGGCGGCGCCGGCTGCTGGCGGGGGGGCCTGGGCTTCGTCCGAGAGTATCGCATCCTCGCCGAGGAAGCGCGCTTCTCGATGCGCACCGACAAGCACGCAATTGCGCCCGGGGGCGCCGAAGGGGGACACCGCGGCGGGCTCGGTGCCTGCATCGTGAATCCGGGAACGGCGGAGGCCAGAATTCTACCTTCGCGGTTCGGCGACCAGCGGCTGCGGTATGGCGATCTGTTGAGGATCGAGAGGCCCGGAGGCGGCGGCCTGGGAGACCCGTTCCACCGGCCCGCCGAATTCGTGCTGGCGGACGTGCGCGAGGGATACGTGTCGCCGGAGTGCGCCCGGGAGCAGTACGGAGTCGCCGTATTTCTCCGAGACGGCGACCCGGTCCTGGACGAGGATGGCACCCGGGCTCTCAGAGGAGAAAATCGAAAAAAATAGTGGAAATGGTTTTGCGCCTCTGCTATAAGCACAGGCTAATAACGTCTCTTTCCAAGGAGGACAAATGGCAACAGCGAAGAAGCGAAAACCGAACGCCGCATTTATGAGGCCGGTACAGCCCGACGCGGCTCTGAGCGCGGTCGTCGGCAGCAAACCGATTCCGCGCACGGAAGTCACGAAAAAGCTCTGGGCCTACATCAAGCGGAACGGCCTCCAGGACAAGAAGAAAAAGACGATGATCAACGCCGACGACAAGCTGAGACCGATTTTCGGCGGGAAGAAATCGGTCACGATGTTCGAAATGACCAAGCTGGTCAGCAAGCACGTAAAGTAGGTCACTTCTTCCCTATCTTCAGCTCTTGAAGGCGCCGGCAGGACGGGAGCCGAAGCCTGCCGGCGGATTGTCCTCGTTCTTGAAATCCCCGGGGGTTTTGGGTTTGAGTGTGCCCGCGCGCCAGGAATCCCGATGCGGCGGGCTCAACGATTCAAAGCGTCGAACAGGTGGAGCTGTCTGGTGTGACCCTCGTCCTCGAAGTGCACCGGATAGTTCCCTGAAAAGCAGGCGTCGCAGAAACCCTCGCGCCGGCCGCCGGCAAATGCGTACATCCCCTCCCGGCTGAGATAAGCCAGGGTATCGGCTTCGACGAAACGGCGGATCTCCTCCACCGCGTTGGAGGACGCGATCAGCTCGCTGCGTGTCGGTGTGTCGATCCCGTAGTAGCACGGGCTCACGGTCGGCGGCGAGCTGATGCGCATGTGGACCTCTCTCGCGCCTGCATCCCGCAGCATGCGGACGATCTTCTGGCTGGTGGTGCCCCGTACGATCGAGTCGTCGACGACCACCACCCGCTTGCCCCGCAACACCTCCTTCTGCGCGTTCAGCTTGATCTTGACGCCGAAATGGCGGATCGATTGCTGGGGCTCGATGAAGGTTCGGCCGACGTAGTGATTGCGGATCAGCCCGAACTCGAGCGGCAGCCCCGACTCCTCCGCGTAGCCGATGGCCGCCGGCACCCCGGAGTCGGGCACCGGCGTCACCAGGTCGGCATCCACGTGGGTCTCGCGCGCCAGCTGTCGCCCGAGCGCCTTGCGCACCTGGTAGACGTTCTGTCCGAAGAGATTACTGTCCGGCCGGGCGAAGTAGATGTACTCGAAGATGCACTTCGCCTGCGGGGCCGGCGGGAACGGCTTGAGGGACTCCATGCCCGTCGGGCCGAAGGTGAGGATCTCGCCCGGCTCCACCTCGCGCAGATACTCGGCGCCGATCAGATCGAAGGCGCAGGTTTCCGAGGCGACGACGTATGCTCCGTGGTGCCTGGCGGGCGGAAACATCCCCAGCACCAGCGGACGGAATCCCATCGGGTCCCGCGCCGCGATCATCCGGTCCGGGGTGAGAAAGAGGAGCGAATAGGCTCCGCGCACGCGGCTGAGCGCCTCGATGATCCGTCCCATGAGCGTCGCTTCTTTCGAGGTGGCGATCAGGTGGATGATGACCTCGGTGTCCGTGGTCGACTGGAAAATGGAGCCGAACTGCTCCAGCTCCTCGCGCAGGACGGCGCCGTTGACCAGATTGCCGTTGTGCGAGATGGCGATCGGGCCCTGCGAGTACTCGACCACGAACGGCTGCGCGTTCTTCAGATGGCTCTGTCCCTGGGTCGAATAGCGGTTGTGGCCGATCGCGCTCGCCCCTTCCAGGCGCTTGATGATCTCCTCGTTGAACGCGTCGGCCACAAGCCCCATCTGGCGGTGCGAGATGAGGATCTTGCCGTCGGAGGAAACGATGCCGCTCGACTCCTGGCCGCGGTGCTGAAGCGCGTAGAGGCCGAGGTAGACCATGTTGGCCGCCTCGGGATGGCCGTAAACGCCCATGACCGCGCATTCTTCGCGAAACTTATCGCGCACCGCTTTTCTTCCGAGCCTTCAAAGCGGCCCGCTCATTTGAGCCGGCCCGCCAGCCCGTTCGCCCAGACCGCCCGCAGCTCGTCCACCGGGAGCTGCAGCAGCGGCTGGATCGCCAGTCGCGCCCCGCCCACGACCCCGAGAACCTGCAGCGGCACGTTCAAGCGCGAAGCGATGTCCTGGAGCTGCGGGAGATCCCGCTCCTGCAGCGAGACGATGATCCGTGCCTGAGACTCGCTGAAAAGCAACGCGTCCCCGCGCATCATCTCCCGCATGTCGATCCGCGCCCCCAGCGCCTTTCCCGGACCGGCGATGCAGCATTCCGCGAGCGCTACGGCCAACCCGCCGTCGGAAATGTCGTGCGCCGATCGAAGGATTCCTCTTTCGATCGCTTCCACGCAGCACTCGTGGACCGCGCGCTCGAACTTGAAATCGATCCACGGCGGAGTTCCCCGGGTCATACCGTGGGCGACCTTGAGGTATTCGCTGCCGCCGAGCTCCTCGCGGGTCCTCCCGAGCAGCACCACCGTGTCGCCCGCCCCCTTGAACCACGGCGTGACCGCCCGGGTCACCTCGGACAGAAGGCCGACCATGCCCACCGTGGGCGTTGGATAAATGGGGATTCCGTCGGTTTCATTATAGAAGCTAACGTTGCCGCTCACAACCGGGATGTCGAGCGCGATGCAGGCGTCGCGCATGCCGCGGATCACCTCCGCGAACTGCCACATCACGGCGGGGTTTTCCGGGCTGCCGAAGTTCAGACAGTCCGTGAGGCCGATGGGCCGCGCCCCCACGCAGGCGAGGTTGCGTGCCGCCTCGGCGACCGCGAGCGCTCCGCCGACGTACGGATCGAGAAAGCAGTAGCGGCCGTTGCCGTCGACCGTGAGCGCGATCCCTTTACGCGTTCCCTTGATGCGGATCACCGCGGCGTCGGCTCCCGGTGCGATCACGGTGTTGCTCCGCACGAAGTGGTCGTACTGCCGGTAGACCCACTCTTTCGAAGCCAGGTTAGGGGAGCCGAGAAGGAGCTTGAGCGTCGCTCCGAGGTCCCTGGGTTCCTCGATCGCCGCGAGGTCGAGCTGCTGGAGCTCGTCCTGGCCCTTGGGGCGCTGCGCCGGCCGCCGGTAGACGGGAGCGTCCCGGGTGAGCGCGCTCACGGGGATGCGCGCCACCTCGGTTCCGTTGAAGAAAGCGCGAAACAACTGGTCGTCGGTCACCGAGCCGATCACCACGGCGTCCAGGTCCCACTTGTCGAAGATCCGTTTGACCTCGTCTTCGGTCCCCTTCTTCGCCACCAGCAGCATTCGCTCCTGGGACTCCGAGAGCAGGATCTCGTAGGGGGTCATCCCGGGCTCGCGCGTGGGAACACGGCTGAGCTCGATCTCGATGCCGCTCCCACCCCGCGCCGCCATCTCCACCGAGGAACTGGTGAGCCCGGCGGCGCCCATGTCCTGAATGCCGACGATGCAGTCGGTTTCCATCAGCTCGAGACAGGCTTCGAGCAGCAGCTTTTCGGTGAACGGATCGCCGACCTGGACCGTGGGCCGGCGCTGTTCCTTTTCCTCGGAAAAGGCCTCCGAAGCCATGGTTGCGCCGTGGATGCCGTCGCGGCCGGTCTTGGAACCGACGTAAATGACCGGGTTGCCCGAGCCCCTGGCTGTTCCGGTGAAGATCCGCCGCTTTTTCAAAATCCCCAGCGAGAAGGCGTTGACCAGGATGTTGGCGTTGTAGCACTCTTCGAAGTAGACCTCGCCCCCCACCGTCGGAACGCCGACGCAGTTGCCGTAGCCGCCGATTCCGGCGACGACGCCGGAGAGCAGGTAGCGCGTCCGCGGGTGATCGATGCTGCCGAACCGGAGCGAGTTCAGCGACGCGATCGGCCGCGCTCCCATGGTAAAGATGTCCCGCAAGATGCCGCCCACCCCGGTGGCCGCTCCCTGGTACGGCTCGATGAACGACGGGTGGTTATGGCTCTCCATCTTGAAGGCCACGGCGAGGCCGTCACCGATGTCGACGATTCCGGCGTTTTCGCCGGGTCCCTGCAGGACCTGGCGTCCGCTGGTCGGCAGCTCCTTGAGGTGGACCTTGGAGCTCTTGTAGCTGCAGTGCTCCGACCACATCACCGAGAAGACGCCGAGCTCCGTGTAGTTGGGCTCGCGGCCCAGCAGCTCGACGATCTTCGCGTATTCCTGGTCGGTGAGACCGTGACTCGCCGCCAGCTCCCGGGTGACCCTGGGCTCCCGCGTCATGCCACCCCCGGCGCCCGGGCGTCCGCGGGGCTTCTGCGCGCGCAGGCGGCGGCGATGGATTCGAAGATCCTGCGCCCGTCCTCGCTGCCCAGGATGGGGTCGCAGGCGTCTTCCGGATGAGGCATCAGGCCGAAGACGTTCCGGCCGGCATTGCAGATGCCCGCGATGTGGTCGATCGAGCCGTTGGGATTGGCCGCGGGAGTGGTCCTGCCCTTGGCATCGACATAGCGGAGCAGGACCTGGCGGTTCCGGTACAGGCTCTCGAGCGTGGCGGGATCGGCGTAGTAGCAGCCCTCGCCGTGCTTGACCGGCATCTTGAGAAGCTGCCCCGGCTGGGTCTCGCAGGTAAAAGGCGTGTCGTTCTCTTCCACCCGCACCCACACCTCCCGGCAGACGAACTGAAGCCCCGCGTTCCGGATCAGGGCCCCGGGCAGGAGACCCGACTCGCAAAGGATCTGGAAACCGTTGCAGATGCCGAGCACCAGCCCGCCGCCTTCGGCGAATTTCACCACGCCGCGCATGATCGGCGAGAAGCGCGCCATGGCGCCGCAGCGCAGGTAGTCCCCGTAGGAGAACCCCCCGGGAAGCACCAGGCAGTCGAAATGGCCTGAAAGCTCGTCCTTGTGCCAGAGGAGCTTCACCTTCTGGCCGAGGTCGCGCTTCAGCGCGTCGAACACATCCTGCTCGTCACAGGAGCCCGGAAAAACAACGACCCCCCAACGCATCGCTCACTCCTGAATCTCGAAGCGGTAGTCCTCGATCACCGGGTTGGCCAGAAGCTGAGAGCACATCTCCCGCACGCTCGCCTCCGCGGCCTCGCGCGAAGCCGCCTGCAGGTCGATCTCCAGATACTTGCCCGTACGAACGCTCTGGACTCCGCCGTGGCCGAGCGCGTGCAGCGACCGCTCGATCGCCTTGCCCTGGGGATCCAGGACGCCCTCTTTCAGCGATACGAAAATCTTGACCCGCATCGTCCCAGCAGGCCGAGCCGCCTCTCCTTCTCTCATTGAAACACCCTGCGGAAGATGAAATCAACGTGGGCCAGATCGCGCTCGAAGCCCCACAGCGCCTCGATCTCGCGCGGCGACAGATGGCGGCGGATCTCCGCGTCCCCGAGCAGCGATCGCTTGAGGTCACCTCCCTCCGCCCCGGCCTTGAGCGCATGGCGTTGAACCAGCCGGTAGGCGGCGTCGCGCGCCAGGCCCTTGTCCACCAGGGCCAGCAGGACGCGCTCGGAGAAGACCGCTCCGCCGCTCATCTCGAGGTTGCGGCGCATGTTCTCCGGATAGACACAGAGATTCTCGAGCACGTAGGTCATCCGGCGCAGCATGAAATCCAGCAACGTGGTGGCGTCGGGGGCGATCACCCGCTCGACCGACGAATGGCTGATGTCGCGCTCGTGCCAGAGCGCGACGTTCTCCAGCGCCGCGGCAGCATATCCGCGCATCAGCCGCGCCAGGCCCGAAACGTTCTCCGAGAGGATGGGATTGCGCTTGTGCGGCATCGCGGACGAGCCTTTCTGCCCCGGGGTGAACGGCTCCTCGGCTTCCCGCACCTCCGTGCGCTGCAAGTGGCGGATCTCGACCGCGAACTTCTCCAGAGAGGCCGCGATCACCGCGAGCGTCGCGAAAAAAAAGGCGTGGCGGTCCCGCTGGATGATCTGGCTCGAGACCGGCGCGGGCTTGAGGCCGCTCTTCCGGCAGACGTAGGCTTCGACCTTCGGGGAGATGTGGGCGAAGGTGCCGACCGCCCCTGAAATCTGTCCCACGCAGATGTCCTCCGCGGCCTTTTCCAGCCGGGCCCGGTTGCGCGCCATTTCCTGGTACCAGAGCGCGAGCTTGAGGCCGAAGGTGGTCGGCTCGGCGTGGATGCCGTGGGTGCGGCCGATCATCACCGTGCGCTTGTGCTTGAAAGCCTGGCGCCTGAGGACCGCCATCAGTCGATCGATGTCCTGCAGCAGCAGGGCCGAGGCTTCCTTGAACTGAATCGCCAGCGCCGTGTCCATGACGTCGGAGGAGGTCATCCCGACGTGCAGGAATCGGGCGTCGTCGCCGATCGACTCGGCCACGCAGCTGAGAAAGGCGATCACCTCGTGCTTGACCTCGCGTTCGATCTCGCGGATCCGCGCGACGTCGAAACGAGCCTTTTTCCTGATCCGGGCGACGGCTGCCTTGGGAACCCTGCCCTCGCGCGCGAGAGCCTCGGCCGCGAGGATCTCGACGTCGAGCCATTTCTGAAAGCCATTCTCCTCCGACCAGATGCGAGCCATCTCGGGGTGGGTGTAACGTGGAATCATTTCCTGAAGCGGCCCGGCGACGGTTCAACACGCCGATGTTCGAGGCCCGCCCTGAAGCCGGCGGGGACGGCTCTGCTCGAATCTCCTGTGTTGAAGCCTTGAACTACTTTTCGTCCGTGTGGCCGAATCCTCCTTCCTGCCTTCCGCTCGCCGGCAGCTCCTCTACCTCGTCCCATTCGGCCTTGCAAACCCGCTGCACGACCAGCTGCGCGATGCGCTGACCTCCGCGGATAACCACCGGCTCGCGCCCCAGGTTGACGACCGCGATCTGGATCTCGCCGCGGTAGTCCGAATCGATCGTTCCGGGACTGTTGATGAGTGTGAGGCCCTGCCGGAAGGCGAGGCCGCTGCGCGGCCGAATCTGCGCCTCGAATCCGGGCGGCAGCGCGATGGCGATGCCGGTGGGAATCAGCACCCGCTCCATCGGCTCGACCCGCCGCTCCGAGTCGATGTCGGCTTGAAGGTCCATTCCGGCCGATCCCTCGGTGGCATAGCCCGGGAGGGGGAGCGCCGGGCTTCGCGGCCGCACCCGCTTGATCTGGATTCTTGTCCGCTCCACGCCCGCCGCCGGTCCGCGTCAATCCGCCGCTTCGAACGGCCCGACCTTGAAGCCGTCTTTCAAGTCGCCGAGAACCGAGATCGCCATGGCGTCCGGGCGAAACAGCCGGCTGGCCAGCTCGACGATCTCGTCGCGCGAAACCGCGCGAACGCCGGCGCAGATCTCGTCGATGTCGATCGCCCTTCCGAAATAGATTTCGTTCCTCGCGATATGGCTCATCCAGGAATCGGTGGACTCGAGGCCGAGCAGCATGCTGCCGACGAGCTGGCCCTGCGTGCGCCGGATCTCCTCGTCCTTGATGTCGCCCGCCGCCAAGCTACGGATCTCCTTCAGGATCAGGTCGACGACCTCCTCGGCCCATTCGACGCTGGTTCCGGCGTATACTCCCAGATAGCCGACATCGTAGTACGACGAGGAGAAGGAATAGACGGAATACGCTTTGCCCCGCTTTTCGCGAATCTCCTGAAACAGCCGGGAGCTCATACCGCCGCCGAGGATAGCGTTGAGCACATAGCCGGCGTAGCGCTGCGGATCCGACTGGGCGAGCCCGGGGACCCCGAGGCACAGGTGAACCTGCTCCAGCGACTTGACGTGGCGGAACATCCCCGAGGAGGTCGTCGGGGACGTGACCCTCGCGGGCTCCCCGCCCCCCGCGGGTGCCTCGCCGAGCCGCTCCGCCATCGCCCCCACCAGCTCGTCGTGATTCACGCGCCCCGCGGCTGCCACGATCACGCGATCCGGGCGGTAACGCGACTTGAAGAACCTCAGAAAGTCATCGCGGCTGAAACTGGAGACCGTCTCGGCGCGGCCGCAGATCGGGCGCCCCAGGGGATGATCCTGGAAAAAATCGGAGCTGAACAGATCGTGAACGTAGTCGTCCGGAGTGTCCTCGATCTGTGAGATCTCCTGCAGGATCACGGACCGCTCGCGCTCGATTTCCTCGGCGTCGAAGGTCGAATGGAGAAAGATGTCGGTGAGCAGGTCGACGGCGAGCGGCAGGTGCTCGTCGAGCACCTTGGCGTAGTAGCAGGTGTGCTCCTTCGCGGTGAACGCGTTCAGCACTCCGCCGACCGCGTCGATCTCCTCGGCGATCTGCGCCGCGGTTCGCTCCTCGGTCCCTTTGAACAGAAGGTGCTCGATGAAGTGCGAGATCCCGCTTTCGTCGGACGCCTCGTGGCGGGAGCCGTTCTCCACCCAGATTCCCAGGCTCACTGAACGGTGATTCGGCATCCGGTGGGAAACCACGCGGATGCCGTTGTCCAGCAGGGTCTTGGCGAACATGGAGCTCGGAGAGCGCGCTTCCCTCTAGTCGCGGGCGTCGTCGGAGGTCTGTCCCGAGCCGGACGGCGGCCTCTTGGAGGTTTCCAGGAGCGCTTCCTTGCGGCTGAGCCGGATCTTTCCCTGTTTGTCGATCTCCAGGACCTTCACCATGACCTCGTCCCCTTCCTTGAGGACGTCGGAAACCCGCCGCACGCGCTCCGGCGCCAGCTGGGAGATGTGGACCAGGCCGTCGGTACCGGGGAGAATCTCGACGAACGCGCCGAAATCGACGATCTTTCTCACCGTACCCTTGTAGATCTTTCCGACTTCGGCTTCGGCGGCGATCCGCTGCACCATTTCGACCGCCTTCCGGGCCGCCGCCTCGTCGCTGGAGGCGATCGTGACCGTGCCGTCGTCCTCGACGTCGATCTTGACGCCCGTCGCCTCGATGATGCCCCGAATCACCTTTCCGCCCGGACCGATGATCTCCCGGATCTTGTCGGGTTTGACCTTCAGGGTGGTGATCCGCGGCGCATGACCCGAGATGCTGGTGCGAGGCGCCGACAGCGTCCGGTTCATGATCTCGAGAATCGCCAGGCGTCCTTCGCGCGCCTGGTGCAGCGCCTGGCGCATGATCTCCCGGTTGACTCCGGAGATCTTGATGTCCATCTGGAGCGAGGTCACGCCCGCCGGCGTTCCCGCCACCTTGAAGTCCATGTCTCCGAGATGATCTTCGTCGCCCAGGATGTCTGAGAGAACGCGAACGTGCTCACCCTCCTTGATCAGCCCCATCGCGATGCCCGCCACTGGAGCCGCGACCGGCACGCCGGCGTCCATGAGCGAAAGCGAGCCGCCGCAGACGGTCGCCATCGACGTCGAGCCGTTCGACTCCAGCACCTCGGAGACGATGCGGATGGTGTAGGGGAAGGTGTTCTCGTCGGGAAGCACCGGAAGGAGCGCCCTTTCCGCCAAGTTACCGTGGCCGATCTCGCGCCGGCTCGGACCCCGCAGGAACTTGACCTCGCCGACGCTGAAGGGCGGGAAGTTGTAATGCAGCATGAACTTCTTGTAGTGCTCGCCGATCAGGGCATCGATCTTCTGCTCGTCCGAGGCCGTTCCGAGCGTGGTCACCACCAGAGCCTGAGTCTCGCCGCGCGTAAACAGCGCCGAGCCGTGGGTGCGGGGCAGAACCTCTACCTCGCAGCTGATCGGCCTGATGTCCTTCAGGCCCCGGCCGTCGATTCGCCGCTCGTGAAAGACGATCAGGTTGCGAAAACAGCTGCGCTTGAGGTCCTCGAAGGCTCCCTTGATGTCCTTTTCCTTGTCCGGAAACTCCGCCAGCGCCTCGGCGGTCACCTCGCTCTTGATCTCGGCGATCCGCTTGTAGCGCTCGAGCTTCTCGGGAATCTCGATCGCCTCCTGCAGCTTCGCCTCGGCCAGCTCGCGTACCCTTTGCTCGACCGCAGGGTCGCGCACGGCGATGGGTACCTGGCGCTTGGGTTTCCCGACCTCGCGGCGCAGCTCCTCCTGAATGTCGATCAGCGGCTGGAGCGCCTGATGCCCCGTGAACAGGGCTTCCAGGATCTCGTCCTCGGGCACCATCTTGGCGCCGCCCTCGACCATGACGATCGCGTCGCGGCTGCCCGAAATGAAAATGTCGGTGTCGCTTTCCTGGAGCTCGCTCTGGGTAGGGTTGATCACCCAGCGTCCTCCCACCCGTCCGACCCGCACCCCGGCGAGGGGACCGTTGAAGGGGATGTCGGAAACATGAAGAGCGACGGAGGCGCCGAGCATGGCGACGGTGTCCGGATCGTTTTCACGGTCGGCCGAGAGGACCGTCGCGATGATCTGCGTCTCGCATCGGATTCCCTCCGCGAAGAGCGGGCGGATCGACCGGTCGATCAGGCGACAGGTCAGAATCTCCTTTTCCGACGGTCGCCCCTCCCGCTTGAAAAAGCCGCCGGGGATCTTGCCCGCGGCGAAGGTCTTTTCCTGGTAATCGACGGTCAGCGGGAAGAAATCGACGTCGCCCCGCACCTCTTTCGCCGCCACCGCCGTCACCAGGACGACGGTCTCGCCGTAGCGGACGAGCGCGGCCCCGTCGGCTTGCTTGGCGAGCTTGCCGATTTCTATGGATAGGGGACGGCCGTAAAAATCCAGTTGCACGCTTTTAACCATAAGAAGTCCTCTGAAACGAGAGGTGCTTTAACGGAGGAGATGACGGCGGGAACCGACGCGGAACAGCTATTTCCTGATTCCGAGCCGCTGGATCAGACTCTGGTATCTCGAGAAATCGTTTCTCTTGAGATAATCCAGCAGCCTCCTGCGCTGGCCTACCAGCTTCAGAAGGCCGCGACGGGAGTGGTGATCCTTGACATGCACCTTGAAGTGCTCGGTGAGGTAATCGATACGCTGACTCAGCAAAGCGACCTGCACTTCCGGAGAGCCCGTATCCGTCGGGTGAAGTCTGAACTGCTCGATCGTCGTCTGCGTGTCCCGTTGAGCAATTCCCATGTTTCTCCGCTTTTTTCTCTCTTTCGTTTCTTTTTGCAAAATTTTTACCACACACCCGGGAGTTTGTAAAGGCGCGGCATCCCGGGACCCTTCGGCCCAGCCGCCGGGGCCCAAAAATAGGGATGCCGCCGACCCGGCAAATATGGTAAACTTTTTGCTCGTGAAACGGCTCGGAATCGCTCTTTTCCTCCTCGGGCTGGCTCCGGCGCCCTGGCGGGCCGCCGGAGCTGAGTTTTACCGCTGGGTGGACCGAAACGGGGTGGTTCATTTCACGGATAACCTGCACAGCATCCCGAAATCCCAGCGCGAGGGCGCGGCCCGCATCCCGGTACGCGAAAGCCCCAGGGCCGCCGAGCCGGAAAAGCCGGCTTCACCCGACAAGGCCTCGATCCCTTTCGAAAAGCGAGGCGAGGTGGTCATCGTCGAGGCGACCCTGAACCGGAAGACCGCCGCAAGGTTTGTGGTCGATACGGGCGCAAGCTACACCTTCATTTCGGCGGCTACCGCCAAGGCCCTCGATCTCCAGGTCGACCCCGACGCCCGCACGGTGCCCTTCCAGACGGCCAACGGCGTGATCCAGGCGCCGCTCGCCCGGCTCGACTCGATCTCGGTGGGGGGGATGGAGGTCGAAAACCTGACCGCGGCGGTCCACGACGCCCTGCCCGGTTCCACGGCGGCCGGGCTCCTCGGCCTCAACTTCCTCAGCCGTTTCCGGCTGGACATCGACACCGAGAAAGGACTCCTCCACCTGGAGAAAAAATAAGCCGGGCGGAGGCCGCCCGCCCGGCTCTTCTTGGCCAGCCGCTCGCAGGGCCCCACCGAAAACGGCGTCAAGCGGCGAGGCCAGCGATCAGCTACACCCGCTCACCGCGCCGCAGTTCATGCACTTGTAGCAGGCGCCGCTGCGGATCATGATCGCGCCGCAGTCCGGGCAGGGCGGGGCGTCCTGCTGGTAGAGGCTGGTGATGCTGCTGATGCTCGCGACGGGCGCGCCGCCGCGCGGCGGCTGGGAAGCGAGCGCCATCCCCTTCTTCCCCGCGGCCGGCTCCTTGGCCGGAGCCTCTTCGGCGATCTCCTTCACGATCCCGACCTCCCGCTGCGCGTCCCGGTCGAGGAACTTGGTCGCCATCCAGCGGAAGATGTAGTCCATGATCGACTTGGCGATCGGGATGTCCGGGTTCTTGGTGAACCCGGACGGCTCGAAGCGCATGTGGCTGAACTTGTCGACCAGCACCCTGAGCGGCACCCCGTACTGGAGCGCCATGGAGATCGCGGTGGCGAACGAGTCCATCAGCCCGGAGATCGTCGACCCCTCCTTGGACATCGTGATGAAGATCTCGCCCGGCTGGCCGTCCTCGTACATCCCGGCGGTGATGTAGCCCTCGTGGCCGGCGATGTCGAACTTGTGCGTGATCGAGCGCCTTTCGTCGGGGAGCTTCCGGCGGAAAGGCCGGCTTTCCTTCGCCTCGGCCGCCGGCCGCTTTTCCTCCTTTTCCTTGTCCCTGGAGGTGTTGAGCGGCTGCGTGCGCTTGGAGCCGTCGCGATAGATCGCGACCGCCTTGAGCCCGAGCTTCCACGCCTCCATGTAGGCATTCATGATCTCCTCGACGGTGACGTCGTTGGGCATGTTGATCGTCTTGGAGATCGCCCCGGAGATAAACGGTTGCACCGCCCCCATCATCTTGATGTGGCCCATGTAATGGATCGAGCGGCTGCCGTTGGCCGGCTTGAAGGCGCAGTCGAACACCGGCAGGTCCTCGTCCTTGACGTGCGGCGCCCCTTCGATCGTCTCGTGCTCCTCGACGTACTCCATGATCTCCTGGATCTGCTTGACGTCGTACCCGAGGCGCTTGAGCGCGCGGGGCACGCTGTGGTTGACGATCTTCAGGAGCCCGCCGCCCACGAGCTTCTTGTACTTGATCAGCGCGATGTCGGGCTCCACCCCCGTGGTGTCGCAGTCCATCATGAAGGCGATGGTCCCGGTGGGAGCCAGAACGGAGATCTGCGAGTTTCTCACTCCGCATTTGTCCGCCGCGCTGCAGGTTTCGTCCCACGCCTCGCGCGCCGCGGACAGCAGCTCGAGAGGCACGTGGGACGAGGAGAGCCTGTAGGCGTGCGCGCGGTGCTTGTTGAGCACCCGCAGCATCGGCTGGCGGTTGGTTTCGAATCCGGCGAACGGCCCGGTGGCCGCCGCGATGCGGGCGGACTGCAGATAGCCCTCGCCCGACATCAGCGCGGTGACCGCCGCGGCGTACTCCCGCCCCGCGTCCGAATCGTAGGGCAGGCCGAGCGACATGAGCAGCGCCCCGAGGTTGGCGTAACCCAGGCCCAGCTCCCGGAACGCGTGCGCGTTCGCCGCGATCTCCGGGGTCGGGTACGAGGCGTTGTCGACCAGGATGTCCTGGGCCAGGACCATGATGTCGACCGTGCGGCGGAACGACTCCGTGTCGAACCCGCCGTCGTCTCTGAGGAACTTCAGCAGGTTGAGCGACGCCAGGTTGCACGCGGAGTTGTCGAGATGCATGTACTCCGAGCACGGGTTGGAGGCGTTGATGCGACCCGAGTTGGCGCAGGTGTGCCACTCGTTGATCGTGGTGTCGTACTGCATCCCGGGATCACCGCAGATGTACGTGCTCTCCGCGATCATCCGCAGCAGGTCACGGGCACGGTAGGTGTCGCAGACCTCGCCGGTGGTCACGTAGCGGGTCTTCCACTCCCGGTCCTCCTCCACCGCCCGCATGAACTCGTCGGTGACGCGCACGGAGTTGTTGGCATTCTGGAAAAACACGCTGCCGTACGCCGGGCCGTCGAGGCTCGCGTCGTAGCCCGCTTCGATGAGCGCCCAGGCTTTTTTCTCCTCCTCGACCTTGCACTTGATGAACTCCTCGATGTCCGGATGGTCGACGTTGAGCACGACCATCTTCGCCGCACGCCGCGTCTTGCCGCCGGACTTGATCACTCCCGCCGAGGCGTCCGCCGCCTTCATGAACGAGACCGGGCCCGAGGCCGTGCCGCCCCCGGCCAGCTGCTCCTTGGAGGAGCGGATGCGCGACAGGTTGACGCCGGAGCCCGAGCCGCCTTTGAAGATGATCCCTTCCTTGCGGTACCAGTCGAGGATCGACTCCATGGTATCGTCGACCGACAGGATGAAGCAGGCGGAGCACTGCGGCTTTTCCTCGATGCCGCAGTTGAACCACACCGGGCTGTTGAAGCACGCTTTCTGGTGCAGCAGGATGTGCGTCAGCTCGTCGGAAAAAACCCTGGCGTCGGTCTGACTCGCGAAGTAGCCGTCCTTCACGCCCCAGCGGGTGATGGTATCGACCACGCGGCTGATCATCTGGCGCACGCTGTGCTCGCGCTGCGGGCTCCCCAGCGGACCCCGAAAGTACTTCGAGACGACCACCGTGGTCGCCATCTGCGACCACGATTTCGGGATCTCGACGTTGGACTGCTCGAAGACGACCTTGCCTTTCTCGTTGGTGATGGAGGCCGAGCGCAGCTCCCACTCCACTTCATCGTACGGATGGATCCCCTCGCGGGTGAAATAGCGCTTGAGGCTGAGCCCCGTTTTGGGAGCCCCCGATTGTCCCCGATCCGTAGCAAAATCAGTGGCTTGCGCAGTGGTGAACACCATGTCTTGGCCCCCCTCTTTTTCTACATATAGTATGAATCAATGGATATGCAACTAGATTTGGTAGTGGTAACGGCTTTGGAAATCTTTGTCAAGAAAAAATTTGCCCTTCGGGACGTCTTCGTTTTTTGGCGTCGAAATCGGGCGCCGGAGGGCCCAAAAACGTGGTGAGAGCCTGGCTTATTTGATAAGATCCGGGCCGTGGCGGACAAGGATTCTCAGCTCGAGCACGTGGGCGCGGTGCTGGAAAAATCCCTCAGGCGGCTCGATCTTTCCGCTCGACTCGAGGAGTACGGCGTCTGGCCGATCTGGAACGACACCGTCGGGCTCACCATCGCGCGCAACGCGCAGCCTGAAAAGATCCGCAACGGCACTCTTTTCGTCAAGGTTTCCAGCCCGGTCTGGATGCAGCAGCTCCAGTACATGAAGGAGATGATCGCCGAGAAGCTCAACCAGCGCCTCGGAGCGGAACTGGTGAAAAATATCTTTTTCGTCGTGGGCAAGATCGACGGCCCCGCCCAGGAACGAACCCCGAAAAATCCCCCGGCGCCTCCCGAGCCGCTGCAGGGCGAAGAGTTCCTGGACAAGATCGAGGACCCCGAGATCCGCCAGTCTTTCAAGAAGATCCTGGCCGGCCACGCGCGCCGGCGGCGAAAAGAACCGCCCGGCGGTTCCTAACGCGCGTCCGTCGCCGGCGCTCCGATTCTGCTCCCCGCCAGCATCGCCGCGACCTCGGCCGTATAGTGTTTTTCCCGTTCGTAGACGTGGAGCGGCGGAAGTATCGCCGTCCCGCTCCTTCCTCCCTTGACTCCCTCGGCGAGGATCAGGGAGGCTTCGCTGGATCCGGACCGCGAGTAAACCAGCCTCACCCGTTTCGGCTCCAGACCGGCGGCGCGCATCCCGGCCAGCAGATCGACGCTGCGGGGCGCCGGATAGACCAGGGCCATCCGGCCGCCGTCCGGCAGCAGATACGCTCCCGCGCTCAAGAAATCGGCGAGGTTTCCGCAGGTTTCGTGCCGCGCGATCCGCTTCTCCTCGTCGGGGCTGACACGACCGCTGGTGGCTCTTCGATACGGCGGATTGGAGACCACCGCCGTGAAAGCGCCCGGGGGGAAGCGGCGCCGGACCTCGCGCACGTCGGCGCGAGTCATCTCGACCCTGTCCGCGCACCCGTTCAACCTCACGTTGCGCCGCGCGCGCTCGACCATCCGCTCCTGTGTCTCGATTCCGGTGACGCGGATCTCCGGCTGGAGGTGGGCGAGCATCAGCGCGACCGCGCCGTTGCCGCTCCCGAGGTCGGCCACGCGGTCGGTTGCGCGAACCGTCGCGAAGTGAGCCAGCAGAACCGAGTCCAGGGAAAAGCGGTACCCCGATCGGCTCTGGTAAAGTTTGAGCCTGCCGTTAAAAATGGTATCCAGAGAATCGTCTCGCATCGCTCGGCCCCTCCGCGCGTCGCTTGTTGCTTGAAAACGGAGGAGGTTTTCTATACAAACGTGAGCTTAAGTACCTGGATACTAGCAGAATGTTGGAACCTCTGCTTCCCGGCCGGGCGGAAACCCGGCCGCGAGTCGCGCGATCGCGAATCGGACGAGCCGCAGGCCAGGCGCCATGGAGCAGATCGGGTGTTCCGCAGCCGGGTTTCGCATAACGCATGATCGCCTTCTTCGGTCAAATCGGCCGTGCCACGATCCTGCAGCTCGCGGGCACCGGGAGGATGTTCCTGTTCCTGCTTTCCGCCTTCGCCTGGGCCTTTCGCCCGCCCCTGCGAATCCGCCTGATCCTGTATCACGTCAAGACCATCGGCGTTGATTCCCTGTCGGTGGTCGTTCTCTCCGGTATCTTCACCGGAATGGTCATGGGGCTTCAGGGCTACTACAGCCTCAGAAAGTTCAACGCCGAGAGCTTCCTCGGCTCGGCGGTGGCGCTCGGGCTGCTGCGCGAGCTCGGTCCGGTCCTTTCCGCTTTCATGGTCACCGGCCGCACCGGCTCGGCGATGGCGGCCGAGCTGGGCAGCATGAAGGTGACCGAGCAGATCGACGCGCTCTATTCCATGGCGGTCAACCCGGTTCAGTACCTGGTTTCACCCCGGCTGATCGCGGGGTTGATCTCGATGCCGCTGCTGACGGCGATCTTCGACGTGGTGGGCATTTACGGCGCCTACGTCATCGGCGTCGGCCTGCTGGGGGTGAGCTCGGGCAGCTATTTTGCCGGGATGGAGAGCAGCGTGGTGTTCCACGACGTCTGGAGCGGACTGCTCAAATCGATCAGCTTCGGCCTGATCATCGCATGGGTCTGCTGCTACAAAGGCTTTCACGCGCCGCCGATGGCGACCGGCGTCGGCCAGGCGACGACGGAATCGGTGGTTCTCTGCTTCGTCCTGATTCTCGTCTGGGACTACTTCATGACGTCGGTGATGCTCTGATTGCATGATCCAGGTGGTTGATTTACATAAGAGCTTCGGGCGACAGCGCGTTCTCAACGGAGTCAACCTCGAGCTGCAGACGGGCAAAATCACGACCATCATCGGCGGCAGCGGCTGCGGCAAGACCGTGCTGCTCAAGCACCTCAACGCCCTGCTGCTCCCCGACCGCGGAAGCGTGCTGGTCGACGGCGTCGACATCACCCGGCTCGGCCAGAGCGCGCTCAACAAGATCCGCCAGAAGTTCGGCGTGCTGTTCCAGGGAGCGGCTTTGCTCGATTCGATGACGATCTACGACAACGTGGCCTTTCCGCTGCGCGAGAAGACCCGGCTCACCGAAGAGCAGATCCGCCGCAAGGTCGAAGAGCGCCTCGACCAGGTCGGCTTGGCGGGCATGGGATACAAGTACCCGGCCGAGGTGAGCGGGGGCATGAAAAAAAGGGCCGGGTTGGCGCGCGCGCTCGTGATGGAGCCCGAGATCGTCCTGTTCGACGAGCCGACGACCGGGCTGGATCCGATGTTGGGCAAGAGCATTCACGCGCTGATCCGCAAGATGCACGAGACTTTCCACTTCACAGGAGTCATCGTGAGTCACGACATCCCGGAAGTGTTCCGGATTTCCGATCGAGTGGCGATGCTGGCCAACGGGGTAATCGAGGAGGCGGCCGACACCGAAGCGTTCGTGGCGTCGCAAAATCCGGTGGTCCGCCAGTTCCTGCAAGGCGACGTGGAAGGGCCTCTCGCGGTCCTTTAGGAGAGGAGCCAGTGAATCACACGCGCATTGAGATCATCGTCGGCGTTTTCGTCCTGCTCGGCGCCGTTTGTCTCGGGTACCTCGCGATCAAGCTCGGCAAGCTCGAAGTGCTCGGCAACGAGGGTTATACGGTCTATGCCGACTTCCCGAGCGTGGCGGGGCTAAAGAACGGCGACCCCGTGGAGATCGCGGGCGTCAAGGTCGGCAGGGTCGAGAGCATCCGGCTCGCCGACGACCAGGCTCGTCTCCAGCTGCGGATCGACGACGGCGTCAAGCTCCAGGAGGACGCGATCGCTTCCGTGCGCGCCCGCGGCCTGATCGGCGACAAGTTCGTTCTGATCACCCCCGGCGCATCGGACAAGATCATTCCTCCCGGCGGCCGGATCCGGGAAACCGATTCGCCGCCCGACATCCCCGATCTGATCGGCAAGATCGTCGGGGGCGATCTCACTTCAAGGCCCGAGAAATCCGACAAGAAAAATGATGTGCCGAATTAGCCTTTTCGTGTTCGTCATGGCGGCGGCGCTCGGCTTGTGGAGCCACGGCGCGACCGCCCGCGCGGGCGTGCCGACCGAGCAGATCAGGGCCACGGTCGACCGGGCGCTCCTGGTGTTGAAGGATCCGCGGTTCCGGGCGCCTTCCCGAACCAGCGAGCGCCGCGAGCAGCTGCGCCGGATCCTGTTCGCGCGCTTCGATTTCACGGAGATGGCCAGGCGCTCGCTCGGCGCGAACTGGCGCCGGCGCACGCCCCAAGAGCAGGAGGAGTTCGTCCGCCTGTTCACGGACCTGCTCGAGCGAACCTACGCCGATACCATCGAGTCGTACACCGACGAGAAGATCCTCTACGTGGGTGAGCGCGTGGACGGCGGTTACGCCGACGTCAGCAGCAAGATCGTCACCGCCAAGGGCGAGGAGTTTTCGCTCAACTACAAGGCCCACCTGGTGGGCGGCGAGTGGAAGGTTTACGATATCGTGGTCGAGAACGTCAGCCTGGTGAACAATTTCCGCTCGCAGTTCAATCGCGTGATCGCCAACGGCTCGTACGAGGAGCTGATTCGGCGGCTGAGGAGCAAGCAGGCCGATCTTACCAGGCGCTAGCGTCCGGCGGCGGGACATCGCGCTTGCTGCCGCTTGACCGCGGGGGCCGCCGATATTCGGAAATCGTCGCGGAAGCGCCGAAAGGAGCCCACCATGGCTGCATGGATCGACTGGCACTCCCATCACACCGCCCCGGAGGTGGCCGGACGTCTCGCCGAGCTGACGGGCCGGGAAGTGCGCGTGGACGCCTGGGATTCCCCCGATTTTTCCCGCCGGGTTGTGGAAATGGACCAAGCCGGCATCGACCTTCAGCTCGTCTGCCAGGGAGCGGGACTGTACGCCGACCGGCTGCCCGCCGAGCAGGCGCTGGAAGTTACGCGACTCTCCAACCGGATTCTCGCCGACCGCATCGCACCCCATCGCGACCGTCTCATCGGCGTCGCCGCGCTGTCGCTGAAGAACGTCGCCGCCTCGGTCGCCGAGCTGGAGCAGGCCGCGGTGCTGGGCTTTCGCGCGGCGCTTTTCTACCCCACGGTCGACGGTGAGATGGTGGTGGACCTGCCACTCCTGGAGCCGCTTTACGCCAAGCTCTCGGAGCTTCGCTGGCCGATCTTCCTCCACGGGGCCGGGCTGGCAAAGGATCCGACGCTGGAGCGCCTCGAAGACGGCGGCGCGGGCGTCTCCTACGCCGTGCTCTCCGACGCCGAGGTGTCCGAATGCGTCGCCCGCATGATCGCCGCTGGCGTGTTCGACCGCCACCCGAACCTGCGCGTGGTCATCCGCAGCTCCGGAGGCGGGCTCCCGCTGTTGCTTCGCCGGTTTTTCTGGAAGCACAAGGGGCCAGGCGGAGAGCGCCGCTATCTGGACATCTTTCTCGACCATTTCCTTGTCGACACGGCCGGCTCGGACGCGAGAACTCTGGCGTTCCTGATCGACAAGCTGGGCGAGCAGCGGATCGTCTTCGGCTCGGACTATTGCGGCGGCCTGGGCCCCCTCCCCAAGGCGCTGGAGGGAGTCAACGCCCAGACCGATCCGGAGCGCGTGCGCCGCTTCACCGAGAAAAATTCCCGAGCGCTGCTGCGGCTCTGAAGCGCCCCATGCCGGCACCCTGCGACGTGACGATCATCGGCGGCGGCATCATCGGGCTGGCTACCGCGCTCAAGCTCGTGGAATCCTACCCGCGGGCGAAGCTGATGATCCTCGAAAAGGAGCCGGCTCTGGCGCGCCACCAGACCGGTCACAACAGCGGGGTGATCCACTCCGGGCTCTACTACCGCCCGGGCTCCGTCAAGGCCCGGACCTGCGTGGCGGGGCGCAAGGCTTTGCTGCGATTCTGCGAGGAAAACGGCGTTCGCTACGAGGTCTGTGGCAAGGTCGTGGTCGCCACCGACGAGTCGGAAATCCCCCGCCTCGAGGAGCTCCACCGGCGCGGCCTCGCCAACGGCCTTGTCGGGCTCGAGATGATCGGCCCGGAGAGACTGCGCGAGCTGGAGCCCCATGCTCGCGGCCTGAAAGCGCTCTACGTCCCCGAAACCGGCATCATCGACTACACCGAGGTTGCGGAGGCCTACGCCCGGCGCCTGCGCTCCGCCGGCGCGGAAATCCGCACCGCGCACCGGCTGCTCGACGTCATCGAGAGCGGCGACGGGCTCGTCCTGCAGACCAGCGGCGGCGACTACCGGACGCGCCACCTGGTCAACTGCGGCGGGCTTCACTCCGACGTGATCGCCGAAATGGGTCGCGGCGCACCGAAGCTGCGTCACCGCATCGTTCCGTTTCGCGGCGAGTACTACAAGATCGCGCCCGAAAGGAGCTTCCTGGTTCGAAACCTGATCTACCCGGTGCCCGATCCCGCCTTTCCGTTTCTCGGCGTCCACTTCACCCGCATGATCCGCGGCGGTGTAGAGGCGGGCCCGAACGCCGTTCTCGCCTTCTGCCGCGAGGGCTACCGGATGCGCGACGTCAGCGCGGCCGACCTCTGGCGCACCGCGTCGTTCGGCGGCTTCTGGGCGATGGCGCTCCGCTACTGGCGGACGGGCTGCGGCGAATTCTACCGCTCGCTCAGCAAGGCGGCCTTCGTCCGCGCGCTGCGCCGGCTGGTTCCCGAGATCGGCGACGCCGATCTCGTGGCCGGCGGCGCCGGCGTGCGCGCGCAGGCGGTCGCCGCCGACGGGGCTCTGGTGGACGACTTCGTGATCGAGCAGCGCCGCAACGCGATTCACGTCCTCAACGCCCCTTCCCCGGGAGCGACCGCCTCGCTCGCGATCGGCGAGACGATCGCGCGCATGGCCGGCGCGGCGTTCGCCCTCTGACCGGGCGCGGGCAGCCTTGATTTGCGCCCGGCCATCATCTAGCGTGATCGCACACCTTTTACGCGAGGAGCGCGCCGCATGATCATCGAATACAAGGGCAAGCGACCGGTCATCTCCCCCAGCGCCTTCATCGCCCCCACGGCGGTTCTCATCGGAGACGTCCGGGTGGGCGACGAGGCGAGCATCTGGTGGGGAGCGGTTTTGCGGTCGGATCAGAACGCCAATCCGATCGTCGTCGGCGCGCGGACGAGCGTCCAGGACAACTGCGTCATCCATTCCGGCGAAGCGCCGACGATCATCGAGGAGGACTGCACGATCGGCCACGGCGCCATCATGGAGGGACCGCTGATCAAGCGCGGCGCGATCATCGGCATGAACGCCACGCTGCTGGAGAATACCGAGATCGGCGAGGAGTCGCTGATCGCCGCCGGCAGCGTCGTCGTTCCCCACACCAAGATTCCGCCTCGCGTGCTGGCCGCCGGCAGCCCGGCCAAGGTCAAGAAAGAGCTCGGCGGCGAGGCGCTGCACTGGATCCGGATGGGCTCGTCGACTTACCTGCAGCTCTGCCGCAGCTATCGCTCCGGCGACTACAAGATCATCGGATGAGTTCGGCGCGGCCCGGAACGCGACGCGACCCGAAGCGGAACATCCTGGTCCTGCAGCACGTCTCGCACGAGACGCTCGGGACCTTCGCGCCGTTGCTTTCGCGCCGCGGCTTTCGCGCCGACCGGGTGAACTTCGCCCGGCGCCCGGACGCGAGGCCGCGTCTCGACGGCCACCTGGCAGTGGTCGTGCTGGGCGGCCCGATGAGCGCCAACGACGCGAGCCGGCTTCCTCACATCGCCGTGGAGCTGGCCTTGATCGAGGAGGCGATGAAGCGCGGCGTCCCGCTGCTCGGCGTCTGCCTCGGATCGCAGCTGATCGCCAAGGCCCTGGGCGCAGCCGTCTATCCCAACCCCGAGAAGGAAATCGGCTGGTACGAGGTCGTGCCGGAGGCCGGCGCGCGGGGCGATCCGCTGTTCGGCGGCTGGGCCGGTCCACAGAAGGTCTTCCAGTGGCACGGCGAAACCTTCGATCTGCCGCCGGGCACCGTCCATCTGGCTTCGTCGTCCCTGTGCCGCAACCAGGCGTTTCGTTACGGGGCGTGCACCTACGGCCTGCAGTTCCACCTCGAAGTCGACGAGCCGATGATCCGGCGCTGGCTGCGGGTGCCTGAAAACGCCCGGGAGATCGCGGCGCTCCGGGGAAAGATCAGCGCCCGCGCGATCCTCGCCGAGACGCCCGCCCGGGCCGCGCGGCTGCGCCGCCTCGGGCGAGGCGTCTTCAGCGAGTTCCTCCGCCTGCTGCCCGATTGAGCGGCGGCCGTTCCCGGCGAGGCGCTTTTTCAGGTTGAAAAAAACGCCGCCCTCGGCTACCCTCGCCCACGGTTTCAAGCAGCGCGTCCATGGACTGGTGGCTGTGGATCCTCTTCGGTCTGCTCCTGCTCGGGGCGGAAATCGTCACGCCGGGCGGCTTTTACATCATCTTCTTCGGCGTCGGCGCGCTCGTCGTCGGGGCGCTGGCGGGCTTCGAAGCCGCCGGCCCGCTCTGGTTCCAGTTTCTCCTCTTCTCGGCCCTTTCGCTCTGCGCCCTGTGGCTGTTTCGCGGGAAGCTCGTCGAGATGGCCCGCGGTGAAAGCTGCGGCGACGTCGACACCCTGGTCGGGGAGACGGCCGTGGTCACCGAGGAAATCCCCCGCAACGGCGTGGGCAAGGCGGAGCTACGCGGAACCTCGTGGAGCGCGCGCAACGTGGGCGACGGGGCCCTCGCGCGCGGCGCGCGCTGCAGGGTCGAGCGCGTTGAAGGGCTTACCATCTTCGTGCGCGGAGAATCCCGTTAGAACGGAGCGATCTATGGGCGGAATGGTCGTCGTGGTCGTGCTGGCGGTTCTGATCGTCGTCGTCATTGCCAAGACCGCCGTCGTGGTGCCGCAGCAAAGCGCCTACGTCGTCGAACGGCTGGGAAAGTACAGCGGCACGCTGCAGGCGGGATTCCACATCCTGATCCCTTTCCTGGACGTGGTGCGCTACAAGCACTCGCTCAAGGAGCAGGCGATCGACATTCCACCGCAGGTCTGCATCACCAAGGACAACGTCCAGGTCTCGGTCGACGGCGTCCTCTATCTCAAGGTGCTCAATCCGGAACGGGCCTCCTACGGCATCGCCGACTACACGTTCGGCATCTCGCAGCTCGCGCAGACCACCTTGCGCAGCGAGTTCGGCAAGATCGACCTGGATCGCACCTTCGAGGAACGGACCAACATCAACACCCAGGTCGTGAGCGAGCTCGACAAGGCTTCCGAGCCGTGGGGAATCAAGGTGATGCGCTACGAGATCAAGAACATCACGCCGCCGCAGGACGTGCTCGCGGCAATGGAAAAACAGATGCGCGCGGAGCGCGAGAAGCGCGCCCTGATCCTGACGTCGGAAGGCCAGCGCGACGCCGCCATCAACACCGCCGAGGGCGAAAAACAGCAGGTTATCAAGGCTTCCGAGGCGAAAAAACAGCAGCAGATCAACGAGGCCGAGGGTCAGGCCGCGGCGATTCTCGCCATCGCCGACGCCACCGCGGCCGGCATCCGCAAGGTCGCCGAGGCGATCCAGCAGCCGGGCGGACTGGAGGCGGTCCAGCTCAGGGTCGCGGAGAGCTACCTCGGGGAGTTCGGCAAGCTCGCGCAGGCGGGCAATACGCTGATCCTTCCGGCCACCCTGAGCGACGTCGGATCGATGATCTCGCTCGCGATGAACGTCATTCGCCGACAGCCGCCGGCGCCCGACGGCGGCGCGGCGCGCTAGCAGCCGACCGCGGACCCGTTCCCGCCTGGCAGGCCGGACAGTAAAAGGCGCTCCGGTTTCCCAGGACGACACGCCTGACGGGCGTGCCGCACATCCGGCACGGCTCGCCTTGGCGGCCGTAGACCGCGAGACGGCTCTGGAACTCGCCGAAGCGATCGTCCGCATCGCGATAGTCGGAGAACGACGTCCCGCACCAGCGAATCGCCTCCCTGAGAAGCTCCGGGATGGCGGCGGCCAGACGGCCGACCTCCGCGCGCGTCAGCCGGCGCGAGCGCGCCGTCGGCCGCACCCCGGCGCGGTAGAGCGCTTCGTTGGCGTAGATGTTGCCGATCCCCGCCACGATCCCCTGGTCGAGCAGGAGATCGCGTATACGACGGCTCGATTTTCTCGTGCAAGCGTAGAGATAACCGGCGCTGAATCGCCGGTCGAACGGGTCGGGCCCCAGCCGGCCGAGTTGCGCCACGCCCGGGAGCTCCGTCTTCTCCGCGACCAGCGAGAGGCCGAAGCGGCGCGGATCGTGATAGCGAAGCTCCGCGCCGTTGTCGAGGCGCGCCACGATATGATCGTGCTTTTGCCGAGGCAGGGCGGGATCGACGTAAATCAGCTTGCCCGACATCCCCAGGTGAAAGAGCCAGACCCCGCCGTCCTCGAGGCGGATCAGCACGTACTTTGCCCGCCGCCCGACGTCGACGATCGCCCGCCCGCGGAGCCGCGAAGCGAGCCGGCCGTCGACCTCGACGCGCAGGCGGGGCTCCAGGACTTCGACTTGCTCGATCCTGCGGCCGCGAAGGCGCTTGCGCAGCCCGCGGCGGATCGTCTCGACCTCCGGCAGCTCGGGCATGGTTCAGGCGCCCATCCGGCCGCTCGCCGCCAGCGCACGCGTAAGCCCGACGAACTCCTCGACGCTCAACGTCTCCGCGCGACGGCCGGGGTTGACGGCGGCCGCGCGCAGGACATCCTCGATCTCCGAACGGCCGATGCCGAGCCAGCGGGCGAGGTTGTTCGCAATCGTCTTGCGCCGCTCGGAGAAGCAGGCCCGCACCACCGCGCGGAACCGCTCGCTTTCCTCGGGCCGCAGCACCGGCCGGCGATGCGGCTCGATGCTCAGAATCGCCGAGCGGACCTTGGGACGCGGGAAGAAGGCCTCGGGAGCCACCGGGATCCTCGCGGCGATGCGCAGGTACGCCTGGCACAGCACCGAAAGAGCCCCGTAGCGTTTCGTACCGGGCCCGCTGGCGATCCGGTCCGCGACTTCCTTCTGCAGCATGAGCACCAGCCGGGAAAAGCGCGCCCGGTGCTCGATGAGGCGGAACAGCACAGGGGTCGAGATGCTGTACGGAAGATTGCCGGCAACCTTCACCGGTCTCGGCGGCAGCAGATCGGCGAACGAAACTTTCAGAATATCTCCCGCCACGATCTCCAGATCCGGCCGTGCTCCGATCTCGCTCGCCCGCAGCCGCCGGACGAGAAAGGGGTCCACCTCCACGGCCCAGACACGCGCCCCGCGCTCGAGCAGCCGGCGCGTGAGAAACCCGAGGCCCGGGCCGATCTCGAGAACCTCGTCGCCGGGCGCGAGATCGAGGAGCCGGACGATTGCGTCGATCACGTCGGCCCGGATCAGGAAGTTCTGCCCGAGGCGCTTTCGCGGCCTGAAGCCCGGCTCCCTTAGCGCCGCGCGGACCTCCTCGTAGAGCGTGGTCATCGGGGAATCGGTCCCGGGCCGGCCGTCTGGCGTTGCCGCGGGCCTACAGCGTGAGGTCGGCGTCGGCGTTGAGCCCGAGGTCGTCGCGCTCTCCACGCCTCAGCCGGTGGTATCCCGTCAGAGCGATCATGGCGGCGTTGTCGGTGCAAAACTTCGGCTCGGGAAAATAGGCGCGCAGCCCCTCCGCGGCCGCCCGCTCGCTCATCTTTTGCCTCAATCGGCTGTTGGCGGCTACCCCGCCCGCCAGTACGATCCGGGGGACACCGCTCGTTGCCGCCGCCTTGATGGTCGGGCCGACCAACATGTCGACGACCGCCTCCTGGAAGCTGGCGGCAATGTCCGGAACGTGGTCGCGCCATCGCGCCTCGTGCTTTCTGAGATAATGCAGGACCGATGTCTTGACGCCGCTGAAGCTGAACTGGTACGTCCCATTTCGCACACGCGCCCGCGGGAAGCGAATCGCCTGAGGGTTCCCCTCCCGCGCGAGCCGGTCGATCACGCGCCCGCCCGGATATCCCAGCCCCATCATCTTGGCGACCTTGTCGTAGGCTTCGCCCGCCGCATCGTCGACCGTGCCGCCCAGATGCTCGTACGCGCCGACGCCGTCGACCCGGTACAGCAGCGTGTGGCCGCCCGAAGCCAGGAGCGCGATGTAGGGGAACGGAACGTCCTGCTCGAGCTGGATCGCGAGCAGATGCGCCTCGAGGTGGTTCACGCCGACGTAAGGAATGCCAAGGCGGAATGCCATCGCCTTGACCATGCACAGACCGACGAGCAGCGAGCCGACCAGCCCCGGGCCGCGGGTGACCGCCAGGCCGTCGAGCTCTCCCGGCGCTACGGCGGCTCGGGCGAGCGCCGCTTCCACGATCGGGAGGATGTTCTCGACGTGGCGGCGCGACGCCAGCTCCGGCACCACGCCGCCGTAAGGCCGATGGATCTCGTCCTGGGAGGAGACCAGGTTCGCCAGGATCACGCGCCCGTCGCGCAGCACCGCCGCCGCGGTATCGTCACACGAGGTTTCGACTCCCAGAACCAGCATGTCGGCGCGAGTCTCAACGGGAGTGCGATTGAGCCTCTCCCTTGAGCCGGGGGAGGGCTTCCGCCGCGGTACGGTTTCCTGAATTGAGTCGTAGCGCCTGCCCGTAGCTCTCGGCGGCTTTTTCGTTCATCCCCAGGGCGCGGTAGTTTTCGCCGCGAAGGGCGTGAACCTCGGCCAGCCAGAACGGCTCGCCGCTCAAGCGCGTTTCGGCGACGTCGAGGAAATTGAGCGATTCGTGGTAGCGGCCGAGCTGGTAATGCGCCTTGGCGAGAAAAAAGTAGCCGTAGGGATTGGTCGAATCGATGACGATCGTCCTCTCGAGACGAGCCAGCGCCCTGCCTGCGTCGCCGGCCTCGAGCAGCTTTCGCCCTTCTTCGGTCAGCCGCAGCGACGCGGCGCGCTGCGGCGGCGTCGCCGCAGTGATCTTGGCCAGCAGCGAGCTGTCGTCGGGCAGCGGCGGCGTCGAGGGCCCCGGCGTCGCGACCGGCGGCGCTGCGGGCTCCACCGAAGGCGCCTTCTTGGGAGGCTCGCCGGTCTTCAGATTCTGCTCGCGAATCCTGCTCTCCTGCGGCAGCGGCCTCCTCGCGATTTCCTGGGATTCCCTGGACGAAGGCGCCGGCGGAGGCGGGGTGCGCAGGCTCCCGCCCGGTGGAGGAAGCGGAGCGCGGTAGGCCGGACGCGGCGGCGCGCAGCCCAGGGCGACCGCGATCACCACCGCTGCCGCCGGCACCGGCTCGAGCGTTCTGGGTCCGAGCCAAACCACAAAATCCCTCACCACGCGTGCGATATCTGCAGCGAGTCCCCGGGGTGGAGCGGGCAGGTCGCTACCGGCTCCTCCCCCTCGAGAAACGCTTCCCGGATCGTCGAGGGGCAGTTCGCAGTGGCGATCTGGCCGCTGATCGGATCGATGTCGACGAGCTTGACTCCCGGCGGCGGAACAAAATCCGTGACCGGCATTCCGGCGGTGGCGCGCTTCATGAACTCCGTCCAGATCGGCAGCGCCGCCTGGGCCCCTGAAAGTCCGAGCTTGCTCTGGTTGTCGAACCCGACCCAGACCACGGCGAGCAGGTCGGGGGTGTAGCCGACGAACCAGGCGTCCTTGTAGTCGTTGGTGGTTCCCGTCTTGCCTGCGGCCGGCCGGTTGAACCCCCACCGACGCGCGAGCTCGCCGGTGCCGCGGTCGAGCACTCCCTTGAGAAGATGGTTCATGAGAAACGCGTGCTGCGGCGAGATGACCTTTTCCACGCGCACGTCGCGCTTTTCCAGGACCCGCCCCTCGGCGTCCATGACCTGCTTGACCGCCAGCGGCCGGGTGCGCACCCCGTTGTTGGCGAGGGTAGCAAACGCGACCGCCACCTCGAGCGGGCTCACCTCCGCGGCGCCCAGCGCCAGCGACGGCACCGAGGGAAGCGGGCTCTGGATTCCGAGCCGACGCGCCACGTCGCGGACACGCTGGATGCCGACGTCGCGCGCGATCCGCGCCGTGGCCGCGTTCAGCGATTTTTCCAGGCCGCGGCGGAACGTCACGGTGCCGAAGAATTCGTCGTTGTAGTTCCCTGGCTGCCACTCCTGGCCCTCGTAGCTCCAGGTGAAGGGCGCGTCCTCGACCTTGGTTACCGGCGTGAATCTCCGCCCCCCGTTGTCGCTCCCGTAGATCAACGCCGCCAGGTAGACGAAAGGCTTGAAGATCGATCCGGGCTGGCGCTTCGCCTGCCACACCCGGTTGAACTGCGACTTCTGGTAGTTACGCCCGCCCACCATCGCCTTGATCTCGCCGGTCTGGGGGCGGATCACGACCATCGCGCCTTCGAGATGGTCGTCTTCACCGCGGCGACGCAGGCTCGGATAGGTCTCCTCGAGCCGGCTCAGGCCTTCGGAGAGCGCCTTTTCCGCGAACCGCTGGAGCTGGAGGTCGAGGCTGGTAAAGATCCGCATTCCCTCCGCGGTGAGCGTCTCATTGGAATAGTTTTCGGCCAGCTCGCGGCGGAGGAAGTCGACGTAGAACGGAGCGTCGTTCGTGATCTTCACCAGTTCGCGCCGCGGCAGCCTCTCGCGCACGGCCGCCTCGTATTGCCGTCGCGTGATGATCTTGTCGTCGAGCATCTTGGCCAGCACGACATTGCGGCGCTTGGTGGCGACGTCGAGGCTCCGGTACGGCGACAGCGCGTTGGGAGCGCGGATCAGGCCTGCGAGCAACGCCATCTCGCCGACGGTCAGGTCGGAAAGCGGCTTGGAAAAGTAGAACTGCGAGGCTTCCCAGACCCCGAAGATTCCCTGCGAGCCGCGCTGGCCCAGGTAGATCTCGTTCAAGTAGTTCTCGAGAATTTCGGCCTTCGAGTACTTCCGCTCCGCGATGAGCGCCATCAACGCTTCCTTGACCTTGCGCGACAGCGTGCGCTCGCTGCCGAGAAAAAAGTTTTTCATCAGCTGCTGCGTGAGCGTGCTCCCGCCCTGGACCACCGCCCCGCTGCGTAAGTTGACCCACAGGGCGCGGAGAATGGAAACCGGATCGATGCCGTGGTGCTTGTAGAAACGCTCGTCCTCAACCGCGAGGATCGCCTTGACCAGGAGCGGCGGGACTTCGGAGAGCGATACGACGCGCCGCTCCTCCCAGATCCGGTCGTAAAGACCGGTGACCAGCTCAGGCTCCAGCTCGAGCGAGAACATCTCGTGATCGGCGGTGGCATTTTCGATGCGCGCCACCGTCCCTCCGTTCAGGAAGATACGAACGGGAAAGCCCCGGAAGGGCTCGGTCGGATAGACGAAATCGTGCAGGTAGAGTTCCAGCACGCCTTTCGATTTCAGATAGCGATACTCTCCCTTACGGGTCGGCGTGCCTTGTGTCTCGCGGTAACCCAACCGGCGCAGCTTTTCCCAGATCTCTTCCTGCCGCAAGTGCATGCCTACGTACAGCAGATAGGAATCGGAATAGATCTTGGAAGGAAAACGCCATTTCTGCCCTTCGAACTTGGCCTGGACGGTCTGTTCGAGGCGCTTGAGATACCAGCTTCCGAAGGCGATTCCGGCGCAGGTGACGACGAGCAGGCTCAGGAGGGCCGCGCTGACGAACCGCAGTTTGAATCTTTTCAAACCCCAAACTCCGTGGAGTTCATTTTCTCACATCGGGCGCAGAAGACAACGAAAACAGGCCGGCTGGACGTTATCCAGCCCCCTGTCGAGTGCGCGGGTGCTGGAAATCAGCGCTGCGGCTTGAGAGCCAGGAACAGGGTGCTCTCGCCGCGCCGGACCAGGAAGAGGATCCCTTTTCCCTTGCGCGCGCCGGCGATCGCCTTCTTGTAGTCTTCGACGCTGCGTATGGGCTTGCGATCGATCTCGACAATCACGTCGCCGCGTCTGAGCCCGGCGTCGTCGGCCGCGCTGCCCGGCTCGACGGCGGTCACGACCACGCCGTCGGCTTTTTCCAGGCCCAGGCTCTCGGCGATCTGCGGCGTCACCCGCTGCACGGTGAGACCCAGCTCTCCCTTCTCCGCCGCCGAGGCGACCACCTCCTCGTCCTTCAGCTCGCCGATGGTGACGTTGAGCACCACCTCTTTCTTGTCGCGCAGGACCTTCATCCGGACCTTCTTGTCGACCGGAGTTCGCGCGACGATTATCGGCAGCTCGCCCGAATCCCTGATCTCGCGGCCGTCGAACTCGATGATCACGTCTCCGACCTTCACGCCGGCCTTCTCCGCCGGACCGTCCTTGGAAACGTTGGCGACCAGGGCGCCACGCGCCTTTTCCAGCCCCAGGCTCTCCGCGATTTCCGGCGTCACCTTCTGGATCAAGACGCCGAGATAGCCGCGCGTCACCTTGCCCTTGCCGCGCAGCTGCGGCAGCAGCTCCTTCACCAGGTTGATCGGAATGGCGAAGCCGATGCCGATGTTGGTCCCCGACCGGCTGAAGATCGCGGTGTTGATTCCGATCACCTCGCCGCGCCAGTTGATGAGCGGCCCTCCCGAGTTGCCGGGATTGATCGAAGCGTCGGTCTGTATGAAGTTGTCGTACGGCCCCTGCCCGATGTGGCGTCCCTTGGCGCTGACGATTCCGGACGTCACGGTGCTGTCGAGGCCGAAGGGGTTGCCGATCGCCATCACCCATTCGCCCACCTCAAGGCGGTCGGAGTCCCCCAGGCTGGCCACCGGGAGCTTGGTGTTGGCGTTGATCTTGATGATCGCGATGTCCGTCTTCGCGTCGCGGCCGATGACCTTCGCTTCGTACTCTTGCTCGTCCGCCAGCTTGACGACGATCTTCTGCGCGTTTTCGACGACGTGGTTGTTGGTCAGGATCGAGCCGTCGGCGTCGATGATGAAGCCGGAGCCCAGGCTTCTCTGCCGCTGAGGCCCGCGCGGAATCGGCCCGCCGAAGAACCGGCGCCAGAATTCGTTGAACGGGTCGTCTTCGCCGAACGGGCTGCCGAACTCCTGGCCCCGCCCTTCGCTCACTTGCATGGTCGAGATGTTGACCACCACCGGGCGCAGCTTCTTCGAGAGCGCGACGAAATCGGGAAGCGGCGTTCCGCTACGGCTTTCCGCCGGAGCCGCTGCATCCCCGAGGTTCAGGGCTCGGCTCGGTACCATCCAATCGAAGCTGCCGCTGATGCCGAGGCCGACCAGCAGCGAGGTCACGGCGACAACGACCGCTGCTTTGGCGCTCACCTTGCCGTTCCAGATTCTGTCCATTCCCTTTAGGCTCCTATTTTCTCTTGACCGCCTCCACGTACTTCATCCGGAGGTCGTAAAGGACGTCCTCGAGCAGCCGTTCCTCTCCATCGCTCAGATTTCCCCGCGTCTTGTCGCGCAGCATGCCGAGAATGTCGATCATCTGCTTGGCCATGGAAATGTCCGTCTCGACCTTTCCGTCGAGCGGATTGGGGATCTCCCCCAGATGCATGAGGGCTTGAGTACTCAGGCTGATGACGAAAGCGGAGAAGTTGATTTCTGCAAACGGCTCGCCCCGCGGCTGTGCGGGACGGCCGGTGCCCGACTTACTCTCGGCGGTTTCCGAGGCCGAAGAGCTGTCCGTGTCTCCCGTACCTTCGCGAGGCTCTCCGGTCTCGGAAAACCGCCGCCGGTCCTGAACGACGAACCCGCGACCCTCTCGTTTTTCTCCCCCTTCCGCCATCACTGTTTCCCTAGAGAGAAAAAAAGCCCGGAAACGTGCTCCGCGTGCGCGGGTTTCCAGGCGGTGTTCGGCTCGATCTGCAAAAAATCAGACCCTGGAGTCAAACCGTGCGGCGTCTCTCCTCTCGCGGTTCCCTTTCCAGCGACCGCGGCGCTTCGGATTCAACTCTAATGCGCCACCCCCCCCTTGTCAAGGTAGCCATTTCAAGCAACTTTTCGAGCTTCTCGATGACCTCGCCGGGTTGCAGCGCCGTCAGACACTCCCGCTGAGCACAGCTCTTCATCGCCGCGCGGGAGCACGGTGAGCAGTCTACCCCCCGGGAGACGATCGTGACGCGCACGCCTCGCGGCGCCCATCGCCCGGGGCTCGATGGCCCGAAGAGGGCCACGGTCTCGACACCGGCCGCCGCGGCCAGGTGGGTCACCCCGCTGTCGTTGCCGACGTAGAGGTCGCAGCGGCTGAGCAGCGCGGCAAGCTGCTTGAGATCCAGACCGCGAACCGGCAGCATCGCGCCGTCGAGCTCGCGCGCAAGCCCCCGCTCCTCTTCCGCCGGACCGAAGACGACGAGTGCCCTGCCACCCGTTCGCCGCCTCCACCAGCGCCCGACGGCTCGGAAAAATTCGGCGGGCCAGTTTTTCTCTGCCGCGCCGCTTCCGGGAGCGAGCGCCAGCAGCGGGAGACCGCGGCACCCGTGCCGCTCGAGGAAGGAGTCGCTCCACTCTATGGCCGCCGCGCTCAGACGGATCCGCGGCCGCGCCCGCGGATCGGGCGGCGCGCCGCAACACGCCAGGTAGTGATCGATCTGATGCGTCCGGCCGCAAGCGGGCTCCGGCGGAAACACGCCCGTCCCGCGGGCGGCGCGCGCCAGCTCGGCGGCGAAGCCAGGCGCGTGAAAGCCCAGCCAAGAGTAAACCGCGGCGTATTCCTCGAAGAACCGCCGGACGGCCGGTTCTTCCGCGGCTCCGGGCGCGAACAGGCGCCGGACCTCGTAACGCTCGAGCGAACCTGTGTGAACCTCCGGCGGCGCGAGCGCGGCGAGATCGCTTCGCGCCAGGAGCAGGTCGACCGCCGATCTCCCGGCCAGCCATTCGAGGGCCGGAAGAAAGCAAAGGAAGTCACCGAGCGCTCCCGGAAACAGGACCAGCGATCGATCGCGTGCCGGTGTCACGGCTCCTGCACCCTCCCGGGCCGCATCGCGGCGCCGTTTCATTGACATCTCCAGCTCGACAATATAGCATGTCTTCCGATTCGCATCCGCTTTCTCCTCGGAAAGACGAAGAAAAAAGTGGCTGGCTCCAACGGTACCCGCTCCGTTCTCGATCTCATCGGTTCGACCCCCGTCGTCAGGCTGCGGTCGCTTCCCGGCCCCAACGATGCCGAAGTGTGGGCCAAGCTCGAGTATTTCAATCCGGGCGGCTCGGTCAAAGACCGTATCTGCCTGAACATGATCGAGACCGCGGAGCGTCAGGGCAAGCTGAAGCCCGGGGCAACGATCATCGAGCCGACCAGCGGCAACACCGGCATCGGGCTTGCGCTGGTGGCGGCGGTCAAAGGATACCGCTTGATCCTGACGATGCCCGACACGATGAGCGAGGAGCGCCGCAGCCTGCTCGCCGCCTACGGCGCCCGGCTGGTGCTGACTCCGGACACCAAAGGAATGGGCGGCGCGATTCACAAGGCCGAAGAGCTGCTCCAGGAGCACAGCGACTATTTCATGCCCCAGCAATTCAACAACCCGGCCAATCCGGAGATGCACCGTCGCACCACGGCGGTCGAGCTGCTCAGGCAGTTCAAGCGCATCGACGCCTTTGTGGCCGGGGTCGGCACCGGCGGAACCATCACCGGTGTCGGCGAAGTGCTGAAGGAGAAAATGAAGGACGTCCGGATCTGCGCCGTCGAGCCGGCCGCGTCCCCGGTCATCTCGGGCGGTGAGCCCGGCTATCACAAAATCCAGGGCATCGGCGCCGGCTTCATCCCGGCGGTCCTGAATCGCCAGATCCTCGACGAGGTGATCACGGTGACCGACGCGGACGCCGCCGCTTATTCGCGCCGGCTGGCGGCCGAGGAAGGGCTGTTGGTGGGAATCTCCTCGGGCGCCGCGTGCTGCGCCGCTCTGAAGGTCGCCCGGACGCTCGGGAAAGGCCACGTGGTGGTGACGATCTTCGCCGACAAGGGCGAGCATTACCTGAGCACCGACCTCTTCGGAGAGCGCCGATGGACGCAAAGTACGAACGGCTGAGCGCCATTCTCGAAGCGACGGGCGGCGCGCTCGTCGCTTTCTCCGGCGGGGTCGACTCCACCTTCCTGCTGAAGGCTGCGTACCGGGCGCTGGGAGAACGGGCCGTCGCCCTCACAGCCGCTTCACCCGCCGTTCCCCCGGGCGAGCTGGAGGCTGCAAGCGCCTTTGCCGCCGCTCTGGGCTGCCGCCACGTCGTGGTGGAATCGCACGAGCTCGGTAATCCGGATTACGCGAAGAATCCCTCCAACCGCTGTTTTTTCTGCAAGGACGAGCTCTATCGGCTCTGCCGCGCGGAGGCGGAGCGGCTCGGTCTCGGCGTTGTGATCGACGGCACCAATCTCGACGACCTCAAGGACCACCGGCCGGGGCTGCAGGCGGCGCATCAGTGGAGGGTGCGCCATCCGCTCGTGGAGGCGGCGATGACCAAGGAGGACATCCGGCGCTATAGCCGTGCGCTCGGGCTCCCGACGTGGGACAAGCCTTCGAGCCCCTGCCTGTCATCGCGGTTCCCCTACGGCACGGAGATCAATCTCGAGCGGCTGCGAAGGGTGGCGGCCTGCGAGCTGTTCCTGAAAGAGCTCCGCTTCCGCGAATTCCGCGTCCGCTACCACGGGGATCTCGCGCGAATCGAGGTGGCCCAGGACGAGATCGAGCGGCTGTTCGAGAAGCGCACGCGCGACGCCGTCGTCGAGCGATTCAAGGCGCTGGGGTTCAAGTACGTGAGCCTCGACCTCCAGGGCTATCGCTCCGGGAGCCTGAACGAGGTTCTGAGCCGTCCCACGCCTTAGGGCCAGGCCCGAGAAGAGCCTCGGCCACCGCCAGATCTTCGGGAAGCGTGATTTTGATATTCGACCGGTCGCCTTCAATGACGACCACGGGTTCTCCCATCCGTTCTACCAGTACCGCGTCGTCGGTTCCCTGAAAGTCCTCGCTTAGGGCACGTCGGTGCCCCTCGAGGATCAGGCTGTACCGAAAAGCCTGCGGCGTCTGAACCTCCCGGAGCGCGTCGCGCTCCAGCGTCGACTGCACGCGGCCGTCCGGCGTCACGACCTTGATGGTGTCCCGGGCGGGAACCCCGGGAACGGCGGCGCCGTGGCGGTACGCCGCTTCGGCGCAGGCGTCGACCAGCGCCGGCGGGACCAGCGGCCGCGCGCCGTCGTGGATCAGGACGATGTCGCGGTCCGGGGGGATCCGTTCGAGGCCGCGCCGCACCGATTCCTGGCGTGTGCTGCCGCCTTCGGCCAGTGTCCAGCTCCGGCCCCCGATCGCTGGATCGGCCTGGAGCAACGCCCGGCAACGCTCGATCCGCCCGGGAGCCACGACGACGACCACATCGGCGACGGTTCTCGCCGCGAAGATGCGGTCCAGCGTCCGCAGGAGAATCGGACGACCCGCCAGCAGCACGTAGGGCTTCGGCTCGCCGCAGCGCATGCGGCGGCCTTCGCCGGCGGCGACTACGATCGCGCTGGCGCGCACGGTGGTCCCCAGAAACAAAAGAGCCGAGAGTGCAGGCTCTCGGCTCGAAAAAACAGCATGGCGGCAAGAAGGTCAGTGGGTGAAGATATGGCGAAGCTCCTCGAGAATCTTTTCTTCCGAGTGGGCGCGGGCGATCGAAAGCTCCTTGACCAGCAGGTTCTGGGCCGTATCGAGCATCTTCCTTTCGCCGAAGGAAAGCTCTTTATCGCCCTTGAGCACGAAGAGGTCGCGCAGCACTTTGGCGATTTCGAGGATCGAACCGGTTTTGATCTTTTCGGTGTATTCGCGATAGCGGCGATTCCAGGTCTGCTGGTCGGTGCCGACTTTCTTTTCCCTGAGGACCTTGTAGACCTTCGATACCATGGCCCGATTGATGACCTTCCGCAGGCCTACTGACTGGACGTTGTCGACGGGAATCATGATCTTCATGTCGGTTTCGAGGATCCGCAGCATGTAAAACTTCTTCTCGGTCCCCGAAATGACGTGCGTGCGGATGGCCTCGATTTCGCCGACGCCATGGGCGGGATAAACAACCTTCTCGCCAACCTTGAACATAAAAACCTCCTCGTGAGCGAACGCCTGTGCGCTTGATTCGGATTTCGGGGACAACGGAAACCGACAGGTTGGATCGGCAGCAGTGCCGAATGGATGGGATGGAACGCCCGCGGACCGCCGTGCGATAACTGGATACGCCTCGTTGCCATTCGGTTGTTCATCCCGCCGGAAGCAGGCTCCAAGAAAACAGCGCTCAGCTGACTCGGACCGCGGGCTCTTAATCGAAATTTAATATACACCAGGGCCAGTCGCGGCGTCAAGCGCAGCCGAATTGTAAACCCAGAAGTTTCAACGATTTAGGGGGGAAATGTCGGAAAGCTCTGAGAGAGCCCTGCGCCGTCTAGCGTCGCAGCACGAGAGCCATCGTCAGCGCGTCCTCGCCGTTGTCGGCGTAGTAAGCGCGCCTGACCCCGGTTATGCGAAAGCCGAGTGACTCGTAAAGCCTTTGCGCCGCGGTATTTGAACGTCGAACTTCAAGTGTTACTCGAGACGACCCCCGACCGCGGGCCTGGCCGATGACCTGCTGCAGCAGTCGCCGCCCGATGCCGCGGCGCCGGTAAGCGGTGTGAACCGCGAGGTTGTGTACGTCGACCTCGTCGGGCAGCAGCCAGAAAATCACGTAGCCGACGATCCTTTCACCGGCGACCGCCAGCAGAGCGCGCGCACAGGGCGCCTGGATCTCTTCGATGAAGAAGCGTTCGCTCCAGGGAGACGCGAACGAGGTCCGCTCGATCTTCATGACCTCGTCCAGGTCGGCGAGGCTCATCTCGCGAAAGGCGATCGCTTCGAGGCCCGCAGGCAAGTCACAGGAAGCGCGCTTTTCCTGCGCCTTGAAAGCTTTCATCGAGGCATTCCGCGGTCGCGGTCAATGCTGGCGCGCCGCGCGCGCGGCGCTTTCTTCTTTCACCAGATAAACCTCGAGCAACTTATTGCCGGCGCGGTGAACGAAACCGGTGACCTTCTCCCGGAGCGGGATGACGGTGGTGAACTCGGGCGGGAACGCTCCGATGCTGGATGAGATCCTGCGGATGCGCTCGTCCGGACACTTGCCGCGCACGATGAACTGCCCGTTTTGCAGCGCCAGATCGTAGTCGTAATCGGGCATCTCTTTTGGCAGGTCGGCCTGCGCGGGAAGGCCGAGGTCCGGCACGGCGCGCGGAAATTCCAGCCTCAGGAGATAAGCGCCGCCGCGGTCCTCGAGGGTATAGACGTTGCCGTAGCGCCGCTCGCGCTCGAGCTTCTCGACGAATCCCCGCGAATAAAAGCCGTCCACCGGAACGGGCACTTCCCTGACAACCCCGGTTTGGCGCTTGAGGAGCGGTTGCAGCAGGACAGCCAGCCCGGTCCCGTACCACGCGGGCCGAAGGGTCATCTCTTCCGCCGGCTTCGCGTAAAAAAAGCCGTCGCGCAATCGCCAGACGCCCTCCAGGGCGCCGAGGATGATGCCGACCAACACGAAAATATTGATCTCCTGGCTGAAGAGGATCTGCGGTCCGTTGGTCAGCGCCGCGATCGCCATCGCGATCACCGGATAGAGAATCACGTTATGCAGGACGTTCAGCCCCGTGCTTCCCGCCGCGCTGAAGACGATTGGATTGCCGACGGCATCCTCGAGCTGCTTCTTTATCGGATGCGGCAGCGCGCCGAGCAGCGGCTGGGCGGCGAAGAGCACGAGCGCGCGCCAGCCGCGCGACAGGGGAGCTGCGGTGCGATACCGGCTGGAGACCTCTTCGAAGCTCGCCGGCAGCTCGTTCGGAAAGGTTTTCTTGGGTCTGGCTTCCTTGCCGGGGGGCGGAGCTGCGGGGGCCGGTTTCGGCGGAGGAGACGCGGCGGGTGCAGCGTCGGGCCCCGCCGGCTTTGCCGCCGCAGGCTTGGCCTCCGCGGCCGGAGCCGCGGCGACCTGCGGGGCTGGCGCCGCAGCAGCGGCCTGGGCAGCGGGCTTGGGCGCGGCGGCCCCTCCGCCCTTGCGGAAGCGAGAGGGGAAATTCTCGCCGAAGTCGATGTCCTTGTGGAGTGCGCGGGCACGCGCGATCAAGACCTCTTCGCTCTCGATGTTGTTCGGGTCCGTGATGCAGCAGTCGACGGGACAGACCGCCGCGCACGCCTCGTAGTCGTGAAAGCCCACGCATTCGGTGCAGAGTTGAGGATCGATCTTGTAGATATTCTCACCCTGGCTGATCGCATTGTTCGGGCACTCGGGCTCGCACGCGCCGCAGTTGATGCAATCGCTGGTGATGATGGTTGCCATGGTGGATTTTGTAATTACTGGTTTCGCGCTAGGTTGTCAATAAACCAGTAGATCTTGCAACTGTCGAAGGGATCGTGTTAGCTAGCAGAGAGGGGCGGCGTACCCAAGTGGTTAAGGGAGAGGTCTGCAAAACCTCGATGCAGCGGTTCGAATCCGCTCGCCGCCTCCAGACTTACCGGCACGGCGAGCGACCGTTACCCGCTCCGAGCTGTGCGGGGCCTTCTGGTTGATCGCTTTCGCTGTGCGAGCGCGTCTTCGACCTGGGGGCAGGCCCGCGTTTGCCAGGCTTTTCAGCCGCTCCGCCGCTCTTCGAACCGCCGCGAGCGCCCGATCTCGATCCGCCGATCGAACGCCCGCAGTGGACACTAGCGTGGCGGCGCTTCGCTTACCTAGCGAATCTCAGCTTGTTCGGGCCTCCCGAGAACGCGTGCCTCACCTGGGCGTTGTCGAACACAGCCACCCCGAAAGCGTAATCTTTGCTTAGATCGTCGAACTGGACGTCATAGCGGCTTCCGGTCTTGAGCTTGCGGGAAAATTCCAGCGTCCAGACTCCGCGGCTCCACATCGCCCGTGCCGCGATGTCGCCCCGGTCGCCTTCCAGGGGCGCGATCACGATGCCCGCGACCTCCTGCCCCGGCTTGTATTTGCCGCTGTCGAGGGGCTCTTTCTCCCGATCGAGGATCCAGTAAGGCGGAGCCGGCTTGTTGCCTTTGGCCCCGAACTTCGGTCCCTTCCGGTCGTCCGCAACGTTGTCCGTGTACCCGCCGCCGGTCTTGGGATCGCTTTTTCTGCCCGCCTCCGGCGCTTTCTCTTTGTCGTAACGCGTGCTGTCGAGATACTGATCGTCGATCTGTCCGACGGGCCCTGTGCGTACCCGCTTCCAGTGCCAGATATCCGCCATCTCGCCGGGATTGGCGGTGTACTTGTTCCCGTAGGCCTTGCCTGCCTCGCCTGCGTGGCAGACGACCATGCAGCCCGCGGCCTCGAAGCCGGCGACGTTGATGTTCCATATCATCGCGAGCTTGTCTTCGTAGTAGCGGTTGTTGTCGCCGCCCTTGTCGTTCGGGTCCTTCAGCTTGAGCCACGAGCCATCGGCTTGCTTGACCCACGGAGACCGCCGCACGCTGTCGGTCGGATCGCGCCAGCGCGCGAGGAAGAAAACGTTGCTGTCGGTCTACAGAGCCTTAAGAGCGACTTCCGTGGCGCCTTTGTGGAGATTGGCGCCGCCGGCGACCGGAATGGTGATCTCGCGGGCTTTTTTCCAGATCGCGTCCACTTTGCCGTCGAGCACCGGGGCCGTATCGGTTTTGACGGCGATCAGAAGCCCGCTCTCTTCCGCGGTTTGACCCGGTCCGATCCATGCCCCGGCCGCGGCGAAAATCAAGAACGCTCCTGCCCAAAGACCGATCTTCTTCATGACGTCCTCCAGCGGCGCCGCGGGCCTGCGGGAGCTCTGCCGCGCTCAGGCTTCTCCCGACTCCCATCGCCGGCGCCACAGTTCGAGCCTGCACCCTGAACGGATCGCGGCGCAGCAAGCGTCGCGGCTCAACGCGTAGATGGCGGCCTCGACCCGGTTGCGCAGGCCGAGCTTGCGAAAGATGTTCTCGATGTGGCGCTTGACTGTCGCGGGGCTGATCCCTAGAACCGATGCGATCTCCTTGTTGGTGCGCGACAGAGACAAGAGCTCCAGAACCCTCTCCTCGGCGGCCGTGAGCACCATCGATCGTTTGCTCTCCGCCGTCTGTCGATTCATCGCTTTCACGGCTTCTTCAGATCGATGTCCCGCGTGATCACGTCGCTGCTGCGCCGCACCTCGATCGTTTCGCTGCGAACGCCGAGATCCGGATGCCAGACCTCCAGGCGGGCTTTCCCCACGGGAACGCCTTCGATTCGAAAAAGGCCCCGCTCGTCCACCGCCGAGAAGTAAGGATGCGGCTTGACCACCACGAAGCCTTCCATATTGGGGTGAGCGTTGCACAGGATGCGCGCGATACCGGGCTTCTCGAAGGTCGTGCCGCGAGTCTTCCCCGGCGGATAGAGGCCGAGGTCGAAGTCCTTCGCGCCGCCCCTGGAGTAGACGTTGTGGAACGTGTTGTCGTTGTTCGGGAAGTCGACCGCGGTCCCGACCAGCACCGGCAGCACGCGCGGGATGAACTTCATGTTGCGCTGATCCATCACCGCCTTGCCGGGCTTGACGCCCGCGAGGCTTGCCGCGATTTTTTCGCTCGCCACGCCTTCCACCGAAACCACCACGTCGCGCGCCGGCCTTCCGCCGACGGTGATCGTCCCCTTGATGGTAGCCGAGCGCGCCGGAGCCGCAGGCGCCGCAAGGAACACGGCCAGCAGCGCGAGCCTCGCCGTCTTCACGAAGGAGTTCATTTTTTGGCCCCCGTTCCCGGTGTGTAGAAGAAGTCGACGCTGTGCGAGGCTCCCGCCTTGACCTCCACCTGTTTCTCCAGCGTCCCCAGGGTCTCGTGCCAGACCTTGAGCTTGTAGCTGCCTGTTGGAACTTCGTTGATCATGAACTCGCCGTAGATGTCGGTGGTCGCCTGGTAGGGATGCTCGGCGACCGAGATGTAGGCCGACATCCAGGGATGGACCTCGCAAAGGATCCTGACCAGACCGGCGTGGACAAGAGGCTTTCGGCTCACGCGCCCCGGGTACAGTCCGACGTTGAACTGAGGCTGCCCATCGGGGAAGAACGCGTGGGCGGTATGCAGGATGGGATCGGAGTTCTTAAACAGGACGAACTGCCCGACGCTGGCGGTCTGGACATGAGGCACGAAGCGGCACCGCACGTTGTCGAGCTCGTGGACGGTCTCCTTTTCCACGGTCTTGCCGCGCGTCACGCCCTCCAGCATCACCACCGCATAACGCAGGCCCTGGCCGGGGCCGACGATCAGGGTTTCGTTGGGAACGTTCTTGCAGATCTCCTTGTACTTGGTGATCTTGAGCGGCGGCAGCTTCGGCACCGCTCCGCGAAACTTCACGGTGCCGCGAATCGTCCCGCCGTTGACCACGGTGATCTCCTCGTAGGCGCCGAGTGCCGGAGGGGCCACGAGAGCAAACAACGCGAGCAACGACAGGACCGGCATCTTCGCGGTTTTGTTCGACATGGTGCCCTGTCGCAGCAGCAACGCCCATGCCACGAACCAAAGTGAAATTCCACTTGTTTTTTCGAAGCCGCCGCGTCGGTTTCGCAACTCTGCAAAAAACCGCGCCGCACAGATCGCACCGGTAGGAATTGCCGCGCGAGCGGCGTTCGATGCAAGAAGCAGATGCTTCGGCGCCGGTCTTGCTCGCAGCTTCGCTCAGTAAGACGTCGAACCGCTCTGCGCGCGGCTCACGGGAAAGCGCAGCGGTTGAATGGCTTGAACGGTTTGGACCCTTGCCTGAGCGCGGAAATAGTAGTGAGCTCACCGGCCCTTGCGAAGCTGTCGCTCTGCGCAGAGGAAGCGAGCGCAAGATCCAGGTGCGGGAGCGCTTCCTGGCACAGCGCGCTCCCGCGGAATCTTACACAGGTTTCGCAGTGCCGCCGGGGAGCGCCTGGTAAAGCTCAGCTCTTCTTTGAGGTCTGGACCATGAAGGGAGCGATCTGTTGCTTTACCTGCGAGCTCCCGCAGCTTGAGCACCTGATGCCTTCTTTCTTGGCTCGTTCGAGTTCCGCGAACGAATAAGTCAGCTGAAAGATCTTTTCGCACTTCTGGCAACGAAACTCGTAAGTTGGCATGGCTGCCCTCTCCTGATGGATGAGAAAAACAACGAGCATCTCCCCGGCGGTTCCGCGCCGAGCGTAGCGCCCGGACCGACGGGTAGCAGAACAGCGAAAATTTAATTTCAGCCAAAACAGAGTCAAGCAACCAAGGCGGCGTGAAGGCGATAGCGTCGGTGCTCAGGGCTTGCAAAGGCCGGGAAATCACAAGCTCCCGCCGCGCTCGAATCGCGACGCGACTTGGTCGAAGGCCTCCAGTATCCGGCGGGCGGGTGGGCGATCGGCCGGTTCGCGGCTTCGGTGGGCGAAGAGAACGTTTCCGGCCCGATCGAGGAGAAAGTCACCACCGCCTTGGAAGACGTCCTCGCTGCGCTCGAATCGGGGCAACTCCGCTTCCCGCCATCGCCGCCAGTAAAAGCCGAGCGTCGCCGGCGCGAGAAGCCTGAACCAGGAAAACCTCTTCAGCCCGAAGGCTCGATAGGCGTCTCGGCCCGGGTCCGAAAGCAGGCGGAACGGCCACTGCTGCTGCTCCCGGTAGTCGGCCAGCCGTGAGGGCGGGGCGAAGGAGACGACGACGACAGTAATCCCGCGCCGGTCGAACTCCTCCTTGAGATCGCGCACCTCCCCGAGGTGCTCCCGGCACGGAAGTCAGGCAAGATGTCTGAGAAAAATCAGGAGCAGGTAATCGCTAAAGCACTCGCTGAGCGAAACGGAACGGCCGCCCGGATCGATTAGCCTGAGTCGATCGAGATCGACCGATTGCATGAAGACCGCAACGGCGCAGGAGCGGCAGGAAAGACAGAGTGCGTCGGCCTGGCTGCCGGCCCGGGGCAAGGCAAATCACTTCTCCGCGCGCAACGCGCGCGGAGAAAGCGGTTTTTGCCGGCACCCGGACGACGGCCGGGCCGAAACTAGAGTTGCGTGGCGACGGTGCGGTGACGCCCGTCGCCGGTCGGAAGCGGCCACCACCGCCCCCGACCGAAAACAGCTACCAGCGGTTCCGACCGCCGCGCCGATCGCCGCCCCGGTCGCCTCCGAACCCGGAGCGCTTTTCGAGCGGACGAGCTTCGTTGACCGTCAGGCTCCTCCCCTCCAGATCGCTCCCGTTGAGCGCCTGGATCGCCCGTTGAGCCTCCTCGGCCGTGCTCATCTCGACGAAGCCGAAGCCTCGGGATCGGCCGGTGAACTTGTCGGTGATCACCCTTGCGGACTCCACGGTGCCGTGCGCCGAGAAAATTTCCTGCAGCTGCGCGTCCGTCGTCGAATACGGAAGGCCGCCGACGTAGATTTTAGTACCCATGTTCTCCTCCTGTGAGGGAAAAACCGTTAGTGTCTTTGACCCTGTGAACCAGATCCCGCCTTGAGCAGAACATGGAATACAAACACGCTCTGGTCGGATAATGCGCGTAGGAGCGAATCGCAAGGAAAGACGGACAAGCCTTCAACTCCGCCAATATTCAACCGTTCAGAAGGCTCCATACTGAATGGCAATCGAAGCTTACTTGTTTTCCCCGCCGATTACAAGGGATAACCGCAGGCGCGCTGGACCCCCCGCTATTGCACCCGCAGGGCCTTTTATATTAAGGGTGCGGTTGGCCTGAAGCCAATGGCCACTAACACTAAGGAGGATGACTCATGTACCAGACCAATATGTACGAGGGCATGCTGGCCGAAACCGTGACGATGCAAGGCCACAATGGCGACATCATCAACGCCTACATGGCCCGGCCCCTGGGCAGCGGCCCTTTCCCCGGTATGGTGCTCATCCACCACGCCCCGGGCTGGGACGAATGGTACCGCGAGTGCACGAGGAGGTTCGCGCACCACGGCTATGTCGCCATCTCTCCCAACCTTTATTTCCGGGAAGGCCACGGGACCCCGGAGGACGTGGGCGCCAAGGTGCGGGCGGCCGGGGGAGTCCCCGACGACCAGGTGCTCGGCGATCTCGCCGGGGCCCAGCGCCTGCTTCGCTCGTTGCCGTACGTGAGCTCGAAGGTAGGAATCTTCGGCACGTGCTCGGGCGGCCGCCACGGCTTTCTCGCCGCCTGCCGGCTCAAGGGCTTCGACGCCCTGGTGGAGTGCTGGGGCGGGCGCGTGGTGATGTCAAAGGAGGAGCTCACACCCAAGCAGCCCGTCGCACCCATCGACTATACCAGGGATCTCTCCTGTCCCATGATCGGCTTGTTCGGAAACGAGGACAAATCGCCTTCGCCCGAGCAGGTGAACCAGCACGAGGCCGAGCTCAAGCGGCACGGCAAAAGCTACGAGTTTCATCGCTATGACGGCGCCGGCCACGGCTTTTTCTACTACGACCGGCCCGCTTACCGGCAGGAGCAGGCCGTCGACGGCTGGAAGAAGGTTTTTGCGTTTCTGGAAAAACACCTGCGAGGCTAAAGGAGCCACCATGTGCACCATGATCGTTCATCAGGCCAAGATCGACGGGCGCGGCAAGGGACCCGGCGGCTGGTTCAAGGTCCGCGAAGCCAACGTGTCCTATGACCACCCGTACGACATGCCCCTCGAGCACGCGGTCAACATCGACTTCGTCGACGAGGCCGCGGGGCCGGCCGCTCGCGTCGCCGTGGAGCTGAGCGTCGAGGCGGCCCGGAGCCTCGTCAAGACCATCGAAGCGGTCCTGGCCCAGGCCGAGGCCCGCGGCGTCCTGGAGGATTCTCCCGCCGGCGGGAGGCGCTAGAAGGCTGGCCCAACGAAACTCGACCGCCGGCGGCGCCGTGATTTCACCGTGCCGCCGCGGTCGCCTTCCCGCGCGGTTGCGCCTGAAGACCGGATCACCTGGAGACACCCGAGAAAATCCGGCCCTGGTCGTCCCTTCTTTACCGCGACTACCGGCTGATATGGAGCGCGAGCGTGCTCGCCGCGCTCTCGGTCCAGGTGCGCGGCATCGCGGGGGTCTACCAGGTCTACGAGCTTTCGGGCTCGGCCTTCCAGCTCGGCGTCACCTCGTTTCTCCAGGCACTGCCGTTCGTGCTGTTCGGGCTGTTTGCCGGCGTGATAGCGGACAGCTTCGACAGAAAAAAGCTCCTGCTCCTGAGCTTCCTGCTGCAGGTCGTCCCCGGCCTGCTCCTTGCCCTGCTCACGCTCTCGGGCACGGTCCGGGTCTGGCACATTTACACCCTGGGCTTCATCGGCGCCGCCGTGGAGGTCTTCAGCTGGCCGGCCCGCGCGGCCATGGTGCCGCGCCTGGTGCCGCCCCCGGTGCTGATGAATGCGGTGGCGATCAACACCATGATCATCCAGACGAGCTTTCTCGCCGGTCCGGCGATCGGAGGTTTCCTGATCGACCGCAGCGGTCTCGTTGCAACCTATCTCATCGGCGCGATGGCCTTCGTCCCCGCTGCGCTCGCCATCCTGCTCGTCCGCACGCCGGGAGCGCCTGAAGGCGGGCGCCGGGCGATCGGTCTTCGCAGCCTCTGGGAAGGCGTGGAGTTCATCTGGATTCAGCGGATCGTCCTCTCGCTTTTCCTGCTCGATTTCGGCGTGACGCTGGTGGGCTTCTATCGCCCCCTGCTGCCGGTCCTGGCGGCCGACCTTTTCCGCGTGGGCGCCACGGGACTCGGCATCCTGTACGCGGCGCCCTCCATCGGCTCGCTCCTCGGCTCGATGGCGGTCCTGGCGGCTGGCGACGCTCGCAGAAAGGGCGTGCTCGTGATCGTCGCTGCGCTCTGCTTCGCCGGCGGCCTCGCGCTGCTCGGCGTCTCGCGCTGGTTCTGGCTTTCGGCCGCCGCGGCCGTCCTGCTGGGCTTTACCGATTCGATCAGCGTGGCCGTCCGCCGCACCGTGGTGCAGCTGCTGGCGCCCGACGCGATGCTCGGCCGCGCCTCGGGGCTGATGGTCGTCTTTGCCCAGGCGACCAACGGCCTCGGAGCGCTGCTCGCCGGCGCGGCGGCGCAGGCGATCGGTGCCCCGACCGCTCTCCTCGCCGGCAGCGCGGCGTGCGTCGTCATCGTTTTCGGGATCAGCCGCGCGATTCCGCAGCTGTGGGCCTATCGCTCGTGATAGGAAGGAAGTCAGTAGAGACGGCGAAAGAAGCCGCTTTCCTCGAGCCGATTGCAGAAGGACATGTCGGCGACCTCCTCCGGCTTCACTTGCGAGGCTTTCGGATTGAGCCCGTGCTGGCTCATGAGCTTGAGCACCGAGGCAACACCCCGCAGGGTCGGGCACGGCTTCTTCGGCAGCTCGCCAACCAGTGTCTGGTAGGCCTTCTCCACGCGCTCGGGTTTGTCGAGACGCAGGTTGCGGGCCAGGCTCTTGAGCACAATCTCCTTGTTGGCGGGCTTGTGGATGAAGGCGACCCCTTCCACCGTCGCCTTGACCAGACCGTCGATCAGTTGCGGGTTGGACCGGATCAACGAGCGCGAGACCACGAGCCCCGAGGACTGGAACGGAATTTTTTCCTTCCCCGTATCGACCAGCACGCGGTAGCCCTCGCTGATCACCACCTGGCCGAACTCAGGGGAAAGGCTGGTGGCTTCCACACTTCCCGCGCGTAAAGCCCCCAGCCGTTCCGGCACTCCGCCGATGCCCAGCAGCACGATATTGTCGCGGCGTGGGTTGAGCCCCAGGTAATCCAGCGCCACATAGGTCGCGAGCGAAGCGGAGCCCGACGGCGTTCCGATCGCGACCTTCTTTCCCTTGAGATCCTCGCCGCTCTTGACGGCCGGCCGCGCGATGAAGAGATAGTCGAGCGTGTTCTGCAGCCCGAGGATCATCACCAGATCTCCGCCGGCGGTGACGGTGTTGGTGACGTGCGTGGCGCCGACGAGCCCTACCGGCACCTGGCCGGCGAGCATCGCCTGGGTGGCGCGCCCCGCAATGATGAAGACCAGATCGACGTCCGCGCCGTACTTCTTGTAAAAGCCTTGCTCCTTTGCGATCCAGAGCGGTGCGACGTTGGCGCTGATCGCGCCGTGCGCCAGAAGAATCTTTCCCGACCCTTCCGCCGCAGCCGCCGCGCCGGTGGCCAACAGGAAGCCGCACAAGCCCAAAACCAGCCCGATAACCCTCATCGATTTCACCTCGACTCCTGAAAAATCCCCCTGGTCCGATCCGCTAGGCCTTCCAGCCGTGGACCGAAACGTCCACCAGCGTTCCGACCGGATCGTGCACACCCATCTCGGCGAACCGCCCGTCACGCGGTTTGGGGGAGGCCTCCCTTTGCGCTCCGCAGGCGGCCGCCGTCTTGAGCGTCGCCTCCATATCCTCGACCTGGAAGCCGAAGTGGTCGATCCCCTCGCGCTCGCCCCGCGCTGGCAGAATCGCCATGTTGATGTAGCCGTCGGTGAGATAGATCGCCCGCTTGCCGTCGCTGCGCACGGGGCCGCGCCACGCTTCGGTCATGCCGAACGTCTTCTTGTAGAAGTCGGCGGTCTTTTCCTGGTCCTCCGCCTTGATTGCAATATGTCTGATCTTCGCCATCGTTCCCCTCCCTGTCACCTTGAAAGCTTCTCGACGAATCCGCTTTTCTTGATCCCGTCCAGAAAACTTGTATCGACGAAATAGCCCGGCGGCCGGCCTTTCGCCCCGACCTGCTCCAGCTCGGCCCGCAGCGCCTCCTCGTCGGGATAGGGTAGCGGCTTGAGCCCCGCGGCGACGTCGTCCACCCACGCCCCGAGATGCTCGTCCTCGAGGCCGCGCATGTACTTTTTCAGGATCCCCACGGTGCCCTCCCGGTTGGTCCTGAAATAGTGGATCGCCTCGACGTAGGCCTGAACGACGCGCAGCACCGCAGCTCGATCCGTCCTGATCTTGCGCTCCGTGGTGGTGAGCGGCCCGTCGAGGCCCTTGAAGCCCAGCTCGCGCGCGCTCGCGCCCTCCAGCGGCCGCGCGAGACCGCGGAAAACGAGCAGCATGCCCGAGTCGCCCAGCACCCCGACCTCGATCTTTCCCGCCTCCAGAGCCTGGGCCACGCCGGGAGTCCCGCCCATCTGCAGGATGCTGGCGTCGGTTTCCCTTAATCCGACCTTCTTGAGCGCCCGTCGCAGGAAGGTGTCTCCCGCCGAGCCGTACTGGGTCACGCCGACGATCTTGCCTTTGATTTCGGCGAGGCTTCGCAGCGACGAGTCGCGCCGGACGAAGACCCGCTGCGACGAATAGCTGGACGGCGACGCCAGCATGACGACGTCGGCCCCTTTTTCCCGCGCTCTCACGATCGCCGCCGTTCCCGCGACGATGTAGTCGAGATCGCCGGCAATCAGCGCCTGAACCGTGCGCGGCGTTCCCGGGATCAGGACCACGTCCGCGCTGAAGCCGTACTTCGCGAATAACCCCGCGTCGCGAGCGACCCAGAGAAGCCCCTGCCCTGGATTGATCGCGACGTGGGCGAAGGTGAGCTTTTCGGCCGCGGCTGCGCCGCGGCCCAGGAAATGGAGCGCCAGAAACGCGACCAGGATCGACTTCCCCATAAGCGCCCCACCTTTACTTCCACGCCGGCTCCAAGTCAATGGACTGGCCCCGTCGTTCGATGTCCCGCGTCTGCGTGCGGCGTCCAGCGCTTTGCCGATCTGCATCCGCTGCCAACCCAGCCGCTGGACAGCGGCGACCAAACCGGGATATGCGTATCACGATGCTTCGAGTGCTTTCCTTCCTTCTCGCGGCATTCCTGGTCAGCGCACCCGCTGTCTGCCACGGTGCCGGGGAGCTCCGGCGAATCCTTTACGGGACCAGCGCCTCGCCTTCGCACCTTCCCGTCTGGGTCGCCAAGGACGCGGGCTACTTCGCCCGCCGCGGGCTCCAGGTCGAGCCGGTTCAGATCCGCGGCGGCTCGCTGATCACGCTGGCGATCGTCACCAACAACCTTCAGTTCTCCGGCGTCGGCGCCGAGTCCGTGGTGGCCGCCCGGGCGGCCGGCGCCGATGTGGTGTTGCTCGCCTGCCCCGTGAACGCCGACCCCGTTTATCTGATCGCCCGCCCGGAATTCAGGTCACCCGCCGAACTCAGAGGCCAGGCGACCGCCGTCACCCGCTACGGCTCCACCACTCATTTCTACCTGCGCGCCGCGCTCAAGCACATCGGGCTCAATCCGGACAGGGACATGATCGTGCTCCAGCTCGGCGCGGGACCGGAAATGGTCGCGGCGCTCGAGGCCGGGCGGATCGCCGCCGCAGCCCTCACGGCGCGCTACGCCATCCCCTTCCTCGAGCGCAACTGGCCCGTATTCGTCGACCTCAGCAAGACCGATCTCGTCTATCCCTCTTCCTGCGTGACCAGCAGCCGGACCTTCATTCGCGCGGAGCCGCGGGTCACGGAGAGCTTTCTCAAGGCTTACGTGGCCGGCATCCGCCTGATCAAGAAGGACCACCGCTTCGCCGAGGCATCGCTCGCCAGGTGGCTGCGCGAGAAGGACCAGACGATCGTCAAGAAATCGGTCGAGGCCTACGCTTCCCTGTTCAAGACCGCACCGTTCGTGCCTGATCGGGGAATCGAGAACGTCGTCAAGGATCTGATGCTCTACCGGCCGGAGCTCAGGGAGTACGTCGGCTGGCCCGAGCCGTTCCGCGAGCACGGGCCGCTCGAACGGGCCCTGAGCGGACGCTAGCGGTGAACCACGCGACGGCCCGTCTCATGGTCCAGTCGTCCAAGAGTTCGACCGACTCAAAAGGAGGAAATCATGGGTTTCAAGATCAACCACCTGCACCTCAAATCTCCGGATACCCGCCGGACCGCGGACTGGTACGTCGAGAACGTCGGCGCCAGGATCGTCTCGGAGCGCAAGGAGCCCAACGGCGAGACGAGCTACCGGCTCGACCTCCACGGTATTCCGGTGCGCGTGACGGGCTTTCTTCCCGAGCAGAAGCTTGAACAGCACTACGGCCTCGAGCACGTGGCGATCGACGCCGACAACTTCGCCGAAGAGGTCGCCCGGATCAAGGCGCGCGGCGTGAAGATTCTCGAGGAGCGCGTTCTCGCCGACGGCCGCCACGTCTGCTTTTTCGAGGGCCCCGAAGGCGTGCGGCTGGAGTTTCTGGAAGTAAAAGGGTGATGGTTTCCCGTTCCGTCCGTCTCTTCGCGCAGACCCGGCGGCTCCGCTCGCCGGTCTTTCGCGGCTTGAACGGCGCATCGGTGTCCGGTCAGCCGTTGCGCGGCCCGCTTGAACGGCCTCGATGTCCGTGATTAAGGCAGCCGAACTCCATGTCGCCGCAACTCCTCGCCTGGCTCACCGCGCTTTCCTTCGCCGCCTCCAACGTCTCGGTTCGTAGGGGGTTCGCTCACTCGACGCCGCTCACCGCGACGTTCGTCTCGCTCCTCGTCCACACGGTCGTCCTCTGGACGGTGCTGCTCACGACGACCGGAATTCCCGAGCCCAACTGGACGGCGCTGGCGGCGATCGGGCTCACCGGCCTGATCCAGCCGGCGATGCGCCACTGCCACTACACGGGGATCCACAAAATCGGCACCGGCCGCGCGGTGACGCTCCGCAACACCTATCCGATTTTCACGGTCGCCGTCGGCATCCTCGTCCTCGGCGAGCCTGCAACCGCGGCCGGCCTGATCGGCACGGCCCTCATCATCGTCGGCGTCGTGCTCACGTCGTGGCGCATCGACCAACACCTCCCCGCCTTCCGCTGGAGCTACCTGCTTTATCCCTTCGCGACGGTCCTCCTCACCGCCCTGGTGCACCCGCTTCGCCGTTTCGCCCTGACGCAGTCACACGAGCCGCTCTTCTTCACGGCCGTAATCGGGCCGATCTCGCTCCTCGCCTTCGGCGTCTACTACGCGCTGCCGATCTGCGGCGAAAAGCTCGTGTGGGACCGCCGCGCCGTCAAGCCGATCCTTCTCTCCGGAGCCTTCGAGACCCTCGCCGTGCTCCTCATGCTGTTCGCCTTCTCCCGCGGACCGGTGGTCGTCGTCTCGCCGATCACTGCGACCGCGCCGATCTGGACGGTCATCCTGGCCGCGATCTTCCTGCGCGAGTTCGAGCACGTTACCCCCGCGAGCGTGCTCGGCACGATCTGCGTCGTCGCCGGCGTCATCGCCGTCTCCCTGGCCTAAAAACAGCTCGAAAGGAATTCACGAACCACCGGCGTTCGGCCGGTCGGGGGTCTCCCGAGTAAAGAAAGGAGGGACCGGATGAACCGAAGAGCCACCGCTCCGTGAGGAGCAGGCGATCGCACGTTTCCGGCAGTCCTTTCCGCCCCTCGAGCCCCTTGCGCCCCCGACTGTCCTCGTGTCGCCGCTCTCGGAGACCTCACGATGCGGGAAGGTTCTATCCTGCCCCGCGGCGGCTACCGCAAGCTGCTCCCACTGCGATTCGTGCCCGCCTTCAATCCATGCCCGGTTTGCGCTCGGCCCCCCCGATGCGCTGTCCGCTCGTCTCGCCCCAGTCGACCTCCACCAGCTTTTGAGGTCGTAACGCCCCTAGCCGCTTCAGGTTCGGGCAATCGCTCCGGTGAATCGAAATGCCGCCTCCTTGCGCTGTGACGTATCCGCCGACGGCGTCTCCCGGGGCGGGCGTGCAACACCCGGCGATCTTCGTCAAAACGTTGCTCGCGCCCTGCACTCGCAGGCCGAGGCGCAAGGGGGGCAAGGCTGCCGGCGCGCTCGGCGCGGGCGGCGGAACCTGAACGCCGAGCGCGTGGCCGAGCCGCGCGGAACCGATATCGCCGCGGCCGATGGCTGCCAGCAAGTCTTCAGGGCGACGCATTCCGAAGCGTTTGGCGAGTTCGGCGATGTTGATCTCCGGAAGGCCCAGTCGCCGGTGCTCGCGGTCCAGCACCGCCCGGCCCTGGGCCACATGTGCCTCATGATCCTGCTGCTTGAACCAGCGCCGGACCTTGGCACGCGCGGAGGCGGTTTTCAGATACCCGAGGTTGGGGTTCAGCCAGTCGCGGCTGGGACGGCCTTCCCGCGCCGTCAGGATCTCGACCTGCTGGCCGCTGGCGAGGGACATCGTGAGCGGGACCATAGCCCCGTCGACCTTCGCGCCGCGGCATCTGTGCCCGACCTGGGTGTGAATCGCGTAGGCGAAGTCGAGCGGCGTGGCGCCAGCGGGGAGATCCACGATATGGCCCTGCGGCGTGAGCACGTAGATCCGGTCGTGGAAAGCCGCCTGCTTGAAGCGGTCGATAAGGTCGACGCCGCGGGATGCGCTCTCCCCGGCCTTCAGGAAGTCGCGGGACCAGGCGATGCGCCTTTGCAGACCTTCTTTGTACTGCCAGTGGGCCGCCACTCCCAGATCGGCGTAGCGGTGCATGGCGAAGGTCCGGATTTGCACCTCTATCGTGACTCCCTCCGGCCCAATGACCGCCGAGTGCAGGGACTGATAGCCGTTGGGTTTGGGTTTGGCGATGTAGTCGTCGAACTCATCGAGGATGGGCTCCCACAGCCCGTGCACGACGCCCAGCGCCGCGTAACAGTCGCTCACCTCGTCGACCAGGATCCGAAAACCGAGGACATCGAAGACGTCCCCGATCTCGATCCCTTTTTGCCGCATCTTGTTCCAGACGCCATAAACGTGTTTGGGGCGCCCGCTGATTTCGGCCCTGATCCCGGCGCGCTGCAGCTCTTCGCTCAGGCGCGAAACCACCCGGGCGATGTAGCGCGCGCGATCCGCGTGCCTTCGGTCGAGGCCATCGGAGACGCGCTGATAGGCTTCCGGCTCGAGGTATCGAAAAGCGAGGTCTTCGAGCTCCTGCTTGAGCTGCCAGACGCCCAAGCGGTTGGCGAGCGGCGCGAAAACCTCGAAGGTTTCTCGAGCGAGGGTGCGCCGTGTCTCGGCCGGGGCGTTCTCCGCCGCGCGCAGAGCGCAAAGCTGGTGCGCCAGGCTCGCGAGCACCACCCGCGGGTCCTCCGCGATCGTCAAAAGCATCTGCCGCAGGCGATTCGCCTGCAAAGCCTCGGTCGCCGTCTTGCGCAGATCTTTGAGATTGGCGATCCGAAGAGCGCCTCGCGTAAGGCTGGCGGCTTGTGCGCCCGCCCACTTCTCTATCGCCTCTGCACCGACCGCACCCCGTTCGAGCAACGGCAATAGCAAGGCGGCCGCGCAGGTATCGGCGTCCATGCCGAGTTTACCCAGGAGCTCGCCGGCTTGTGCGCCCTGATCCGCAGGCTCCCGGAGTCGTTCGTCCTCGGAAACCCTGGCGGCCACCAGCATACGGGCGCGTTCCAGGCTGCTCGCACCGGCTCCCGGAACGGGACCCTGGCCCGCCTCGACGGGCGCTTCCGAGCGAGGCAGCTCCTTTCCCGGCAATGTGATGCGGTCGGAATTCATCGCCTACGACCCGCCGAAAGCCGCACCGGCCTCAGTCTCCCTGGTTGCTTCAGTCTCGCAGTTTCGGCTCCGCAACGTCTACACTTACAAATTAGCAGGCGGCTGGCCGAGCGCCAATAACAGCCGAGGCTGCTCGGCTGCGGGTCGAAGGTTTCAAAGGCTCAAGGCGAAGAACGGACGAACAAAACCGGGGCCCCCCGGTGGGTGCGAGAGCCGACGCGGCGGAGAAACGGGACAAAGGACGGCGCTTCGCGAACGAGGGAGGCGCCGGGCCGTTCAACGGGCTTTTTTCTTGCCTGCGGCCGCCTTGCGAACGATCGCGGCGCATTTGGCGGCGTCCGCGTCGGATTCGAAGCCGAAAACCGCTGAAAATTTTCGGCCCACGACCTGCGCGACGAGAAAATCGATGTTGACGCCCGCATCGGCGATCGATTGAGCCGTCTGGTACCCGAGCCCCGGCCTGTTGTCGCCCTCGACGAGCAATGCTGGAATGGCGGAGGCCGCGAACCCCGCTTCCCGTGCCGCGGCCACGGCCTTCTTCCCGGCAACCGGATAGAGCTCGATGGCGGCTCTGGATTCCTCGCGGGGAAAGCGATAAGCCATTACCACGTGGATGTCCGTTCCCGCGTGGGCTAGAGGCGCCAGGGCGTTGGCGAGAATACCCGGCTTGTTCTCTACCTCTTTGCGCCACAGCACGATCTTTTTCACGGTGACTGCCATGCCGAGTTCCTCCCTTCGTTTGGCTCGATTTTATTGCGGACCGGCCATCCCCGCAACCGTGGCTTTCGATCATGGGTCGTGAGAGAACGATGGTATTAAGGAGGAGCGAAAATGGCTAATGATACGGGGGAAGTACCGCTTGGCCGCGTGACTCACTACTATTCCCACCTCAACGTCGGCATCATCGAGCTCACCGACGGCGACCTCAATGTCGGCGACACGATCCACATCAAGGGCAAGCATACCGACTTCAAGCAGACGGTCGATTCCATGCAGATCGAGCATCAGAACGTCACCCATGCCGACAAAGGAAAAACCGTGGGAATCGCGGTGCGGGAGAAGGTAAGAGAGCACGACCGGGTGTTCAAGGCCGGTGGCTAGACCGACCGGTGACCGGGAACCGAGAACCGCGACGGACAAAGGCTGCGCCAGGTAGTGATGACAGAAGGTCGTTCAAATTTGGCGCAATGATTTTTCACAGGGGCTTCGCTGCCAGGCCGGTGGCTTTGCGCCAGGCAGGGTCCAGGCTCGCAAAAAGCAGTCCCGCCAACACGTAGACACCGACCAGCGACCACAGGAGCGGCTCGTAGCTCTGCCAGCGATCGAAGACCGCGCCGGAGATCACGGGGCCGAGCACGCTCCCCCAGGTGTAGAAGAGGGTCATGTAGCCGCGGATCTTCGCGTAGTGCTTCCTGCCGAAGAGATCGCCGACCACCGCCCAGCCGAGCGGAAAGGTGCTCTCAACGGCGGCAAAGAAGACCGTGAAGAGGACCAGGACCCAGAGCGAGCCGCTGAAGATGGGAAGGAGCATGGCGGCGCCGCCCACGAACAGGATCGAGGCCGTGAGGCGCGGCTTGTCGCTTCGATCGGCGGCCCAGCCGAACACGAGCGTCGAGGCCATCCCCAAAAACGCGTAGGTGCTGAGCAGGAAAGCGGCTTGCTGCTCGCTCAGCCCTTTCCAGACCATCAGCGGCACGAAGTGAACGCCGATCGCGTGGTAGCAGGCGTTGCGGATGCCGGCCGCCATGACCGATCCCCAGAACGGGAACGACCGCAACGCCTCGCCCACCGTGACCTCGACTTCCGCTGCCGGCGGCGCCTCGCTCCTGCCCGCTGTCGCGACCGGCGATTCGCCTCCGTCGGGCCGCAGCCCGACGCTCTCGGGCGAGCGGCGGATGGTGAGAGCCAGCGGAACGCCGACCGCGAGAAAGAGGAGGCCCGCCGCGGCGGCGCCCCAGCGCCAGCCCCAGGCCTGGACGGCGGCGCTCAAGAGCGGCGCGATCAGGACGCCGCCGAGCCCGAAGGAGGCGCTGCTCACGGTGATCGCGCGGGCACGGTAGCGGATGAACCACGTGTTGATCAGCACCATCGGGGCGTGCATGAAGCCGCCCGCGTGCGCCAGCGAGATCACGCCGAGATAGACGATCAAAAAGCCGGCGTAGCTCTCGACCTGCGAGAGCAGAAGATAGCCCAAGCCCATGAGCAGTGCCGCAGCCAGCATCACAGGCTTGGGGCCATAGCGGTCCAGCAGGTGGCCGACGACCGGCCCTTCGATCGCGCCCTCGGCTCTGGCGAGGGAAAAAGCGAGCGACGTCGAGGTGCGATTGAGGTTCAGATCCTGACTGAGCGGGAGGAAAAAGACGGTAAAGCCAAAGCTGTGGAGCCCGGCGCCGAGCACTCGCAGCGCACACGAAGCGGCCACCATCCACCAGCCGTAGAAGATTCGGGTTGTTTTTTCCGGCAAACGCGCGGTCCTGGCACAGGAAATATAAATTCAAAATCCATTAACATAAGCCGCGCCCTTTAACCACTGCCCTCCCGCCGTCTCAAGCTCGGCGTCCAGCGTTCTCCTCTCCCATTTACATTCATCTGGACGGCTTGAACGGTTCGAACCTCCTACTTGAACATCTCCCTTAGCTTCCGGCCCCAGCTCTCCAGCTCCGCCTTCGCGGGAAGGGACATGACCACGATCTGATCGTCCCTCACGTCCTTCTTGAAGCGATGCTCGACCTCGGGATGGAAAACGTACTCGCCGAGATCGCCGAAGACCTTCTGCGCCTCGGGCCCGAGGAAAAAGTCCGCAAACAGGCGCGCGGCGTTGGGATGCGGCGCCTGGCGGTTGATCGCGACGTAGCTCACCGAGGCGAGATAACGGTCCATGCGCACGTACTCGATCGGCCCGGGGAACTGGTACTTGTCCTTGATGTAGCCGATCGCCACCTGCACCTCTCCCGCCGTCAGCGGCTGAATGGTGTCGGAGAGGCTGCGGCCGAGGCGCGGTTCCTGCTTTGCCCACCCTTCCACCACGCTCACCCATTTCGGCCCGAGGAGCTTCTCGAGATTGAGCACGAACTGCAGCGTGGTCACATGGATGCCCGGGTTGGCCATGCCGAATTTTCCCTTCCACTTCGGCTCCGCCAGATCCTCCCAGCGCCTGGGCGCCTCGGCGGGCTTGAGCAGCCGGTTGTTGTAGTTGAGGCCGTAGGGCAGCACGCGCCATGGCGTCATCCTGCGTTCGGCGGTGCGGAACTGCTTCGGGAAGCTCTTCGCCGCGGGCGGCTCGAAATCCGCGAACAGGTTCCGTTCGTTGAGCGCCGTCACCACGACCTCGTTGCCCAGCGTCACGTCGAAGCCCGGCCTCCCCGCCCGCGCCTCGGCGAGGCTGCGGTTGATCAGCTCGGTGGCGTCGCCCCGCCAGTGGCGGAGCTTGATTCCGTACCGCTTTTCGAACAGATCGCCGATCGCCTTGGACGCATTGATGGTGATTGCCCCGTAGAACATCACCTCGCCTTCCTTCTTCGCCGCCTCGACCGTCGCCGGCGAGATCTGTGCCGGCGCCGCCGCGGGAAGGAGCGCGCACCAGAACACGGCTGCCGCAACCCATTTCTTCTTGTCCGTCGTCATCTTCTCCTCCGTAGTGCAATCCAGAAACCTAGCGCCGTCGGGAGCGACAGTCAAAAGCTCGCGCTTCCTTGACACCGTTTCCGAAGTGAGTCAACTCTGAGAGATCTTTTGCCGCGAGCCGCGCCCCAGCAGTGAGTACCACGCGAGCAATCCCGGAAGAACCCACGCCACGCCGCACAATCGCCGTGGCCGGCGTCATGCTGGTCATCTTCCTTTTCGCCATCGACGCCACCATCGTCAGCACGTCGATGCCCACCATCGTGGCCCGGCTCGGCGGTCTGGAGCTGTACGGCTGGGTCTTCTCCATCTACATGCTTACCTCGGCTCTGAGTACTCCGGTCTTCGGCAAGCTCGCCGATCTGTTCAGCCGGCGGCGGTTGATGCTCGCTGGCATCGCGGTTTTCGTCGTCGGGTCCACCCTCTGCGGCATGGCCTGGAGCATGAAAGCTCTGGTCGTGTTCCGGGCGATCCAGGGTCTCGGCGGCGGCGCCATCTACGCCCTCTCGTTCATCATCGCGGGCGTGCTCTATCCGCCCGATCGCCGCGCCCGGGTTCAGGGCGTGATCAGCGGCATCTGGGGCGTCTCTTCCGTCCTCGGGCCGCTGGCGGGCGGCCTGATCGTCGAGCACGCGAGCTGGCGCTGGGTCTTTTTCGTCAACCTGCCGATCGCCGCGCTTTCGGTCGCGTTGATCGCGACCGGTCTGCGGGAAGCCGAAGCGGAGCATCGCGTGCCGAAGCTCGACCTCGCCGGCACGGCGGCGCTCCTGGCCGCGCTGATGCTCATGTTCTACGCGCTTTCCCACGGAGCCCACAACCGCCGTCCGCTCAATCCCGAGGTGCTGTCGCTGCTCGGGCTCTCGGCGGTGTTCCTGACCGCCTTCTATCTCATCGAGAGGCGCGCCGAGGAGCCGGTGATTCCGCTCGACCTTTTTCCGATCCCTCTCTACCGCGTGTCGTCGGCCGTGGCCGCGCTGGCGGCAATGGGCGTGTTCGGGGCGATCAGTTATCTCCCGCTCTATCTGCAGGGAGTGACGGGCCTCGCCGCGTCGCGCGCCGGCGCCGTGCTCCTGGTCTTGAGCCTCGGCTGGACGGTCGGAAGCCTGATCGCCGACCCTGTGATCAGACGGGGCGGCTATCGCTTCGCCGCCGCGGCGGGAATGGCATCCATGGCGCTCGGCTATTCCGTCTTCGTCTTCGCCGCGAGCGCAGGCGGCGTGCCAGCCGTGGTCGCCGGCGGCTGCCTGATCGGCGTCGGCATGGGTATGGCCAACCTCACGAGCCTGGTTGCCGCCCAGAGCGCGGTGCCCATGCGGCGGATCGGCGTGGCGACCTCGACGATCATGCTGTTCCGGACCTTCGGTGGTGCCTTTTGCATCAGCCTCATGGGCACCGTCCTGCTCGACCGGATGCAGCACGGGCTGCAGATGCTCGATGGCGCCTCCGATCTCCCCGGCTCCCTGCGCGGGCGGATCGCCGACCCGCAGTACCTGCTCGAACCCGCGGCGCGCGCCACGATCCCCGCTTCGCTCCTGCCGAAGCTCACCTCGCTTCTCGCCGACGCGTTGTGGTACGCGTTCCTCGTCGGTCTCCTCCTGATGATCGCCGGGCTGGCGGCGAGCCTGTGCATGCAATCTCGAGCGCCGCACGGCCCGACCGGAAGGGACTCCGGGCGCGCAATCGTTTGACAGCCGCGGCCTGCTCCCGCTACACATTCAAATAGCACTTCCACTTCTCAGGAAAATGAACGAGCATCGGTCTTCGGCCGCTCCCGTAGCCGTCGGGGTTTCCGCTTTCGAGGCGACCGAGCAGCAAAAGCGCCTCGCGCTGAGCTTCATCAGCGCCTGCCACACCCTCAATCATCTCCAGTACAGCATCACGTCGGTTGTCTATCCCGTCGTGATGAGAGAGCTGGGATTCGGCCTGCTCCAGCTTGGCATGATCTCCGCCGTTTCGAGCTTCGTCGGTCAGGGGCTTCAGGTCGTCTACGGCTTCTTCGCCGGGATGTTCAGGCGGACGGCGATACTCGGCGCGGGCAACGTGCTCGTGGGCTGCACCTCAATGATGCAGTCGCTGGTCACGAGCTATCCTCAGCTGCTCGTCGCGCGGGCGGTCATCGACGCGGGCTCCAGCCCTCAGCACCCGCTGGGGTCGAGCATCCTGTCGCGTTACTTCCCGAAAGCGCGCGGCTGGGCGCTCACGTTTCACCACTCCGCGGGCAATCTCGGCTCTTTCATCGGCCCGGCGCTGGCCTCCCTGGCCCTCCTTTACCTCGGGTGGCGGACGACCTTCGTGGTTTTCGGGATGCTGAGCCTTGTCGCGGGCCTGGCGCTTTTTTTCCTCCAGGAGCAAGGCCCGGTCCTGGACGAGACCCGGAGCCGCAGGGGCAGGCTCAAAGCGAATTTCAGGGCCTACGCGATCTGCCTGAGAAACCGCAAGATCCTGCTGACGTCGATGGTGCTGATGGTGGGCGCGGCCGGGCGCGGCACGGGAATCAACGCCACCTATCTCGTGCCGTTCTTCATGGACCGCTTCGACGTCAGCGCCTCCACGGGTGGCCTGCTGTTGACGTTGATGCAGGGCGCGGGGCTGGTCGGCCCGCTGGGGATCGCATGGTTTTCGGACCGCACGGGAAAGCGCGCCCTCGTCACCCAGGCGACGCTTCTCGCCTCGGCTCTCATGACCGTCGCTCTGGTGCAGCACTCGACCCTGGGCCCCCTTTTCTATCTCAATCTGGTTCTCTACGGCGCGGTGGTCCAGGCGCGCGGCTCCCTCACGCAGACGATGATCGGCGATTTCGCCACACCCGAGCTGACCGACGCCGCCTTTTCCATCTATTATTTCGTCGGCTTCATCTCGGGACCCATCTGGACGCTGATCGCGGGCTACGTCATGGAGCACTACGGCTTCGCCCCTGCGTTCTACGTCGCCGCGTCGACTTACATTGCCGGCATGTTCCTGCTGTTCTTCGTGCGTGAATGAGCCGAGCCAACCGGACGGGCACGGGAGGAGATTGCTTCCCGTGCTCTTCCGGGCGAAATCTTTTTAGAGGTAGCCCTTCTCCCGGTAGTACCGCTCGGCCCCCGGATGGAGCGGGATGTCGAGCGGGCCGGAATCCGTGTCGGTGCAAAGGGACCGCATCGGCGGCGGCGCCGGCGCGTCGTAGGGGATTTCCTCCCGGATCCGCTCCAGGACCGCCGCGATACGGTAGGCCAGCTCCTCCGGGAATTTTTCGTGCACGACGATCGGCCAGCCGCTGAAATCCACCGCCGTGACCGGCCCCTCGATGCCTGCGACCCGACCGCCGTCGACCCGCGCCCGTTTGAAGCCGTAGCGCTCGAGCTTCCGCAGCGCCTTTTCGGAAAACGAGAGAAAGACCATTCCGTGCTGGACCGCGACGTCGCCCCAGGAGTCCATCCCCTCGTCGATGACCAGGTGGACGTCACCCGACACGATCCCCTCGCGCCGTCGGGGATTGCTCGGCCGGACCACCTCGTCGATCGTGCCGCCCCAATCGATGAAATCCCGGCGCGAGATGCCGTGCGCCTTCAGCATCGCCCGGATCGCGAAATCCACGCAGTCGTTCACCGCGATCGAGACGCTCATCTTCGGCCGCATGGCGATCAGCTCCTCCATCGTCCGGACGCCGAGCTTCGGCGACGCGGCGACGACGAGTCGGTCCCAGGACGGAAAGACCGCGAGCGCACGCAGCGGATACGCGCGGCGAAACGGCCCCTTGCCGCGCACCGCCATCGAGGCGATGACCGAGGGGTTGAGCCAGACGAGGTCGAGCTTGCCGGTCCCGACCAGCTTCGCTCCGCGCACGCCGCTGCACCATGCCGGGCTCACGCCGATGGTGAAGGGATAGGGCGGCCCGGGATCAGCCTTGCCGCCGGGAAGCTCCACCGCCAGTCTCACCGCGCTGGTGAGCATCGTGGGAACGTCTTCGTACAGACCCGCCAGGATTCTCGTCGCGATGCGCGCCCGCATCAGGCTCGCGCTCATCGGTTTCACGCTCCGGTCGTCGTAAACCACTACCGCCTCCTCGCTGGAAAGATTTCGCTCGAACCAGAGCTAATCCCAAGTCGCGGGAGTGTCAACGCCCGCTGCTATTGCGCTCGAGCGCGGCAACAGCTCTTCAAGGGTCCACCCGTTCAAAATTCGAGAAACCCGGGCGAGACCGGTTTGGCACACCCCGAAGGAGACGAAGAAGAGCGCTTCGAATCGTCCTTGAAGCGTTGAATTCTGGAACCTTTGAACCGCCCCGAGCGCGCCGGACGGATTGAACGGAGCGAAGCGGCTGGCTGGTTTGAACCGTTTGAACGATTCCTATATGGAACAATTGAACTTCGGAATCTTTGAACCGCCCCCTGCGGAGGTCCCATGCAGATCCCGGCAGTCGCCACCACCACGATCGGCAGCTTCCCGCGACCGGCGTGGCTCGCTTCGAGCGAGCGCACCCAGGTGCGGTTTCGGCTCGACGGAGCCGCGCTGCGGGAGGCGCAGGACGACGCCACTCGCCTGATCCTCCACACTCAGGAAGAAATCGGCCTCGATCTCCTGACGGACGGCGAGCAGCGCCGCACGGGCTTCATCCACCACGTGCTTGCCGCGTGGGACGGGATCGACCTCGTTCATCAGGGCATCAAAGCCATCTATCGCCGGCGCGAGCAGAACCGCATGGTCCCGCGGGTCGTCGGGAAGATCGAGCGCCGGCGCGCGGCGGTCGTCGAAGATCTCCGCTTCGCCAAGGCGCACACCCGAAAGCCGATCAAGATGGCGGTCCCCGGGCCGATGACCGTGATCGACAGCACGCTCGACGAGACCTACGGCGACGAGGAAAAGATGGCGCTGGACGTCGCCGCCGCGCTCAACGCCGAGCTGCTCGAGCTGGAGGCGGCCGGGTGTGACGTGCTGCAGATCGACGAGCCCGCGATGACGCGTTACCACGAAAAGGTCTTCGCCTACGGCTCCCGGGCGCTGGACCGCTGCCTCGAAGGCGTGCGTGCGCCCACCGTCGTTCACCTTTGCTACGGCTACCCCGGCGGCGGCGGCCGCCAGCACCAGTACGAATATCCCGAGCTGCTCGCCGAGCTGATGAAGACACGGATCGGGGGATTCGCCGTGGAGTTCGCCCGAAGCGGCTACGATCCAGCGGTTCTCGGCGCCTGCCGGGGGCGCACCATTCTGTTCGGCTGCGTCGATCCAGGCGATTCCCCGGTGCCGCCGGTGCCGTCCGTCGCCGAGCGGGTGCGCGTCGCGCTGAAATATGTCGAGCCTTCGCGCCTGCTGCTCGCCCCCGACTGCGGTTTGATGACGATCAGCCGTGAGCTCGCCGAAGCGAAAGCACGCTTCCTCGTCGAGGTCGCGCGCGAGGTGCGGCGGGCGCTGTGAAAGCCCTCCGGGAAGACCGATCGTGACGCCCCCGAGCCCGGCGCGGCAAAGCAGACGCCGGCGACCGCGCAAGCCGCCTCCCTGTCCGGAGTGCGGTTCCGAGACGGTCGTGCCGGTGATCCACGGCGTCCCTGGCGCGGCGCAGCGCCGCGCGGTGGAACGCAACGAGGCGGTCCTCGCCGACCGCGAGGAGTGGGAAGGGATGACGGAATGGTACTGCCGCGCCTGCGGCTGCGACTGGAGAGGAGGGTGGCGCCGCTACAAGAAGCGGGCGGACGGCGAGTCCCTTCCTTCATGACCTGCGTGGTCGATCCCCACGGCACCGCTCACACACGAAAGCGGCCTTATTTCGCCGGGGCCTCGCAGGTGATTCCCGCGCCCGCGTCCTCTACCAGCGCCGTGGCGCAACGGTAGACCTGCCCTTCCGGAGTTCTGACGATCGCTCCCACGCCGCCGAGATCGGTGACGGTATAAGGGCCGACCTGCGCTGGCGGGCTCGAAAAGCCGCCGCCCGAAGCCGCAAAGCGATCCAGCGCGATGTGAACCAGCCCGATGGCCGCGATGCTTTCGATCCGGCGCGCCGGATCGGTGCCTCGTGACAGCGCGTTCAGCGCCTGCTCCTTGACGATCTCCTTGAGCTCGGCCACGGCCCGCTCGATCCTTTCCAGCTCGGATTTCATTTCCCGCGCGCGCTCCGGGCGAACCGCGGTCTGGCGCAGCGCGATCTCGTACTCCTTGCGCCTGAGGTCGAGGTCGACCAGCTGATTGAATTCCCGCGATCCGCCGATCGTCACGATATAGACGCTCTTCAGCGATTCCGCCATGCGCTGGCGGTCCGGCCAGCGGTCCGGACGGGCCGCGAGCCGGCTCATCTCCTCGTGATAGTCGTTCAGCCCCACCGCGAAGGTCATGCCCGGGCTGACGTTCGCGGGGACGCACCCCGTCGCAGCGACCAGGACCAGCCCGATCGCCGCCGCTCTCTTGATCATGGCGCGCAAAATACCACACTTTGCCCGCCGGCAGGTAGCGTCGCTGGCCGCAAAGCCGGCCTGCTCCGCCCGGGCCCCGCCCCCCAAGCTGTTGGAAAGCCGGGCCTGCCGCGCTATGAATAGGAAATCTTTTTTCGGACCGAGGTGCTTGATGGCAACAGAACAGCACGAAATCGTCGACGGCGACGGCCACGTCATTGAGGATATCGCCGCCATCTGGAAGTACATGCCCGAGGCTTATGTCGGGCGGAGCTTCTCCGATCTGCGCGGCCGAAGTCCGTTCCCGCCGATCGACCATCTCCATACGGCCAACCGCCATTTCACGCCGCCCGGCGCCTTCGCCAACGTCGGCCGAGAGGGGTGGGAGATTTTTCTGCGCGAGGTCGGCATCGGTGCAACGGTGCTTTACACCAGCGCCGGTCTGGCGTTCGGCAAGATCGTCAGCCGCGATTGGGCGATCGAGCTGGCGCGCGCCTACAACAACTGGATCTACGACACATACGTCTCGAAGAGCCCGCGCTTCAAGGCGATGGGCCTGATCCCGCTGCAGGAGCCCGCCGAAGCAGTGATCGAGCTGCGCCGCATCGTGCGCGACCTTGGCTTTTGCGGCGCCATGCTGCCGTCGACGGGCGCGAACATGCCCCACCTGGGCTCGGAAAAATACCGGCCCATCTACGGCGAAGCAGAGCGGCTCGGCTGCGCGCTCGCGATCCACGGCGGGGCACACGAGGGTCTGCTCATGGACGACATGAGCCCCTACGCCCCGGTCAATGCGCTCGGCCATCCCATGGGACAGATGATCTGCTTCGCCGGGATCGTCTTCAACGGCATCTTCGACCAGTTCCCGGGGGTCCGGATCGGCTTCATGGAAGCCGGATCGGCCTGGCTGCTTACCTGCCTGGAGCGCTTTACCGGCTCGTGGGAAAGCCACGTCCAGTACGACCCGCGCGGCCGCTTTCTGCGGCTTCGTCAAGGCGAAAAGATCATCGATTACATCTGCCGCCACATCGACGAAGGGCGGATCTTCGTCGGCGTCGAGGGCGACGAGCTGACGATCGCGGAAGCGGTCCGGATCGTCGGCAACAAGCCCTTCGTATTCTCGACCGACTATCCGCACGAAGTCGACGCGGAGACCTGCAAGCACGAGCTGGAGGAGCTGCAGGAGAATCCCGAGCTCAAGACCGAGGACAAGCAAGCGGTGCTTTCCCGCAACGCCCGCCGGTTCTACGGCCTTGCCCGACTCTGAGGAGCGCGATCATGCCAGAAACAAGAAGCGTTATCGACGGCGACGGTCACATCTTCGAAAACCACGAGGCGATCTGGAGCCGCATGCCGCGCGAGTACCGCGGCGACAACTGGACGATGCGAAGCCCGTTTCCGCCCAACGACCATCTCCACGCCGCCAACCGCCACTTCGTTCCGGACGGCGCGTTCCGGCGTGTCGACCGCGAGGGCTGGGTCGCCTTCATGGAGGACACCGGCATCGGGCAGGCGGTGCTGTATCCTTCCAGCGGGCTCGCCTTCGGCCGCGTGGTCAGCCGCGACTGGGCGATCGAGCTGGCGCGGGCTTACAATGACTGGCTGTGGGACGAGTACCTCAAGCGGAGCGATCGCTTCTACGGGCTCGCGCTGATTCCGCTGCAGGAGCCCGCGGCTGCGGTCGAGGAGTTGCGCCGGGCGGTGCGCGAGCGCGGCTTTTGCGGCGCGATGCTGCCGAGCACCGGCGCTCCGGGGCTGCAAAATCACCTCGGCGACGAGCGCTACTGGCCGATCTACGAGGAAGCCGACCGGCTGGGCTGCGCGATCGCGATTCACGGCGGCGTGCACGACCACATGGGCCTCGACGACATGAGCCCGTACGCCCCCGTGAACGCGCTCGGCCATCCGTTCGGCCAGATGGTCAATTTCGGCGGCCTTCTCTTCAACGGGATCTTCGACAAGTACCCCAACGCCCGCTTCGGCTTCATGGAAGCGGGCTCGGGATGGTTCGTGGGCTGCATCGAGCGCTTCGAGCGCTCATGGAACAGCCACGTGCAGTACGATCCGCGCGGCCGGTTTCTCAAGCTGCGCGAGAACGAATCGATCACCGATTACATCCGCCGCCATGTGCGCGAGGGGCGGATCTTCGTGGGCGTCGAAGGCGACGAGCTGACGCTGCCGTTCGCCGTGCGCACGGTCGGCTCCGATCCGTTCATCTTTTCCTCCGACTTTCCCCACGAGGTCAACAACGAGACCTGCAAGCACGCTCTGCGCGAGCTGGAGGAAAATCCCGGGCTGGGCGCGGCCGACAAAGAGGCGATCCGCCGCGGCAACGCCGTGCGCTTCTACGGCCTGTCCGGGCGCCGAGAGGCCCCGGGCCGGCCGCGGCGGTAACAGCTCCAGGTTTCCGCCGGTTCGGACGATCGACGAAACCCAAGGCGGGAGCAGCTCGCCGGCCGCCGCTCAAATCGGCGGCCGGCGCTCGTGCCAGCGCGCGTGCTGCTGGTAGGCGAAGGCCGCGCGGAAGACCGAAGGCTCGCCGAACGCCTTGCCGACGAGCTGCAGCGCCACCGGCAACCCCTTCTGGCTGAACCCGCAGGGAACCGACATCGCCGGCAGCCCCGCGAGGTTGAACGGCGCCTGGTACTCGGGCGCCAGGTGCTTGCGCAGCGTATCGAGCGCGTCCACCTCTTCGAAGGTCGGCGCGGTCGCGGTCTGGCAGGGCAGCGCCAGGAGATCGACGGTCTCGAAAACCTCCGCGCACTCGCGTCTCAGCTTGCTGCGCAGCCGCTGCGCGTGGAGGTAGTCGGCGGCGCCCGTCAGCACGCCCAGGTAGATCCGCGCGCGGCGCGCCGCGGGGCCGCTCTTGATCACGATCTTCGCCTCCTCCCGCCTGCCCGCGTAGTGCTCGTTGTAGTAGATCACCGCGTTGGCCTGCGTCGCGTAGCGCAGCGTGGGGAGCGAGACCTCGACGACGCGGGCGCCGAGCGTTTCGAGATCTGCGATCGCCTGCTCGACCTTCGAAAGAACTTCGGGGTCGGTCCTTCCGCGACAGACCTCGATGAAATCTCGCGGCACGCCGATTACCATGCCGCGAACGTCTTCGCGAAGCGCGGCGGCGTAGGGCGGCACCGGCACGTCGGCCGACGTCGGATCGTCGGGATCGTAACCGGCGATCGCCTGCAGCATGTGAGCGCAGTCCTCCACGGTCCGCGTCATCGGCCCGCAGTGGTCCAGTGACCAGCCGAGGGGCGCCAGCCCCCGGCGGCTCACGCGGCCGTAAGTGGCTTTGAGGCCGACGATGCCGCAGAGAGAGGCGGGATTGCGGATTGATCCGGCCGTGTCTTCGCCCAGCGCGCCCAGACACAATCCGGCAGCCACCGCCGCGCCGGCCCCCGTGCTCGATCCGCCCGTGATTCGCTTGAGGTCCCACGGATTTCGTGGCGCCGGCGGTTCGGTCGGCATGCTGCTCATGGTGAGCTTTCCGAGCAGAACGGCGCCCGCGTCGCGCAGCTTCCTGACCGCGGTGGCGTCGGCGGTCGCCAGCGCCGCCGCCGCGCTCGCACCGCGAATCTCGGCGGGAGCCCCTTCCACGTCCAGCTGGTCCTTGACCGCAACCGGGATTCCGTGCAGCGGGCCGCGCCAGTCGCCCTTGAGAACCTCGGCTTCGGCGCGGCGGGCTTCGATGAGCGCACTCTCCCCCGTCAGCCGGCAGTACGCGTGCAGGTCACCGTCCACGGCGGCGATTCGGTCAAGCACCGCCCTGGTCAGCTCGACCGGTGAAAGCTCGCGCCGTTGAATCAGCCTCTGTGCCTCGTCGATCGTCAGGTAGTAAAGCGGTTCGCCGCCAGCGTGGCTCATGCGCCCCCCTATTTCCGCTCCGGGTGAAACACGCCGGCGATCTCGGCGTCACCGGCATCGACGCTTCGAAGCGTCTCCAGCGTCGCCACGTAATGTTCGAGCAAAGACCCGAAACGCTCCAGGTCGCCGTCTCTCGGCTCCAGCCCTTCCTTCTGCAAGAGCGCTTCGAGCATCCGCTCAAGCGATTTGTCCATGGCGGTTTCCTCCCGTGAAAGCTCTCTCCCGGTCAATCTCTACCGCGCAACCCGAGCCCGAGGCAGTTGTCTAAAACCACGAAGACCACGAGCATCAGAAGCGCGACGTTGTTCTTCTATCGCCGCCCCGCAGCCGTCGTCAAGCAGCACGCTCATCCCGACGTCGCCGGGCCGGATTCGCCTTTCTCCGTCTTCACCGCTTGAAGCGGCGAGTCCTGTGGAGCGCGGGCGCGGAAACGCAAAGCCGACGTTCAGGCCCGCACCGTGAGGACGGGACGGGGCCGACAAGGGAGATGCCCTTCGAGCGCGCACGAAACGATTCCTCCCTCCTCGTTTCCCCCTCCGGCATCGCCACTGAAAAAAACGGCATCGTCGGTCAAAACCGCCCCTGGTGACACTCGCTGATTAGCGCCTGGCTGCACGCATTACCGGAATTGCTCCAAATATTCCGCTCGCGTCTTCGTGGCACGGAGGTTGCTCCGCTCCCCCACGGTTTCGGCGCGGCGCCGTTTTTTATTTTATGGCCTGGCTGATCTCGAGTCTTCGCTTCCGTTTGATCGCCTTCGTCCTGCTGGCCGTCGTTCCCGCTTTCGGGGTCATTCTCTACGGCACCGCCCGCTACCGTGCCCTGATGGCGGGGCACGTTCAGGGGAAGGCCCTGGACACCGCGCGCTTGATCGGAGCCGAGCAGGAGCGCTACTTCGAGAACGCCCACCAGTTCCTCGTCACCCTGGCCCGCCTGCCGCAAGTCCGCGAGCGATCCGGCCCGGCCTGCGATCGGCTGTTGGCCGGCCTGCTCGAGCCTCTCTACGTCGATCTCGCGGTTTTCAACCTGAACGGCGGCCAGGTCTGCGGTGCTTTGCCCCGGAGCAAAGCTCTCGTGAGGCCCGAGGCCGCGCTCCTTTCGGCGGTGACCCGAACTCACGATTTCTCCATCGGCCGGATCCGTCCGCTCCCGTCGGCGGAAAAGGCGGTCGTCGACCTTGGCTATCCCGTCGTGGAATCCCCGGGCGTCGTGCGCGGCGCGGTCGTCGTCGCGCTCGACTTTTCCTGGGTCGCTCGCATCACGGCCCACAGCCGCCTCTCACCGGGCGCGTCGTTCACTCTGATCGACGATCAGGGAACCGTTCTCCTCCGCCACCCTGACGGAGCCGCCTGGGTCGGAAAGAAAGCCTTCATGGACAGCTCCAACCGTTTCGCCGTTCTCGGCGGGCTCGAAGGCGCCGTGCAGGCGATCGCAGCGGACGGAGTGGAGCGCCTTTTTGCCTTCAGCCGGCTCAAAACCAGGTTCGAAGGCCAGACGATCTACGCCGCGATCGACGTTCCCGCGTCCCTGGCCTTCGCCGAGGCCGATCGCATCGCCGCCTACAGCCTGGCCGCCCTCGCGCTGCTCACGGCCGTAACGGTGCTCGCGGCCTGGTTCGGGGCCGATCTGCTCGTCCTGCGTCGCATCCGCGACCTCGTTTCGGCGACGCGGCAGGTCGCCGCGGGAACGCTCACCGCCCGTACCTCGCTCCCCTACGGCAGGAGCGAGCTCGGCAGCCTGGCCAGAGCGTTCGACGAGCTGGCCGAAACACTGGAACGGCGTGACCGGGAGGCCAGAGCCTCCGTCGCGCAGATCGAGGTCCAGCGCCTTCGCCAGAGGGTCCTCCACGATCTGAACCTCGCCTTGATGTCGACGCTCGACCTCGCCAGTGTGCTCAACACGTTGCTCGCGAAGATCGCTGCGCTGTTTCCCTGCTGCGTGACGACGGTGAGCTGGATCGACCGGCGGACCGGGCGGCTCGAAGACATGGCGTACCGGAGCGACGCGGGCGACGATGCGGGCTTCGCCGAGACCGGCATCGAGCGCGGCCTTCCCGAGGTGGTGGTACGGGCGGGCGCGCCCGTCGCCGTTCGCGATGCGCAGCTCGATCCCCGCACCACCCATCCGGAGTTCTTCCGCCGCTACCGGCTGGTTTCCTATCTCGGCCTGCCGATGATCTCGCAAGGCGAGGCCCTCGGCGTCCTTTCGCTCTACACCAACCGGCCGCACGAGTTTCAGGCCGATGAGGTGGATTTCCTGATGGATGTCGGCACGCAGGCGGCGATGGCGATCCAGAACTCCCGCCTCTACGAGCAGACGCGCCGCCAAGCGGAGGAGCTGGAGAAGTCGAACAAGACCAAGGACGAGTTCCTCGGCGTCATGTCGCACGAGCTGCGCACGCCCCTCAACATCATCATGAATTACGCCGAGGCGCTGCGCATCGGGATGTTCGGCGGGCTGGGCCCGGAGCAGACCAGGGGAATGGAAAAGATCCGCTCCCAGGCGGCCCAGTTGCTCGCCCTGATCAACGGCATTCTCGAGATCACCAAGATCGAGACCGGGAGCGTCGCGGTCCACCGGGAGGCGGTCGATCTGAACAAGTTTCTCGCCGAGCTGCGCTCCGACTACATGATGCCGAGCGAAAAGCGCCTCTCCCTCGAGTGGCGCCACCCCGACGACCTTCCGGCGCTGATGACCGATCGGGCGAAGCTCAAGCACATCGTGACCAACCTCATCAACAATGCGATCAAGTTCACGGAACAAGGATCGGTGGTGGTATCGGCCAGCGTGCTCGCCCGGACCGGAGAGCTCGAGTTGCGCGTCGCCGACACCGGACCGGGTATTCCCGAAGAGCTGATTCCCGTGGTCTTCGACAAGTTCCGCCAGCTCGACAGCACGACGACGCGGAGCCACTCGGGCGCGGGCCTCGGTCTCTATATCGTCAAGACCTTCGTGGAGCTGTTGGGCGGCACGATCCGGGTCGAAAGCAGGCTCGGCGAGGGATCGATTTTCATCGTCCGGCTGCCCCTCGGCGTGCCCTCCAACCGGCCCGGAGTCCCGGAATACCGCGCCGACTGCGCCGGGCAAGCCTGACGCAGCTGAAAGGAGCGTTCGATGGCGATACCCATCTTCTGGCGGCTCATGGCGGGGTACTCGGTCATTCTCGTTCTCTCCCTGGGCGCCTCCTCCTACTCGATCCTGCGGCTCGGCACGCTGAGCGAGGCGGCGCGCACGGCGCTCGGGCGCGATTATCGCCTGATCTCTCACCAGGAGAGGTTGGCCGACATCTTTCTCTCGGAGGTGCGCTACGCGGGCAAGTTCGTCATCACACAGGCGGCGGCCCACCGGGATCAGTTTTCCCAGTTCAACCGGGACTTCCTCCGCTCGCTGAGCGAGGTGAAAGCGCTGGCCGCCTCCCCCGAGGTCGAGGGCCGGCTGGCGCGCGTAGAGGAGTACCATCGGCGCTACCGCGAGCTCTTCGAGCAGGAGGTCCGCTATCTCAAGGCCCGCCAGCCCTACGCCGAAAGCCGCTACCGCCAGGAAAAGGAAAAGATCATGGATACGCTCCTGAGGGAGCTCGAAGGGCTGAAGGGGCGGCTCCAGGAAACGTTCCAGGAAAAGCTGCGGACGATCGAGGGCGCGGCCCACACCGCCCGCAGCGTCGCGATTCTGACCACGGTCCTGCTGATCGCGCTCGGCGCAGCGGTCTCCCTGGTCGTCAGCCGGAGCATCACCCGGCCGATTTCAGAGCTGCGGCAGCAAACCGCCGAAAACGCCCCGGACACCGCATCCGCAGAGGACTTTTCCCGAATCCCGGAGATCCGCGACCTCGCGGACGCGCTCGCGCACGCCCGGCGGAAACTCGAGGCCGCAGCTCAGGCGAACCGGGATTTCGTCCGCTCGGTCACCGACGAGTTTGCCACGCCCCTGATTTCCATGCGGGCGCGCCTCGGTCGTCTGGAGAGCGAGCTGAACGCCACGATGACGACCGATCAGAAAGCCGTGCTCCAGATCCTGGCCTCCGAGAACGACCGCCTGATCCGGCGCTTCCAGCAGCTCGCCGAGGCTCCGCCCGTCCCCGAGGCGCTCCCGGGCGGGAGCGAAGAAAAGCCGGAGCGGCGGGCAGCAGCGGCGATGACGACGACCCGGCGCGCGCTGCTCGAAAACTGGCGCTCGCGTGCCTTCCGGCTGGCGGAACTCTGGCATCGGCGCGCCAGAGCGTCCTGGAGCTCGATTCGAGCCTCGATCGAGACTTTGGGATGCGGAAAGGCGAGAAAGTCATGAAGCGGAAAACCGTTCGGCCACGAGGACAGGCAGCGCCGACGGTGCGGCCTTCCTTTTGCGCCGCCGTGCTCCTGGCGGCGCTCGCCGCCGCGCTGCCCGGTTGCTCGGGGCTCGCCGTGCACGACGCCGAGAAGTCTTCCGATCCCTTCGGCCAAAGCCGGCAGCTCTTCGAGCAGGGCAACTACGACGCGGCTCTGCGCGAGAACCAGCGGTTGCTCGCGGACGGCAGGGCCGCGCCTGACGTAGCGCTGTTCAATCTCGGGTTGATCTCGGCTTACTCTTCGAATCCCAGGAAGGACTACCCGAAGGCGCTCGGCTATTTCAGGAGGCTGATCAAGGAGCATCCCCGAAGCCCCCTCGTCGAGCAGGCGAAGGTCTGGGTCCAGGTGCTGGAGGAGCACCAGAAAATAGCCGAAGAGCGGCGCCGGCTGATCGAGGAAAGGCGCGTCCTGCTCCGCGAGAAGGAATTACTCGCGCAGGAACGGGAAAGGCTCAATTATACCGTCGAGCGCTCGCGCCAGGTCGACATCGAGATCGAGAAGCGGCGGCGCCAGACGCGCCTCCGCTGAAGGGCTATCGCGGCTGGGTCACGACGTCGACCACGGCCGGCCGGCCGCCGTCCACCACCGCGATCGCCTCGTCGAGCGCCGGACCGAGCGCCGCCGGCTCGGTGATCGGGCCGAACCCCGCCACGCTCAGGGCCCGGGCGATCGCCGCGATGTCCGGCGCCGGATCCTCGATGCGAATGCCGATCCCTTTGTTCTCCACCGGCCGGCCGCGCCAGCGCGCCATCCGCTCCTGGTGCTCCTCGTCGTTGTAGTACGAGCGATTGTTGAGCACGACCACGAGAAGCGGAATCTCGTACTTCGCCGCGGTCCAGAGCGCGTTCGACGTCATCATGAAATCCCCGTCGCCGATGACGCCGACGCAGAGACGCCCGCTGCCCTTGAACCCGAGCGCGGCGCCGATCGAGGACGGCAGCCCGTAGCCTACGCCGCCCCCCCGTCCGCCCCCCAGACCGTGCGCCGGCTCGGTCACCTCGAGCGCCTCCCGCCAGCGCCGCCCGTGCGCGGAGACGAGCGCCCAGGAGCGCCGCTCCACGCGCCGGTTGATCTCGCCGTACAGGCGCGCCTGGGAGATCGGAGTTTCGTCCCAGCTTTTTTCGAGCCATTCCCGGCTCTTGCGCCGCGCCTCGGCGTAGATCGCTTCCACCTTCGCGCGCCGGCTCGCTGCCTTCTCCCGGGAAACCCCGCGCCGGCGGACCTCCTCGAGCAGCTGCGGCAGCGCAATGGCGGTGTCTGCGGCGATCGGCACCGCGACCGGAAGCAACCACATCCCATCGCTCACCCAGCTCTGCCGCTCCAGATCGAGAAGCGTAACGTGTATGATTTTCGCCGAGGGAGGCGTCACCGGCGCGAAGTTGCCGCGCTCGCGCACCGAAGGGCCGAGCGGCACGCCGAGGCTCGGGACGTCGAGAGCGAGCACCGTATCGGCGTCGCGCAAGGCCTGCTCGCGCGCGGTCGTCAGGTTGAGCGGATGCGTGCTCGGAAAGGCGTAGCGGCCGTCGGCGTCGATCACCGGAGCGCCTAGCAGCTCGGCGAGATCGAGCAGCGGCGGAAGCGCAACGGGATTCCGTCCCACCTCGCCCGCGACGATCACGGGCCACTCCGCTTCGGCGAGCAGCTGCGCCGCGCGCCGCAGCGCTTCAGGATTGGGCGCGGGAGGCGCCGGCGCGCGGAACAGGCGCGCGTCCGGGACGACCAGGGGCGATGCGATCCTTTGCTCCTGGACGTCGGTGTCGAGGCAGACGTAGACGGGGCCCTTCGGCTCCGTCGTCGCGATCCGGTAGGCCTTCAGCAGCGCCTCCGGGAGCGCCTCGACGGTGCTCGGCTGGTCGTCGTACTTCACGAACTCGCGCACCATGTTGCCCTGAACCAGGGCGGTGTGCACCCAGTCCGTCGACCGCCGGTTGATCGTGTTTTGGGGTCCGCCGCCGCCGAGGTTCAGGATCGGGGTACGATCGCACCACGCGTTGAAAATCGCCATGCTCGCGTGCTGCAGCCCGACGATGTCGTGGAGGCCCGTGGCCATCACCTCGCCGGTGGCGCGCGCGTAGCCGTTGGCGAGCGCAACCGCGATCTCCTCGTGCGTGCACAGAATCAGCTCGGGCCCGCTCCCGGGCTCGAAGTTGACCAGGGAATCGTGCAGGCCCCGGTAGCTGGCGCCGGGGTTGAGCGCAATGTACCGGATCCCCAGCTCCCGCAGCACCTCGACCGCGAGGTCCGATCCGTACTCGGCCCGACTCCTGCGACCGATTCCCGCCGCCCATATTTCCGCGTTTGCAGCCGCCTTACCTTGATCCGCCACGGTATCCTCTCCCGTAATCGCGTCCTTCAGTTTCGTACGCTTTCAGCCGAACCCTTTTTAAGCGAACTTTTTGAACTCCGGACCCGTCGAACCGAATCCCACAGCCTGAAACGAATCTTTCCTTTGCAACATGCGTCCCTGCACGATCGTTTTTCCGCTCTTCCGTCTCCGGTCTCCGGTCGTTATCTCCGTGTGTCCGGAATCCCACGTCCACGGTTGTTCCCCCGCGCCGGACGGGTCGAACGGAGCGGGGCGATTGAACGGCTCGAACCGTTTGAACTATTCTTTATCTCCCGATCAACCCCAGGGTCGCCACGTAGTCACGAACGCCTTCCTCGACGCCGAAGGCGGGCTCGTATCCGAGGTGCCTTCTTGCCGCCGAGATGTCGAACCGGCAGTAGCTCTGCTTGGTTCGCCCGAGCCTGCCCGGGCCCGGCCCCAGGGTGATGCGGTGGGCGGGAAACAGTTTCGCGGCCGCCGCGAGGAACTCCCGTGGCGTCGAGAGCCGCCCGCTGCCGATGTTGAACGCCCAGACTCCCGGAGTCGGCGCCTTCAACGCCAGATAGATCGAGCGGGCGACGTCGCCGACGTAAACCGCATCGTTGTGCTGATCGCCGCCTTCCGGAACGGCCCAGGGCTCGCCGGAGCGCGCGGTTTCGATGAGCCTCCCGTAAAAGGAAAGCGGTCCGTGGCGCGCCTCTTTTCCGGGGCCGTAAATCGACGCGTAGCGAAGCGCCAGAAACTCCACTCCCCAGGCCTCCCGATAATACGCGCCGAGCGCCTCGCAGCAGACCTTTATCGTTCCGTAGAGGTCCGCGGGCCGCTTGGGATGATCCTCCGTCACGGGCTTGAACTCGGGCGCCCCGTGCGCGCCGCGGATCTCGCCGTACACCGCCTTGGAGCTGGTGAACACCACGCGTTTGATGCCGTGTGCGCGCGCGACCTCGAGAACGTTGGTCGTGCCGCCGGCTCCGACCTGGACCGCAAGTCGCGGATTTGCTTCCGCCGGCTCGGGCATCAGGGCAGCGAGATGGGCGATGTGCGTGATTCCGTGGTCCTCGACCGCTCTCTCCAGCGCGCGCGGATCGCAAACGTCGCCTTCGACGCACTCGACCCGCTGCACCACGTCCCGCAAGAGCGAGAAGTCGAGGCGGTTGTCGAACAACACCGGCCGGAGGCCCTCGCCCACGAGAAAGCGGGCCGTGGCCGCGCCGTTGACTCCCATTCCGCCCGTGATCAAGACGTTCATAATCGCCCCGGCTCGATTTCGCCTCCCGCCTTTTTACTCCGTCTCGTTTTCAAGGTCCAGCGTTCAAGGTCCGGGGTCCTGCGTCGAAAGTTCCGGATTCCCAACGCCGGACACCGACGCGGTGGTTTGACTTGCGCGCGAAGGCTCAATAAATGTGAGCTCGCGGGAGGTGAGCCGATGAAGGCCGAAGCCGAAAGCACGTGGGAACCGCCGGAGTTCGTCAGCCGCGAGCAATGCGTCCGTGACACCGAGGAAGTGCTCGGGATGCCCGAGATTCCGATCTCCTGCGCCGAGGACATCTTTCGCATCAACGTTCTCGGCATGGACTGGGACCTCGGCATGGTCGTCTACGAGCCCGCCGACCCGGAGCGGGTCCCGCGCGGGGCCGACGGAAAGAAGGCGGGCTTTTTCCTCCTCCACGGCGGCTCGAGCGACTTCAAGGGGATCGAGCGCTATTCGCGGCTGCTGGCCGTCCGGTTCGGCTACAAGGTTCTGGCAGGCACCTTCCCCGGCCGTTTCTATTTTCCCGACCCCAGCCGCGACTGGCCGGACGACACGGTTCATGCCGATGGAACCGTTCGCACGCCGATCTGGAAGCAGGGCGAGACGATCACGCCCGACCAGTACGATGTCGTACGCGACGCCTCGATGCGAAACCGTTACGGGACGCGCACGCTCGCGCGCGCGAAACCTGACACGCTCTTTTATTACCGGATGGCCGCCTGGCCCGCGGCCTTCGAGGAGGGAATGATCGAGGCCGCCCGGCGCCATTTTCCCGCGGATGAGTTTTCGATCTACGGCCAGGGACACTCCACCGGCGGGCCGTTCATCTGCATGCTGTCGCAGCGCATCCCGAACATGGCCGGCGTGTGCGCCGCCGAGCATTCCCCTTTCGGCTATCTCTGCAGCGGCCGCGACCTCTGGGGCGGCGACATGGGGAAGATCTCCGGCTACGAGAAGGCTGCGAAAAAAAGCAAGCCGCGCACCGACCCCTTCAATGAGCTTTACATCCGCACGTGGCGCGACCTCGCCCGCTACCAGGGCCCCGAAGCGCTTGGGCAGGAGGGGCCCGCAGCGTTGATGCGCCTGCCGGCGATCATGGAAGACATCTTCGCGGCCTGGGAGAATGTCCGGTCGCGCCCGCAGTTCAAGGCGGAGTACATCGTCACCCACGCGATCACCGCGTCTCTCGAGACGGCGGCACGCGTGAGCGCCGCGCGGTTGAAGATGAACGCCGACGAGACCGAGGCGCTCGTTCGGCGGTTCATCGGCTATACGCGCGAGCTGTCCGGCGAGGGGGTGAAACCGCTGCCGCCGTTCCTTTTCGAGATCTCCAAGGACAGCCGGGACCACAGCCCCGAGGTCTATCAGGAAGTGATCCTCCCCGGCTTTCGCGCCATGAAGCCGGCGCCGAGGATCGCGCTCACCCGTTTCGGCGCGGGCGTGCACAGCTTCTGGAAAGCGGAAAAGGACCTGCCGCTGGGAATCGCCCCCTCGGTGGTCAGGAGCTGGCATCACGCGGTGACCGGAGGATACTTTCTCACGAGCTGAAATTTCCCTTGAACCGCCGGCTCCGAGGACGTCTCCGGCCTCTCGTATATCCCGTCGCTCGTACTCGTATCCCGCAAAAGAGCATCGAGGCTCGATGCAGAGACGGGAACACCCTGCATCGCGACGCCTTCTCCCAGCTCGACCGCGAGCCCCCGCTCGAGGTTCGCCGTTCGAAATGGAGGCCGGGGACGGAAAGCCGGAGACGGCACGAAGCCTGACCGGCGCCGGACGGCTCGAACGTTCTATTGAAGTTTCGAACTCTGATCTGCTACATTGGCGCACGATCCGCGCCGCACCCGCGATTCAGACACCCAGGTGACGCAGCAGACCGACAAGCCTCCCGATACAGTGCCCCCGGACCGCGTCCGCCCCTGGTCCTCCTTCGCTTTCCGCGACTATCGCCTGATCTGGTTCGCGATTCTTTGCGCCAACACCTCGATGCACATGCGCAACGTCACGAGCCTCTACCACGTCTACCACATCTCGGGCTCCTCGCTGCAGCTCGGCCTGACCGGCTTCTTCCAGGCGGCGCCGTTCGTTTTTTTCGGCCTGCTCGGCGGCGTGCTGGCCGACAGCGTCAACCGCAAGAAGCTGATCCTCTACACGCAGATCTTCAACGTCGTGCCGGGGCTGGCGCTCGCGGCCCTCACGGCGACCGGCTCTGTGCAGGTCTGGCACGTCAACTTGTTCAACCTGTTCACGGCCGCGTTTCAGGTGCTCGGCGGCCCCGCTCGCCAGGCGATCATCCCGAGCCTCGTGCCCTCGTCGCATCTGCTCAACGCGGTTACGCTCGCGACGCTCATGATGCAGAGCACGCAGCTGGTCGCGCCCGTGCTCGCGGGCTTCCTGATCGACCTCGCCGGGATCGAGGTCTCCTATCTGATGGACGCCGCGCTGCTCGCCCCGGCGCTGGTTTCGGTGCTCATGGTCCGCAGCTCGGGGCAGCCGACGGGCGAGCGGCGGCGCGTGAGCCTGCGCAGTCTCGTTGAAGGCTTCGAATTTCTCTGGCACACGCGGATCATTCTCTCTCTGTTCCTGCTCGATTTCTTCGCCGTGCTGGTGGGCTACTACCGCCCGATCCTGCCGATTTTCGCCAACGACGTCTTCAAGGTCGGCGCCGGCGGGCTCGGCGCCCTCTACGCGGCGCCCGCAATCGGCGCCCTCGTGGGCTCGGGATTGCTGCTCGCCGTCGGCGAGGTGGAGCGCAAGGGAGCGCTCTCGGTGATCGCCACCCTCTTGTTCGCGTCGAGCCTGGGGTTTCTCGGCCTTTCGCGGTGGTTCTGGCTGGGGCTCCTGGCGGTCGGCGCGCTCGGGTTCAGCGATGCGATCAGCGTCGCCGTCCGCCGCACCGTCGTCCAGATTCTGGCGCCGGACGACATGCGCGGCAGAGCCTCGAGCTTTCTCACCGTCTTCGCCCAGACCACCAACGCCCTGGGAGCCGTGATCGCCGGCGCCGCCGCCGCGGTGCTCGGGGCGCCGAACGCTCTGCTCGCCGGCTCCGTTCTTTGCGCGGCGAGCGTGCTCGGCGTTTGCTGGGCGATCCCGCAACTCTGGCGCTACCGCTCGGGTTAAGCGGCGCCGCTCAGGACGAGACGATCTCCTCGTAGGTGGGCGTCGGCATGCCGGGCTTCCAGGTCGGATCGCAAAGCTCGAGCATGTTGCCGCTGGGATCGAGAAAATAAAGCTCCCGTCCGGTGAAGTGGCCCTTCTCCCGGTAGACGATCGGTTCGGCGATCTTCACGCCGTGTTTGTGGAGAACCTTGCAACCCTTTTCCCACATCTCGGGACTCACCGTGAAGGCGTGGTGCAGGCGGTTGTCCTGCTGCGGGGTTCGGACCAGCGGTTCTTTGCGCTCGCAGAGCAGGATGAAATGGTGCTCGCCTGCCTTGAAGCAGGACATCTTGGAATTCCCCAGGCGCCCCTTGGGCTCGAGACCGAGAATTTCCCCGTAGAACTTCTCCGCCTCGGCGAGATCGTTGACCGGAATCGACCAGTGAGTGACGCCCTGGACCTGGAGCTCGGCCATATCGCACCTCCGTCCGAACCGAACTTGCGCGCCAATCAAAACACAGGGAGCGCGGGGATTGCAAGACGGACCGCGTCTCAGGCCCGGGCGAGCAGCGCCACCGTTTCCACGTGCTCGGTCTGGGGAAACATGTCGAGAGGCTGGAGCCGCGCGAGCCGGTAACCGCGGCCGAGCAGGCGGTCGAGATCGCGCGCCAGGCTCGCCGGGTCGCACGAGACGTAGATCAGCCGAGGGGCGCCGGCGGCAACCAGCGCCTCCAGGGCCGCCGGCTGAACACCTTTGCGCGGCGGATTGAGCGTGATGAGATCGATCGCGCCGAGGTCGCTCGCCGCCTGCCGCAGCCGCTCCGCGGCGTCGCCGAAGAAAAAGCGGCAGTTGGAGATCCCGTTCCGCCGTGCGTTCTGCCTGGCCGCCGCGATCGACGGTTCGCTGTCGTCGATCCCGACGACGCGCCGCGCCCGGGCGGCGAGCAGAAGCGCGATCGGTCCAGCTCCGCAATAAAGATCGGCGACGGTCTCTCCGCCGCCCAGCCCGGCCAGCTCCGCGACCAGCCGGTAGAGCTTACGTGCCGCGAAGGGATTGGCCTGCGAAAAGACGCCCGCGGGATACGCGAGCCGGTACGAATCGATGCGGTCCTCGACGTAAGGGCGCCCGGCGAGCGTGACGAAGCGCTCGCCCCAGATCACGTTGCCCCGCTCGGGGTTGACGTTCTGCAAGACGCCGGTGACGAACCCGAGGCGGCGCATCAGCGAGCGGGCCAGCCTCTTTCCCTGCGGCAATGCGGCGTGGCGCGTGACGAGGGTGACGTTGAGCTCGCGCCTTTCGAACCCGTAGCGCAAATCCAGATAACGTATGTCGCCGGAGTCGTCGCGCTCGTCGTAGGGCTCGATTCCCAGCTCGCGGAGCTTGCGCTTGACGTAGGCGATCGCGCGGTTGACCGGCTCCGGGTGCACGGGACAGCGGGAGATGTCCACGACGCGATGGCTCCCCGGACGATAGAGACCCACCAGCGGCTCTCCCCTCGCGGCACGCACCACCAGTTTGACCCGGGCCCGGTAGCCGAGGCGGCGGGGCGACGGAACGACCTCCGGGATCTCCGCGGAAGCCAGGGAAGCGTACGCCCCGAACGCCTCGGCAAGGCTTCGGCGCTTGCGCTCGAGCTGTTCGGGGTACGGCAGCGCGCTGTACGCGCAGCCGACGCAGTCCGGATAGTGCGGGCAGCGCGCCGCCGCCGTTTCTTCTCCGACCCCTTCCGCCCGCCGCACCCCTTTCCGCACCGCGCCCCTCTACTCGCCGATGATCTTCACCAGCACGCGCTTGCGCCGGCGGCCGTCGAACTCGCCGTAGAAGATCTGCTCCCAGGGACCGAAGTCGAGCTTTCCCCCGGTGATCGCCACCACCACTTCGCGCCCCATCACCTGCCGCTTCATGTGGGCGTCGGCGTTGTCCTCCCCGGTGTCGTTGTGCCGGTACTGGCGCACCGGCTCGTGCGGCGCGAGCTTTTCCAGCCATACGCCGTAGTCGTGATGCAATCCCGACTCGTCGTCGTTGATGAACACCGAGGCGGTGATGTGCATCGCGTTCACCAGCGCCAGCCCCTCCTTGACGCCGCTCTCCCTCACGCACTCCTCCACCTGCGGCGTGATGTTGACGAACGCCACGCGCGTCGGCGTGTTGAACCACAGTTCCCTGCGGAAGCTCTTCATGCTCGGTCCTCCCCGGTCCGGCACGTCGCCGAACGGGCTCCGCTCTGGCGCGGAACCTCCCGATTGATCTATTGTGCAGGAATTTGTACAGAATAGAAACCGAGCGAAAGCCACCGGGGGAACCATGAGCGAAGTGCGCTTCATCGACACCACGCTGCGCGACGGCAATCAGAGCCTCTGGGCCCTCAACATGCCGGTCGGCGCCATGCTGCCGGCCGCGCCCCACCTCGACGAGGCCGGGTTCGAGTCGATGGAGTTCTTCCTGAGCGTGATGTTCAAGAAATACGCGCGCGAGCTGAAAGAGGACGCCTGGGAGTGGCTGCGTCAGGGAACGAAGAAATTCCGCAAGACGCAGTTGCGCTACCACGGCGGGATGCACAGCGCCTTCGAGAAGACGCCGCACTGCATCCTCAAGCTGCTGGTCGAGCGGCTCGTCTCCTACGGCCTCACGCTCACCCGCACCTCGAACTGCTGGAACGATTACACGGCCTTCAAGGAGGAGATCGCCGATCTCAAGCGAAACGGAATGGACACGGTGGCCAATCTGATCTACTCGGTCTCGCCGCGCCACACCGACGAATACTACGCGACCAAGGCCCGCGAAGCGGCGGCGATCCGGCCTTACCGGATCTGCTTCAAGGACGTCGGCGGCCTGCTGACGCCCGAGCGGGCGCGCACGCTGATCCCGGTGGTGCTCAGGAGCGCGGGCGACGTCCCCGTCGAGTTCCACGCCCACTGCAACAGCGGGCAGGCGCCGCTGTGCTACCTCGAGGCGGTCAAGCTGGGCATGCGCGTGCTCCACACGGCGGTTCCCCCGCTCGCCAACGGCTCCTCCCAGCCCTCGATCTTCAACGTGGCGCACAACCTGCGAGCGCTGGGCTACACCCCGGTCGTCGACGAGAAGCCGCTCGAGCCGGTGCGCCGCCATTTCACCTCGGTCGCCAAGCGCCTGGGCCTGCCCATCGGCCGGCCGGTGGAATACGACTACTCGCAGTATTTGCACCAGGTCCCCGGCGGCATGATCTCGAACATGCGCCACCAGCTCAAGATCGTCGGCATGGAGGACAAGATGGAGGCGGCGCTCGAGGAGGCCGCGCGCGTACGGGCCGATTTCGGCTACCCGATCATGGTCACTCCCCTGTCGCAATACGTCGGCACGCAGGCCGCCATCAACGTGATCCTGGGCGAACGCTACAAGGAGGTTCCCGACCAGGTCATCCAGTATGCCCTCGGGATCTGGGGGAAAGAGGGTGCGGAGCTGATGGATCCCGCCGTCAAGGACAAGATCCTGAGCCGGCCGCGCGCCCGCGAGTGGCGCGAGTGGCGCCAGCCCGAGCCCTCGCTGCACGAGATCCGCCAGAGACTCGGCGTCCACCTCTCGGACGAAGAGCTGATCCTGCGCTTCTTCGCCGGCAACGACGCGGTGGACGCATTGCTCCGCTCCGGCAAGCCCAGGACTTATCTCGACGGCGGCCAGCCGTTGGTGAAGCTCATCGAGCAGCTCAGCAAGCGCGAGGACTCCCGGCAGATCTACATCCGCAGACCCGGCTTCAGCGTGAGGCTGGAGAAGCGAGCGCCGTAGGGCAGACCGGGAACGGAAGCCAAGGACGTCGGACGCGGGACGGCGTTCATGGGCTGCGGTCCCGTTCAAAACGTCGAAGCCGTTCGACCGCTTCCTTCGTTCAAGCCGTCCGGCGGCGTCTTACGGATCGTTGCTTTCGCTCGTCTCCGCGGCGCCGAGGTGGCTCACGTCCCCCCAGGTCTGAAGGAGCCATTTTCCGTCGTCGAAGACGAAAACGTTCAGGCCGGCGTTGACGAACTCGAAGCGGCGCGGAGCGTCGAGCGGGATCGACAGCGTGTGGCGGAAAACGCCGCTCAGCACCCCGCCGTGCGTGACGACGACGATCGTCTCGCCGGCGTGCTTTTGCGCGATCTCGGTGAGACACGCCATGTTGCGCTGCACCTGCTGGGCCACGCTCTCTCCGCCGGGTATCACGTAGTGCGGCCCGAGGCTTCTGTGGAGGCGGTATTCCTCCGGGAAACGCCGCTGGATCTCCTCCGCGTTGAGTCCCTGGAAAATCCCCAGATTCCGCTCGCGCAGCCGCGCGTCCGTGACGATGTCGTGGCCGGTGTAGGACGCGATCGTGCGCGCCGTCTCCACCGCGCGTCCCAAATCGCTGCTGTAGAGTGCGGTAAACCGTTCGCGCGACAGGCGCTCGGCCAGCGCCTTCGCCTGAGCGATGCCGAGCTCGGTGAGCTCGCTGTCGAGATGGCCCTGTCGTATCCCCAGGGTGTTCCACCGGGTCTGCCCGTGTCGAACCATGATCACCTGCGTCCGTTCCATGCCCGTCTCCCGCCGATCCCGGTTGGTTCTATGGGGCCCGCTTCGATGTCACTCCCCCGCGGCGTCGTCGAGCTCGAGCTCCGCCCGCTCTCCGGGCTCGAATCTTCCACTTCCCAGGTCGTAGTCCCAGCGCTCGACCGTGCAGCGCCGCGGCTTCTCGTCCCGCCGGTAACCGATCAGGTTGACGGAGTTCGCGCGGTGGTAGCGCAACCGGCTCGAGACCGCGGTGCCCGCCTGCACGATCCAGACCTTCCGGGTCAACCCGGAAAACCGCTCGAAGAGAGGCGTCACGTAGGGCAGATGAATGTGGCCGCCCATCACCAGCTCGGCGCCCGCGTCCGCCCACGCCCGCACGGCCCGCTCGCTGCCCCGCAGCAGGCTCTTTTCGTCCGCCGGCTGGATCACGTGCACCGGCTGGTGGGTCACCACGATCCGGAGCTGCTCGTCCTTCGCCGCGCGCAGGCGTTCCGCGACCCTCGCGATCTGCGCCGCGGAGACCTCGCCGATCTTGTGGCGCCGGGGCCGCGTCGTGTTCACTCCGACCACGAGGAAATCCGGAGACTCCAGCACCGGCTCCAGATCGGAGCCGAACGCGCGGCAGTAGTTACCGTAAGGGCGAAAAAGACGCGCCGCGAGATTGAAGAGCGGAATGTCGTGGTTGCCCGGCAGCACCAGCGTCGCCGGCGCCGCGAGGCGCTCGACGAACGCGAGCGCCGCCTGGAACTGACGCCGCCGCGCGCGCTGCGTGATGTCGCCCGACATGACCACCGCGTCGGGCCGGCGCTCGCGCGCCAGCCGGACCAGCGCCTCGACGACGTGCGGCTGCTCGGTCCCGAAATGCGTATCCGATACCTGGAAAATCAAGCTCATCGCTGCCGCGAGCAACCGCCCCCGTCCGTATTCCACGAAAGCGCGGGGGTGTCAACGCCGTGGCGCGGGTCCACCGGCGGAAAAAATTTCCGGGAAAGCGACGGAAAACCCCTCAGTTGAGGGACGAAGGCGAGGAGCCCGGATCGCCGCCGGGCGAGCGGGCTCCGAGCCGGAGCAGATCGACGAGCAGGGTTTCGCGGTCCTTCAGGGTGGCGGCCTCGAGCAGCGCCTGTTTTTCGGCCGGATGAAACGGCAGCGACACTCCGATGAGATTGATCAGCTCGATATCGGTGAAACGCTCCGCCTGCGCCGGATGAACCTCCAGGCCGCGAGCCCTGCCGTAGTCGGCGAGCGCGGAGAGCAGCGGCTCCCGGGCGCACCGCCAGCCTTCGATCGGCGCGTGATCGGGGAACTCCCGGTAGTCGGCACGCACGCGCCGGTACCCCCGGTGAAGCGGTAGCTCCTCGGCGCAACGGAAGCGGTTCAGCCCTCTGAGATTCAGGAAAAACCGACCGTCCGGGAGGCGTTCCCAGCTCTCGATGTACCCGGCGCAGCCCACCCGGTAGAGCTCCGGCCGCTGCTCTTCCGCCCCGGGTAAGGGCCGATTGTCCTGCTGCGGCACGAGCGGCTGGATCATCCCGAAGATCCGATCGCGCTCCAGCGCGTCTTCGACCATGTTGCGGTAGCGGGGCTCGAAGATGTGCAGCGGCAGCACGGTGCCGGGCAGGAGCAAAACGCCGGTCAGAGGAAACACCGGGAGGATTTCCGGGAGCGGCCGGTTTGGGATCGTCGCGCTCATGGCGCCGCCGTCGTCAGCTCTCTTTATAGGAGAACGGCTCCGGCGGGTCAAGGCGACTCCGGCCCGCCTCTTGATTTGGGTCCCCGGGGTATTTTAGTTTGGCTCATCGCAGACGGTGGAACCGCCGCCCGCGATGGGCGACGAGAAAGGGCGGGTTCTGGCGCGGTGGGTTTGTTTCAGCCTTCTGCTTTGCTGGGCCGCGGTCGCCGCGCCGTGCCCTGGCGGAGCGGGCGGAGCCGGGCCCGGCGGCCATCTCACCGGTCAGCTTCTCGTTGCGACGCCGGAGATGACGGACCCGCGTTTTGTCGAGACCGTCATCTACCTCGTGCGCCACGACGCCGGCGGGGCTTTCGGCCTGATCATCAATCGCCCGCTGACCAGGGGCCCGATCAAGGATCTCTTGAAGGGTTTCGGGATCGAAAGCAAAGAAGCGGCGGGAGAGATCGTTCTGCATTACGGCGGACCCGTCTCGCCGAGCGGCGGCTTCGTGCTGCACACGGACGATTATTTGCTGGATACGTCCGCGAAAATCGACGACGGCATCGCCATGACCTCCGATCCGAAGATGATCGAGGCGATCGCCGCCGGCAAGGGGCCGAGGCGCTATCTGCTGATGCTCGGCTATGCCGGCTGGGCGCCCGGTCAGCTTGAAAGCGAGATTCGCGGGCAGTCATGGTTCACCATTCCGGCCGACCAGTCGCTGATCTTCGACGCCGACGCCGAAAAGAAGTGGCGCAAGGCGAACGACCGCAGGCAATTCAGGCTCTGACCGCCCGAACGGAGGAAAAGCCATGGAGCTGACGCTGGACAAGGCGGCGGCGATCGTCGACGGAGCGCTCGCCCGCGCGCGGGAGATGAAGATCCGCCCGCTCTGCGTGGCGGTGCTCGACGCGGGAGGCCACCTCAAGGCGCTCAAGCGCGAGGACGGCGCCGGCATCCTGCGGCCGCACATCGCGATCGGGAAAGCCTGGGGCGCCATCGGCATGGGGGAGTCCAGCCGCCACCTGGGCGAGCGGCTGAAGAGCCGGCCGGAATTTCTCGGCGCGCTCTCGGACATGTCGCAGGGCAAGGTGGTCCCGGTTCCCGGCGGCGTGCTGATCATCGACGGCGGGGCGATCATCGGCGCGGCCGGGGCGAGCGGCGGAACCGCGGACGAGGACGAAGCATGCGTGATCGCCGGGATCGCAGCCGCCGGCCTCGAATACAAGGTCTGAAGGAGGGGGGAATGACCATTGTCAGGATCTATACCGGGGCGGACGGAAAATCGCACTTCGAAGACGTCGAGCTCCGGTTCGGCGGCGATCAGAAAATCCTCACCACCGAGCCGCGCAAGGCGACGAGCGCCGTGTTCCGCTGCGTCCCTCCGGGGACGGTGCTCGATCTCCATCCCGCGCCCCGGCGCCAGTACGTGGTCACGCTTTCGGGCTCGTGGGAGATCGAGGCCGCAGGCGGCGCGAGGCGGACCTTCAAGGCCGGCGATGTCATGCTCGCGGACGACACCACGGGCGAAGGCCATGTCTCGCGCGTGCTCGGGAGCGAGCCGCATGTCTTCATGACGATTCCCCTGGCCGACTAAAGGAGGCGCCGTGATCCGCATCGCCGTTCCCGACCTGATCTCCAATTCCTATTTTCCGGCGATCGCCGCCGTCGAGCTGGGATGCTTCGCCTCGGAGGGGCTCGACGCCTCGATCGACCTCCTCTTCCCCGTTCCGAAGACCTACGAGGCTCTGCGCGACGGCGCGCTCGACTTCGTCGTCGGCTCGGCCCACGCGACGCTGTTCGCCTTTCCCGAATGGCGCGGGGCGAAGCTCCTCGCGGCGGTGGCCCGCCACACCTACTGGTTTCTCGTCGTCCGCAGCGATCTCCGCCCGAAACGGGGCGATCTGAGCGTGGTCAAGGGCTTGCGCCTCGGCGCCGCTCCGGGTGTCGACCTGAGCTTGCGCGCGATGCTCGTCGAGGCCGGCATCGACCCCGAGCGCGACAACGTGAAGATCACGCCGATCCCCGGTGCAGCGGGCCCCGATGTTTCCTTCGGGCTCTCGGCCGCCCGGGCGCTCGAGGAAGGGAAGCTCGACGGCTTCTGGGCGAACGGCATGGGGTGCGAGGTCGCCGTACGGCGCGGTGTCGGCGCGATGGTGCTCGACGTGCGACGGGGAGACGGGCCGCCGGGGGCGCGCCACCACACGTTTCCCGCCCTGGTCACCACGCAAAAGCGCATCGACGAGGAGCCGCAGACGGCCCGTGCGGCCATCCGCGCCATCATGAAGGCTCACAAGGCGCTGCGCGAGGACGTGACGCTGGCCGGCGAGGTGGGGAAGAAGCGCTTTCCGCCTGCCGAAGCGGAGCTGATCGCCGACCTGATCCGTCGCGATCTTCCGTACTACGATCCCGAGATCAGCGAGGAGACCGTCGAGAACATGAACCGGTTCGCTCGAAGCGTGGGCCTCCTCTCGGGCCCGGCCCCTTACGATCAGGTCGTCGCCACTCAGTTTCGGGACGTCTGGAGGGAAAAGGTATGAACCCGGCGCAGGCCGCCCCGGAATCCTCGGGTCGCGCGCCCCTTTCGATACGGCCGGGAGCCGAAGTCCGGAGGAAGACATGAGTTTGTCCGCCCGTCGCTATTCAGCGCTTCTCTTATCCGCCGGGATTCTTTGTACATGGCTGCTCGCTCCGCGGATGCTCGTCGCCCAGGCGGCGGATGTCGCCGGAGCAAGAAAAGAAGGCAAGGTCGTCGTCTATGGAACGACGCTTCCGAACGTGATCCAGCCCATCCATGCGGCGTTCGAGAAGCGCTACGGCATCCGCGTCGAGTACTGGCGCGCTTCGGCGACGGCGGTCGTGGATCGCGCCATCACCGAATGGCGCAGCGGGAATCCGGGCTTCGACGTCGTCTTCGCGATCAACGGCACCATTACCTTGCTCAAGCGGGAAAACGCCTTGGCCCGTTACACGCCGCCCGCGGCCGCGAAGTTTCCCGAAAAAGTGAGAGACAAGGACGGGGTGTTGACCGCGTTTCGCCACACGCCGCTGGCCGTGCTTTACAACACGGACCTGGTGAAAACCGCCGACCTGCCCGGGAGCTTCGATCATCTGCTCGATCCGAAATGGCAGAACAAGATCGTCATGCCCGACCCGTCGCGCCACACCAGCACGGCGCAGTTCCTCTGGAACCTGCAGAAGATCAAGGGCGACAAATGGCTGGACTACGTGAGGGCGCTCGCCAGGCAGAAGCCCTTTCTCGTCGAATCGCTGGCGCCGGTTCCCAATGCTCTCGTCCGGGGGGAAGGCTACCTCGGCATCTCGTACGCGCAATACGTCGGGCAGGTCAAAGGGCCCTTGAGTCTCGTCGTCTTCGACAAGGTGTTCACGGACTCGACCGACCTGGGTCTCGGAGCCAGGGCGAGGAACGGCAACGCCGGAAAGCTGTACATGGATTACCTCTGCGGGCCGGAGGCGCAGAAAGCGATCGCCGATAGCGGGGACTTTCCGCTCTATCCCGGCATCTACCCCGCCGTCAAGGAGGCGGACAAGATCGTGGCCAACGCGGTGTTCATGGACAACCCGACGGCCGAGGAGTTCAAGAAGCTGCGGGAAGATTTCCGGTCCATTTTCCTGGGCCGCTGAAACTCGCAGCCTGTCCCGTCTCTCGAGGAGCCCGTCGATCGCGGATTCCGCGGTTGCGATCGACGACGACGGGCGACGGCTGCCCGGCGGAGACCGCGGGTCAGCGGGCGCGCTGCGCCGCGGCGCGAATCGCGCGGGCGCCGTAGATGCGAGCCAGGTGTGAGCGGAACTCGGCGGAGCCGTGGAGATCCGAGAGCGGCTCGACGCCGTCGGCGACGCGAGCGGCGGCTTCCTCGATCAGTCTGGGCGCGAGCTTTTCGCCGCGCAACCGCTCTTCGGCGGCGCGGGCGCGAAACGGCCTGTCCGCAAGACCGGTCACGCCGATGCCGATCTCCTCGCAGCTTCCCTTCGAGTCGACCCTCAACGCGACCGCTACCCCGACCAGAGCGAAGCCGGAGGCCCGTTGCCTCGCCTTGAAATAGGCGCTCCCCGATCGGCGCTGCGCCGCCGGCACCTGGATTTCCGTCAGGATCTCCCGGGGACCGATGGCGGTCGTCATCGGCCCCAGGAAAAAGTCCTCGGCTCGTATCCGCCGCTCGCCCGCGGGCCCGTGCATGAGCAGCTCGCCGCCGAGCGCCAGAATCGCCGCCGGCCAGTCGCTGCCGGGGTCGGCGTGGACGAGGCTGCCCCCGATCGTACCGAGGTTTCGCACCTGGAGGTCGCCGATCACGCCGGCGGTTTCGACCAAGAGCCGCCCGCTCTTCGCGAGCGCCGCCGAGCTTTCGATCTTATAGTGAGTGGCCAGCGCGCCAATGCACAGTCGGTCGTTCCGCCGTTCGGCGCCGTCGAGCCCTGAAATCTTTCGCAGGTCGACAAGCAGCTTCGGCCGGGCGAGCCTGAGCTTGAGGAGCGGCAGCAGGCTCTGACCGCCGGCGAGGAGCCTGGCGTCCTCCCCGTGCGCGGCAAGGGCTTCGAGCGCCTCCTCCAGCGTGCGCGGCGCGAGATAGTCGAAAGCAGCCGGGATCATTTCCGCCCTCCGGCCGCCGTCTCTGGTCTGCGGCAGATGTTCCAGATCTTCTCCGGCGTGATCGGCATGTCGATATGGCTCACGCCGAAGGGAGCCAGCGCGTCCACCACGGCGTTCACCACGGCGGGCGTGGAGCCGATCGTCCCCGCCTCGCCGACGCCCTTGATGCCAAGCGGGTTCACCGGCGTTGGCGTCTCGGTGCGGGCGAGACGGAAGCGCGGCAGGTCGGCTGCGCGCGGCAGCGCGTAGTCCATCAGGCTGCCGGTGAGGAGCTGCCCGTTCTCGTCGTAGACGATCTCTTCGAAGAGCGCCTGTCCGATTCCCTGGGCGATACCGCCGTGGAGCTGGCCGTCGACGAGCAGCGGATTGATCACCCTGCCGCAATCGTCGACCGCAATGTACTTCCGGATCGTGACCTGCCCGGTATCGGGCTCGACCTCGACCACGCAGACGTGAGTGCCGAAGGGAAAAGTGAAGTTGTCCGGCTCGAACGTCGACTCCGCCGCGAGCTCCGGATCGAGCCCCGGCGGAAGATCGCGCGTCGCCTGCGCCCGCTGCGCGATCTGCGCGAGCGTGAGCGCCCGGCGCGGCACTCCCTTGACGCCGAAGCGGCCGTCGGCGAAAACGACGTCCTCGACGTCCGCTTCCAGCAGATGCGCCGCCAGCTCGCGCGCCTTCTCCCTGACCTTCTCAGCTGCGTGGTAAACGGCGATACCTCCCACCGCCGTCGCCCGGCTCCCGAAGGTGCCGGTTCCCCTGGCGACCAGCGCGGTATCGCCGTGCACCACTTCGACGTCGTCCAGAGCGACGCCGAGCTGATCCGCCACGATCTGCGCGAACGAGGTCTTCTGCCCCTGCCCGTGCGGCGAGGCCCCGGTCAGCACTCTCACTTTGCCCGTGGGCTCGACCTCCACCTTGCCGTACTCCGAGAACCCGGGCCCCATCGCGCAGATCTCGACGTAGGTCGAAAGCCCGATCCCCAGATAGCGCCCGCGGCCTCGCAGCCGTTTTTGCTCCCGTCTCAGCTCCGCGTAGCCGGCGAGCCGGAGTGCCTTGTCGAGCGCCGCGCGGTAGTTGCCGCTGTCGTAGGTGAGACCCGTCGCGGTCTTGAACGGGAACTCGCGCGGCTGCGGAAAGTTCCGCTGCCGCACCTTGACGGGATCCATCCCCAGCTCCCGGGCGATCCTGTCGACGAGCCGCTCGATCACGTAGGTCGCCTCGGGCCGCCCGGCGCCGCGATACGCGTCCGTCGACATCTTGTTGGTGAAGGCCCCTTTGACCTCGATCGCGATCGCCGGGATCTTGTAGCACCCGGAAAGCATGCGGCCCGTGAACGGCGGAATCGCCGGCGTGAAGAGCTGATGATAGGCGCCGATGTCGGCGACCACGTCGTAGCGCAATCCCAGAATGGCGCCGTCCTCCGCCACCGCCGCGGCGACCTCGCCGGTCTGGCCGCGGCCGTGGATCGTCGCGCGCATATTCTCGCCCCGCTCTTCGGTCCACTTGACCGGCCGGCCGAGCGCGATCGCGAGGTACGCGAGCAGCGGCTCCTCGGCGTAGACGTTGAGCTTGCTCCCGAACCCGCCACCGACGTCCGGCGCGATCACGCGCACCTGATCCTGCGGGAGATTCAGCATGCGCGCCAGATGGCTCTTCAGGATGTGCGGGATCTGCGTCGACGACCAGACGGTGAGCTCCTTTTCGGCGGCCAGATAGCGCGCCGCCACGGCTCGACCTTCGAGAGCGACCGGGGCAAGGCGCTGGTGAACGAGCTTTTGCCGGACGATCTTGTGCGCCTGCTCGAACGCCCGCTCGACGTCTCCCTGCTTGTGCTCCCAGCGAAAGGCCAGGTTGTCGGGCCATTGGGAATGGATCACCGGGGCGCCGGCAGCGAGAGCCCGTTCCGGATCCGTGACGGCCGGCAGGGGCTCGTAGTCGACGGCGATCAGATCGAGGGCGTCGCGGGCCGCGTAGCGTTCTTCGGCCGCGACCGCCGCAACGCCCTCGCCGACGTAACAGACTTTGTCGACCGCCAGGACGCGGTGCTCGGGGACCCTGAGCGTCGGGTTGTCCGCCGTAGTCGGCAGGGCGGCGATCTTCCCGCGCAGGTCCGCGCCGGTGAAGACCGCGACCACGCCCGGCTGCCGCCGCACCTCGTCGGTATCGATGCGCACGATCCTGGCGTGCGCGTGCGGGCTTCGCAGGATCGCGACGTGAAGCACGCCGGGAAGCTTGACGTCGTCCACGTACCGGCCGAGGCCCCGAACCAGGGCCGGGTCTTCCCGCCGTTTGACTTTCGCTCCGACCAGCTTGCTGACCGGCACGACGCCTCCTCCGCTTTCAGCTCCGGCTTCGTCCCGAGCGCGCTGCAGCCCGAAGCCGCCCGCCGCTCCTCGGTCTCATCGCTCGCGCCGCCTCGCGCACGGCGTCGACGATATGCTGGTAGCCGGTGCAGCGGCAGAGATTCCCGTCGAGCGCGTGGCGGATTTCCGCTTCCGACGGATTCGGGTTGCGCCGGAGGAGCTGGTAGGAGGTGAGAATCATTCCCGGGGTGCAAAAACCGCACTGCAACCCGTGGCGATCCCAGAACGCCTGCTGGATCGGGTGAAGCTTCTCTCCCCGCGCCAATCCTTCGATGGTGAGGACCTCGGCGCCGTCCGCCTGGACGGCGAGCACGGTGCAGGACTTCACCGCCGCGCCGTCGAGAAGAACCGTGCACGCGCCGCAAATGGAGGTGTCGCAGCCGACGTGGGTGCCGGTGAGGCCCAGCGTGTCGCGTAGAAAATCGACGAGCAGGAGCCGCGGCTCGACCTCGCGCTCGTGCGCAGCCCCGTTCACGGTCACCGAGATGCTTTTTTTCGCGGCCGCGTCCACCGATGTTCCGTATAACCGATGGCGATTCGTCGTTCAAGCCGCGCGCGGCGCTTCGATCAGCGAGAGAAGATCTCCCGGAGCTGCTTCGAGTATTCTTCCATCCTCTCGGCCAGCGCCGGATCGACGGGGACCATCTGGATGCCGCGCACCAGCGCCGTCTGTCCGCGGGCGAGGTCGCTTCTGGCCACCAGGCGACCGAACCCCTGAATGATTTTCTGGCCTTCTTGCGACAGAACGAAATCCAGGTACAACCGGGCGGCGCTGGGGTGCGGCGCGCGGGCCGAGAGACCGGTGCCGACCATGATCGCCGGCGCCGGGCCGAGCGCGGTCCAGTCGATCGGCGCCCCCTTCTGCCTCAATCGATCGACGGAGGACGACGGTATGTTGATGTCGAGCCAGCTCTCGCCCGCGGCGACGAGTTGCGCCAGGAGCTCGTGGCCGACCCGCTGCGTCGGCTCCTGCTTTGCGAGTGCCCGCATGTAAGCCAGCCCGCGCTCGCGCCCCAGGATCTGGAGCATGCCGGCGAACCACTCCGCCTTGGTCCCCTCCATCATCATCTTGCCCTTCCACTTCGGATCGAGAAGATCGTCGTAGCTCTTCGGCAGCGCCAGCGGCGAAACCAGCCGGGTGTTGTATGCCGCGACGTACGGATGGTAGTAGACCGTGGTCCAGTAGCCGGAGTCCTTGAACTCCCGGGGATAGAGGGAATCTTCAGGCGGCACGTAGCGCGCGAGCACGCCCCTGCGCTTGAAAAGATACATGCTGAACTCGACGGTCTGGATGACATCGGCGAAGCTCTTGCCGGCGGCCGCCTCGGCGAGGACCTTGGTGAGGAGCTTTTCGCTTCCGGTTCGGTTGAGTCTCACCTTGACCGCCGGGTATCGCTCCTGGAAACGGGAGATGAGGGCGTTCGCCTCGCCCAGGTTCATGGACGCGTAGAAGACCACTTCCCCCTCTTTCGCGGCAGCCTCGACCAGCTGCCGCGGCGCAGCGGCCTGCGTGATCGGCTGACCCCCCGCGAGCAGCAGGACAACCATTGCCGGCCATGCGCGGCGGATGCGTCCACAGCGTAACTCCCACTGAATCTTCATCGTCAACCCCTTTCCGCGCCCGTAGATCGAGGCACAGTCGAAAGCTACGCCGTTATTTGTTGCGGGTCAACGAAAAGGCTCGACGCCCATCGAGAGAAAAGCCGCGACCTTGAAGAAAACCGGCCAAAATATTGCTTGCCGCTTCCGGCGCTCAACCGACGAACAGCGTGAAGCGGGCGCCGGCAAGATTCGTTACGGATTTGGGAATGAGCAGGCGGCGATCCGCGGACAACACGCGCCGGGCGATCTCCCAGTTCACCGGCGGAAGGGGGCTCAGGCGGGAGATTTCCTCGAGGGTGAAATAGCCCGCCTGATCGACTTCACGGCCGTCGGCGCGCGGTTCTCCGCTCACGGGCCGCAACAGCAAAACGACGTAAAGACCGTTGCCCGATTCGGGATCGTAGCGGCTCCGCACGCCGAGGACTCCTTCGACTTCCGTGCTGACGCCGGCCTCTTCCCGCACCTCGCGCACCACCGCCCGCTCGATGGTTTCGTCAGGCTCGATGAATCCTCCGGGAAGCTGCCAGTTGCCCCGGCCGTGGCGCGACGAGCGTCGCACGAGCAGCAGCCGGCCACCGGCAACCACCGCGCCGCCGACACCGATGTTGTACCCCGTGTTGTATCGCTGCGGGATTGCCATGCGCCGTTCGCTCTCTCGGGTTATCGGCGCTTATAGTTGCTCGCGTGCGGAGCTGTCAAGAGGAATGCTCGAAAACGGCCAAAGGAGGAGGCGGACCGCCGCCTCCTCCGCGGGAGGGAATTCGGTTTAAGGCTCTCTGAAAATCAATCCCAGTGGCGGTGCCACATTCCCCAGCGCTCGTGACGATCGCGGTCTCTCCAACGCCAGCGGGGATGGTGATCGGTCCACCAGTCGCGGTGATAGCCCCAGCCCCGATTGCGATACCAGCCGTGGCGGTAAGGCGGCCGGTGATCCCACCGATCCCGGTCCCATCGATGCTGCCAGCGATAGCGGTTGAGATCCGCGTAATCCCTTCTCAGCTCCCGGCGGCTTTGAGCGACCTCCCGCAGGCTGTCCCTGACCTCGCGCCGGTCGGCGGCGATTTCGCTCGGCGGTGCCCCGCGCCGCAGATCGCGCCGCAGCTCCGCCCGATCACGCCTGAGCTCTCTCATGTCGCGCCGCAATTCCGCTCTGTCACGGCGGATTTCTTCGAAAAGACTGCGCCGGGCGCCGTGTCCGTCATCCGCCGGCACCGGGCCGCCGAGCAGCAAAAGCGGCATCAACCCCACCCCGAAGCAGGTTACGGTCCTTTTGATGTTCATAGGCGTTTGCCCTCCTCGGCGGCTTAGACGGGCTCCGGCGGGCGATGTTAACGGTGGCTCGGATATAGTATAGGGTCCGCAGCCCAGCGTCCGGCGTCCGGCGTTGGAACACCAAAACTTCGGATTCTGAACCTGAAAAACTCCGGACGCGGGACCCTGAACCCCGAGACGTTAGAACAGGGGTGTTGGAAACGAGACTCTTGACGCAGGGCGCAACTACACCGCCGCGGGCTCGCGCCGCAGGCCGTCGCGCTCGATGCCGCACAGCGCGGCAACTTCGTCACGGTACTGAAGCCACCGGACCAGCGCGCCGGACATCGCCGCTGCCACCACCGAGCGGCGAACCGGTTCGACGTGCTCCAGGATGGCCGTCCAGGCGAGCGTGCGGTGACGACCTTCCACCTGCCGGTGCGCCTTGGTCAAGGCGAGATGCTCGACGCTCATGCCGTAATGCTTCACCAGCGGATGCTCTTCCAACGGCGGCGGCGTGGGCGCGATCGCAGCTTCGAACAGCGAGCGCTCGTCCTTCGTGCCTTCGACGAAAATCGTGACGATGGCCGCCGCGACGTCCCAGCCGCGCCGCAGCGTAGCGTCATCGAGATAGTCGCGGTAACGTCTCGCGGCGGGCACCAGCTCGATGTTTTCGAACCGGCTCAGATCCATTCCCAGTCCGCGCGCGTACTCGAGGAAAAGCTCCGGATGCGGCTTGCCCGCGATCAAACCGCCGGTCTCTTCTTCATAGAGATTCTCGGCGAGGCTGCGCCTCACCTCGGGGATCGGGCACTGAACATAAGCCCGTCCTACCAGAACGGGAAAATCCCTCACGTAGGTCGCATACTCCTGCTCGAAGTGGAGGTGGAGCTTTTCCCTGGGCACCCTCCCGCTCACGAACGCGGGCCACGCCCAATGGTCCTTGCCCTCCATGACCGTGAGAAGTTTTTCCCGAAACGTATCCCGATCCATGGCCGAACCCCCACCTGTGCTGGAGAAAGCAACTGCCGTGCCACGAGAAAAACCATGATTTTTCACGGGCTTTGTCGCAGCCGCCCGGAGCAAAATGCCAAATGCGGCACGTCCTGCGGGCACACCTGTCCCGGGTCGGGCTCGCCGGCTTGCTAGGTCGCTCTGGTGCGCATCGTTACGAACTCCTCCGCGGCGGTCGGGTGAATCCCGATCGTGGCGTCGAACTGCGCCTTGGTGGCGCCGCAGTTCATGGCGACCGCAAAGCCCTGGATGATTTCCCCCGCCTCTTCGCCGACCATATGGCAGCCGAGCACGCGGTCGGTCCGGCGGTCGACGACGATCTTCATCATCGTTCTCTCGTCGCGGCCGGTCAGCGTGTGCTTCAGGGGCCGGAAGCTCGTCCTGAAAACGTCGATCTCTCCGTAACGCTCCCGCGCGTCGCCTTCGGTGAGACCCACGGTACCCACGCTCGGGGTGCTGAAGACCGCCGTGGGAACGTTGGCATAGCTCGGACGCATCGGATTTTGGTTGAAAAGCGTTTCCGCGACGGCGCGACCCTCGGCAATCGCCACCGGCGTCAGCATCATGCGGTCCGTGCAGTCGCCGATCGCGTAGACGCTCTCCACACTGGTCCTGGAATAGTCGTCGACCGCGACGGCACCGTTCGGCTTCAGCGCAACTCCCGCTTCTTCCAGCCCCAGCCCGCGGGTGTTGGGAGCCCGTCCGGTCGCGTAGAGCACGCGGTCGGCTTCGACGACGGCGCCGCTGGAGAGAGCGACGCGCAGCCCGCCCCCGCGGCTCTCGATGCGCTCGACGCGGACGTTGAACCGAAGATCGATCCCTCGCTTCGCCATCTCCTCGCCGAGAGAGCACCTGATGTCTTCGTCGAATCCTCGAAGCAGGGCCGGCCCGCGATGGACCAGCACGACCTTTGCGCCGAGGCCGTGAAAGATGCCCGCGAACTCCACGGCGATGTAGCCGCCGCCGACGATCACCACCTTCCCGGGCAGCGCCGGAAGGTGAAACGCTTCGTTCGAGGTGATGGCGAGCTCGGCCCCGGGAACCGCGGGTACGACCGGCCAGCTCCCGACGGCGACCAGGATGTAGCGGGCGGTCACGCGGCGGCCGCCGATCTCCACCGCGTGCGGTCCGAGAAGACGCGCACGCCCTTCCATGACCGTCACGCCGGTATCCTCCAGGAGCTTGCGGTAGACGCCGTTGAGCCGCGCGATTTCCCGGTCCTTGTTCGCGATCAGCCGCGCCCAATCGATTCGACGCTCCCCCACCGTCCATCCGAACGCCGCCGCGTCCTCGAAGTCTTCGCTGAACTGCGCGGCGTAGACGAGGAGTTTTTTCGGGATGCAACCTGCGTTGACGCACGTTCCCCCGAGGTATCGTTCCTCGGCGATCGCAACCCTGGCGCCGTAAGCGGCCGAAACCCGGCTGGCGCGCACGCCGCCCGACCCGGCGCCGATCGTGAACAGATCATAGTCGTATTGAGCCATCGCTCGTCACCCTCTCGTCTGGACGTTTGCTCATGATAAAAGGCGCCGCCGGTTTCCTCAACCGCGCCCGGCTCTTTGACACCCACGGTGGTTTCGGGAACAATAGCGCGGTCCCGATTCCGCCCGTAGCCGATCTCCGATGACCGAGGCCGCCGCACGCATCGCCGCCGCAAACCATCGACTGCTCGAGGCGCTGAGCGCGCTGCGCCATCGCAACTACCGGCTCTACTGGCTCGGGCAGCTCTCCTCCGTCCTCGCACAAAACATGGAAGGCGTGGCCCAGGCGTGGTTGGTCCTCGAGCTCACCGACTCGCCGTTGATGCTCGGCGCCGCCGGCCTGGCGTTCGCGGCACCGACGATCCTGCTGACGCTGCTCGGCGGCGTCATCGCCGATCGAGCCGACCGCCGACGCATCATGATCGTTTCCCAGACGGTCTCCGCAGCCGTCTTCGCGTCCGTCGGCACGCTGGTGGCCGTCGGCAGGATAGCGCTGTGGCACGTTCTGCTCTTCGCCTTCGTCTCGGGCTCCGTTCGCGCCTTCGACCGGCCGAGCCGCATGGCCCTGTTGCCCCAGATGGTTCCGAGATCGGAGATCCCCAACGCGGTGGCGATCGGCGGAACGATCTGGCAGCTGAACCGGCTCATGGGACCGGCCGTGGCCGGCATGCTGATCTACTGGGTCGGCGTCGGCCCGACCTATTATTTCTGTCTGGCCGCGTCGCTGAGCGCGGTGGCGCTCTGGCTCGCAATCCGCCTCGAGCGCCGCCCCGCGGCGGCCGTGAGCGGCGGGCTCGTGCAGAACATGGTCGCCGGGCTGTCGTTCATCCGCCAAAACCAGATCTATTCCACGTTCATCGGGATGGCCTTCTTCAACAGCGCCTTCGGCATGTCCTACCTGGTGCTGATGCCGGTCTTCGCCCGCAACGTGCTCGAGGTTGGATCGCGCGGCTTCGGTTTCCTGCAGAGCGCGGGCGGCGCCGGCGCGCTGTGCGGCGTGCTCCTGGTGGCGTTTTTCGCAACCGCTCGCAGAAAGGGGCTCATGGCGATCGGCGGCGCGCTTCTCTTCGGCTGGCTCCTGATCGTTTTCGCCCTGTCACGCTCGTATCCGCTTTCGCTGGCGCTGGCCTTCGCGCTGGGCGCCGCCAGCCAGTTTTACATCACGACGATCAACTCGATCCTGCAGGTCAACCTCCCCGATCACCTGCGCGGCCGCGTCATGGGAATCTACGGGCTTGCCTGGGAGCTGATGCCGGTCGGCGGGATGATCGCCGGCGCGATCGCGGAATATGCCGGTGCTCCGGCGGCGGTGGCGATCGGAGGAGCTGCCGTCGGCGCGATGGCGCTGGTGGTGGCGGCCCGGCGGCCCGAGATGCGCCGGCTGGAATAGCAACGACAGAGGGTCGAACCATGGCCGAGAAAAAAACCAGGGCGAAAAAAGGGGCTTCGCGCAGGCGCCGAAAAATCGCCGGGAAAGCGGTCGCGCTCGAGCCCGCCGAGCTTCTCGCCGGTGCGCCGCCCGAGGCCGTCGCGGAGCTCCGACGGGCGATCGAAAGCGACGGCGGCAAGGCGCTCGTTTCGTATCGCGAGCCGTTCGGCGGGCGCTGGCTCGTGCTCGCCGCTTTGCCGATCGACAGCGTCGCGCCGACGCCGTACCAGCGAAATCTCTCCGACGCCCACGTTCGCCGGCTGGAATCCTGCATCGCGAAAATCGGCCGCTTCCTCGATCCGATCATCGCCGTTCGCGGCCCGAGGGAAGCCGAAGCGCGCTACTGGACCCCGAACGGCAACCACCGTCTCGCCGCGATGCGCACGCTCGGCGCCAGGACCATCGTCGCGCTCGTCGTTCCCGAGCCGTCCGTCGCCTACCAGATCCTCGCGCTCAACACCGAAAAAGCCCACAACCTCCGGGAGCGCGCCCTCGAAGTGATCAAGATGTACCGGGAGCTCGCGGCCCTGGACCAGGCGGCGGAAAAAAGCTACGCACTCGAGTTCGAGGAGGCGGCGCTGGTGACGCTCGGCCTCTGCTATCTGGAGCGGCCGCGCTTCAGCGGCGGCGCGTATCACCCGCTCCTCAGGCGCTGCGACGCCTTCCTCGACCGCCCGCTGCGAAGCGCCCTCGCCGTCCGGGAACAACGGGCGCGCGCGCTCATGGAGCTCGACGACGCGGTGATGGAGAAAGTCGAGGGCCTCAAGGCCCGCGGACTGACCAGCCCGTATCTCAAGAGCTTCGTGGTCGCGCGCGCCAACCCGCTGCGCTTTCGGCCCAGGGACGCCGCTCCGCTCGGCTTCGACGAGGTGCTGGAGCGCATGGCCAGGGCGGTGGCCAGGCTGAACGTCGAACGCGTCCGGGTCGAGGATCTGGCGCGCTCGGGAGGCGCGCCGGAAGAAGACTCCTGAGGAGTTCACTGGCCGGCGGACATGCATCGAAATCGGGCGGGGCCTGGCCGCCGTGATACGAGGGCAGCGTCCTCCCGGACCCGCGAATGATTCCCTTCCCCTCGCGGTCGGTTTGCGATAAAAGAACCCTGGGCTGCGGTGACGGAGCACAGAAAAAATGTCGGGGTGGAAAGCGCGCATCGGATATCTGTCCCCCTCGGTCTTCGAAACGCCCTCGGACTGGAACCTGATCCTGCCCAAGGGCTTTACCATCGTCGCCACGGGACTGAACGTGCGCGCCCACACCCCCGAGGAGTTCGACAAGGCCGTGGCGGCGCTCGAAACCGGCCTTGAGATCTTCCGCGCCGAGGAGTGCGACGTCGTGCTGCTCGGAGGAATCACCCTCGGTACGCAGCGGGGCTATCGGGAGGAGCAAGAGATCGTAGCCGGCCTTTCGGCCCGCGTCGGGCTACCCGTCATTACCGCGATGGGCGCCAGCGCAGAGGCGCTCAGGCGCCTGCGGGCAAAAACGGTCGTGATCGCCACCGCGTACAAGGAATCGATCAACGACGCCGTCCGGCGCTACTACGAATCGGCGGGATTTCAGGTTCTCGGCATCCGGGGCCTGCAAGTTTCCAGGCCCGTGGATCAGGTCAAGCTTCCGGACTACGCCTCGTACAACGTCGCGCGCGCGCTTTACCGAGAGCACCCGAAGGTCGACGCCGTCCTGATTCAGGGCCGCTGGCGCTCGGTGGCGTGTGTGGAGGAGCTGGAAAAGGACGTGGACCGTCCGGTCGTATCGAGCACGGCGGCCTCTCTCTGGTGGGTCATCCGCACGCTGGGAATGAAGATCAGCATTCCCGGCTATGGTCAGCTGCTGCGCTGACCGTAGCAAAAAAAAGCGGGACCGCCTCCCGGGAGGTGACCCCGCTTCCGACGCTGTCGCGTCCTGTCTCAGTTATACGCTTGGCTGGCTCGAAGCCCGTGCGTCGGCGACCTTCGTCCGGCGACTTGCAGCGCCCGGCCTGGCAGGCGTTTTTTCAACCGCCCCCTCTTCCTGTGCTCGCTCGATGGAGCGATTCAGCACCTTCCGGTGTTGGAGCTCGGGGCCGAATCAGCCGACCCGCCGCTGGCCGCTGAGCGTTTCCCGGACGGCCCGCCGCAGCGGGCGATCCTGGCCCGGCGGAGTCTCCTCTCCGTTCATAGGACTCCCTCCTTACATCGTCGCCGCAAACGATCCGCGGGCGCGCTCCGCGCGTCGCTCCGGCGTGCCCTTCACGGAGGTGGTGGGCACAGTCCCTCTCCTATCGCTCTGCCGTCTGCTTGTCAAGGGACTTCGCCCGTCACCGTCCGGCCGCGACGGCTACCGTTCCGAGCACGACCGCGACCGTGCCGGCGACGGTGCGCGGGTTGATCTCCTCGCGGCCGCGGAGAAAGATCATCGCGATCAGCAGGTTCCAGAGCGGCGTGGTCGCCACGATCGGCGCCACCACGACGACCCGGCCGGAAGCGAGCGCTATCAACGACAGTAGCGCTCCGAGCGCTTCGAAAAATCCCGAAGCGCTGAAGTGCAGGACTCCTCTGCGGTCCCAGGGCGCGCGGCGGTCGCGAGCCCCCGCGCAGTAAGGCACCGCGCCGATCAGGGAGACGACCGCGACCACGGCCGCGAAGAAGACCGGCTCGTTCGTGATCGTCAGGCCGAGGCGCCGCAGCGGAAAGGCGATGCCGGCCAGAGCGCCGGCCGCGAGCGAGTAGAGCACGTGCCACCAACGGTAGCCGGGCGGCGGCGCCTGCGGCTTCCACGAGATCAGTACGACGCCGACGACGATCAGGGCGGTCCCCGCGAGGATCATCCCGCCGGCTCGCTCGCCCATGACGAGCACCGCGATCGCCGCGCTCCAGAGCGGGTAGGTGTTGCGCAGCGGCTGGCTTCTGGCCGTCCCGACCTTGTGCAGGCCGATGAACGTGAGCAGGCTCGTGGCGCTCTGCAGGACTCCCAGGACGACGAACACCACCAGGGCCGGGGTGGCGAACCGCGGGATGCCCCCGGTCACGAAGACCGCCGTCCATAACGTAGCGGTGCGCGCCGTCAGCGAGACGACGGTCGCCACGATCGGCGTGGAGTAGCGGAGCCCGAACCAGCCGAAAACCGTGAAGAGCGCGTACGATAGGGCGGCGAGGAGAGCAATGGCCTCAGGGGTCATGACGCAAGGGCGGCGACTCCGAGCCACGCCGCTGGCGGCGCTTCGGGCAGCGGCTTGATCGTTCATGCATATACGCGAGCGGGAGATTGCGCAACCCGGCGCCGGGCCGCTCGCGGCCGACCCAATCCCGCAGAGGTTCGCGAGTCAATATGGAAAGTAGAAACGGGAAACCAAAGACCTGACGCCGATTTTGGCGGATCTCTGCCGGCCCGACGAAGCCACTGGCAAGGTGAATGCCGGCTGAGTCCTGCGGTTTTTTCCCGCCGCGCCGCTTTTCGTATATACTGGGGTCTGCGGCATTCGCGGCGCGTGCGGTCGAGGCGGGCGCAACCGAGCGGCCTCGGGGCTCCTGAAAACAGAGCCCCGGCCGCGCGCGACGGTCGCGTTCCCGCCTGGACGGCGCCGCCGCGCGTCCGGCCCGTGCCGGGCTGAAAAAACGCTCTGTGAGGTGACGATGGTTCGAACATTGGTCTGCTCGTTCGTCTTCATTCTGCTGTGGAGTGTCGATGCCCGGCCGCTGACGGCTCAGGACAGGATCCGCGACCTCGTGGTCAAGATTCACGCGATCCATCACACGCCGGACGTGCTGCGACCCTGGATGAAAAACAGCCCGCAACAGGTGGGCGGATCGGGGGTGGTGATCCGGGGGCGGCGCATCCTGACCAACGCCCACGTGGTCCGCTACGCGAGCCAGATCTACGTCCAGCCCAACCAGTCCCCGGACAGAATCGCCGCCCGGGTGGAAGCGATCGCGCCGTCGATCGATCTCGCGGTGCTCAAGCTCGAAGACGAGGCATTTTTCGAGGGGCGGGGCTTTCTCCCCTTCGCGGACGAGCTGCCGCGCGTCAAGGACGTGGTCAACGTCTACGGCTACCCGACCGGAGGGACCGAGCTCTCGGTCACCCAGGGGATCGTCTCGCGCATCGAGTTCACCGAATACTACTACCAGACGAGCGGCCTGCGCATACAGGTCGACGCTGCGCTGAATTTCGGCAACAGTGGCGGCCCGGCGGTCTCCGACGGGAAGCTGGTGGGGTTGGTCTTCAGCCTCATCCAGAACGCCCAGAACATCGGTTACCTCATCCCTGTCGAGGAGATCGAGCTCTTCCTCGCGGACATCGCCGACGGCTCCTACGACGGCAAGCCTCAGATCCACGACTTCCTTCAGACCGTCGAGAACGACGCCCTGCGCCGCAAGCTCGGACTGCCTCCGGGCATCAACGGCATCATGGTCGCAGACTCCTACAGCAGGGATCCCTCGTACCCGCTGCGGGAATGGGACGTCATCACGCGGATCGGCGACACGCCGATCGACAGCGACGGCAAGGTCACCGTGCGCTACGATCTCCGTCTCTCCGCCCTCTATCTGGTGCAGAAGCACGCGCGCAACGGGCAGCTCAAAGTCACCGTTTTCCGCGAGGGGCGGACGTTGGAAATCGATCTGCCGGTCCACGGCGGCCGGGAACTCGTGGTGCCCTACCTGATGAACGACAACCCGCGCTACTTCATCGCCGGCCCCCTGGTCTTCTCGCAGGCGACCCAGGAGTACATCGAGCGGGTGGGCGTGCAGCGACTGCTCCCCGCGCGCCAGCACGCCAGCCTGTTGATCACCCGCCGCTACGACAAACCGGCCTTTCGCGGGGAAGAGCTGGTGGTGGTGGCGTCGCCGATGTTCCCGCACCGCAGCACCAAGGGATACGACAACCCGGAGCGATCCGTCGTAAGCGAGGTGAACGGCGTCCCGGTCCGGAACCTCCGCCATCTGGTCGAAATCCTGCGCGACAGTGCCGCCCCGGACGCCACGTTCAAGTTTTCGACGGCCGGGCGCCGAACGCACGAGACCATGGTCTTCAACCGCGCGGAGCTGCTGGCGTCGACCGCGGAGATTCTCGAAGAGAACGGCATCCGCCATCCCCACTCGCCCGACCTGCGCTCGGTGTGGGAGAAAGCGATTCCCGACGCGCCGCGAGCGGCGGCCGCGGGCTGTTGCGTTTCGCGTCCCTAGCGAGACGGCGCCCCGCGATTGCTCTGGCCGAACGGCTGTTATAAGATCGATCCGCCTTTGCTCCGGAGCCCCGGAACGGTGGGATAGCACGATGCGCAAGAGGATTTTTTCCTGGCTCGGCCACGAGTTCGTGATGCTTTCCGGCGAGGCGCGGCCCGCCGCGACGGCGACCGAAGAGGCCAGGGAGCTCTTCGAGCGCTTCGATCGGGAGCTCGGCGCGCTCGGCCTTTCGCTCGCCCACACGGTGCGCACCCGCCTCTGGGGAAAGGATCGGGAGAGCCGCGATCGCGGCAGCGACGAGCGCGTTCGCATCCTTTCCGGCAAGGCCCGGTCGGCGAGCTCGAGCTACATCGCTCCGGGCCGCTTCGACTCCGACGCCCGCGTGGCGATCGATCTCCTGGCGATGCGGCCGGCCCGGCCCGACAGCGCCAAACGGATCGTGGACTACGATCCGCCGATCGTGCCGATCCGCTTTCTCGTCTATGAATCGGTGGCGGTGCTGTCCGGAGTCACGGCGGTGCGACCGACCCTGAAGGAGCAGCTGGACGACATTCTTCCCCGCATCGAGGCATCGCTCAGGGACGCCGGCACCTCGTGGTCGCGCGTCGCCCGGGTATCCTTTTACCTCCATCGCAGCCAGCCGCTCGAGACGCTTCGGGAGCTGTTTCGCCGGCGCGTTGCCGCTGAAATTCCACAGGTCGAGGTCGAGCTGGTCGACGGCTACTCCGCCCCGGGCAAGCTGTGCGAGATCGAGGTGACCGCTTCCCTATGAGCGTACTCCGCGTCTTCATCCTGGACGACTTCGAGGACCAGGCGAGCCGCGTTCCGGCGTATGAGCTGTTGCGCGGCCGCGCCGAGGTGACGATTCTCAAGGAACGCCTCGACACGCTCGAGAAGCTGTCCGACCGCCTGCGCGGCGCCGACGCGATCCTGCTGATGCGCGAGCGCACGCCTTTTCGCGAGGCGGAGCTGGCCGCCGTTCCGGGCCTCAAGTTCATTTCCCAGACGGGCCGGACCACGGCCCATCTCGATGTGGCGGCCGCCACCCGGCGCGGCATCCCGATCGCGTACACGCCGAGCGACAACGGACGATCGACGACGGAGCTCACCATCGGCCTCATCCTGGCCCTGCTGCGCAGGATCCCGGAGGTCGACCGGCGCATGCGCGAGGAGTCGTGGCCGGCCGTGACCGGCAGGATGCTTCAGGGGAAAACCGCGGGCGTGATCGGCTTCGGCAGGATCGGGCGTCAGGTGGCGCGAATCCTGAAGGTGTTCGACGCGCGGGTTCTCGCCTACTCGCGCACGCTGACCCCCGAGAAGGCCGCCGAGGCGGGCGTCGAGTGCGTCTCGCTGGAGACGCTCCTGCGCGAGTCGGACGTGCTCAGCGTTCACGTTCCGCTCAACGCGAGCACGCGCGGCCTGATCGGGGAGAAGGAGCTGGCGCTGGTCAAGCCCGGGGCGCTGCTCGTCAACACGGCCCGAGGCCCCCTGGTCTCGGAGCGCGCGATGGTGGAAGCGCTGCGGAGCGGGCGGCTGGGCGGCGTCGCCCTGGACGTCTACGACGTCGAGCCCCTGCCGCTCGATCACCCGCTGCGCCGTTTCGACAACGCCATCCTGCTCTCGCATCGCGGCTACGCCACGGAGGAGGTCCTGCGCGAGCGGTACGAGCAGGCGATCACGAACATTCTCAAGTTCATGGACGGACGGCCCGTCGATCTCCTCAATCCGGAGGTCCTGGAGTCGACGCGGGGCTAGCACGCCGCGCTCGCGTGACCGATGCGGGGGCTCGTCGGCAAAGCGTGGCGATGACCCCCGCGCTCGCGCTCGTGGATCGGGGCGGGTGCGAATTGACACTCGGCCCGAAGATCGCGTAAGCTCGCCGGGTCGCCCGGGAGCGAAATCGCGAAAAGGAGGAACGAACGATGGCTGCGGCAAACGGCCACGGCGAGGGAATCGAAGGCGTTATCATCTCGTCCGACTCGCACGTGATGGAGCCGGTCGATCTCTGGAAAAAAGGCGTGCCCGAGCGTTACCGCGACGCCGCGCCTCTCTTTCCGCCGCACAAGGTCGGCGAAGGCTTCCAGCACCATCCGGGAGGATGGGATCCCAACGCGCGCATCAAGGAGATGGAGGCCGACGGCGTGAGCGCCGAGGTGCTCTATCCGACGCTCCTGCTCGACCTTTTCGCGCTCGACGACGCCGGCCTGCAGGAAGCCTGCTTCCGCGTCTACAACGACTGGCTCATCGATTATTGCAGCGTCGACACGAACCGCCTGATCGGCGTATCGGCGATCCCCGTTTACGACATCGACGTCGCCGTAAAGGAGCTGGAGCGCTGCCGCAAGGCCGGCCTCAGGGGCGCGATGGTGTGGCAGGTTCCGCATCCGTCGCTGCCGTTTCGCTCCGACCACTACGACAAATTCTGGGCGGCCGCTCAGGACCTGGACGTCCCGGTGAGCCTGCACATTCTTACCGGCCACGGTTACAACAAGGACAAGGAACGGCGCAAGGGCGTCGAGCACTATCGCGGCAGCGTCAACCTCAAGCTCGCCGACATCGCAGGCGCGCTGTTCGAGTTCATTTTTTACGGCATCCTCGAACGCTACCCCAGGCTCAGGGTCGTCACAGTGGAAAACGAGGTCGGCTGGCTGCCGTTCATGGTGCAGCAGTGGGATTACTACTATCGCCGGTTCCGCGGCGTGAACCCGCCCCCGATCACCCGGGACCCGAGCGAGTTCGTTCGCAACCAGGTCTATTCCTGCTTCTTCAACGACGCGGTCTGCGGCCACAACCTGGAGTGGTGGGGTCAGGACAACGTCATGTGGTCGAACGATTTTCCGCATCCCAACTCCACCTGGCCGAACTCGCTCAGGATCATCCGCCGCGACCTCGGCCACCTGCCCGTGGAAACGCAAACGAAGGTCCTCGCCACGAACGTGGCCAGGCTCTACGACCTCGACCTGTCGAGAATTCCCGCGGGCATCGCGCGCGCGGCGGCGCGCGCGCAGGCGAGCGCCTGAGCCCCGGCAGGGACGATGGCCGGGAAAATCGGGCGCATTCTTTACGCGACGGACTACTCCAAGGCCTCGGAACGGGCGTTGGAGCACGCCATCGCCCTTGCGGGGCGAAACGGCGCCGAGTTGCTCGTCGTGCACGTGATCGAGCCCGTGCCCGCCCACATGCCGGGTGAGGACTTCGGCGGCGCCGAGCTCTACGCCAGGCTCGCCGAGAGCGCGCGGCGCGAAGCCGAGGCGTCGATGGACAGGCTGATGCAGCGGCTGCGCCGCTCGAGGGTCAGGGCGAAAAGCCTCCTGCTCAAGGGGGTGGCGTACGATCAGATCATCAAGGCGGCGAAAAGCCGCAACGCCGACATGATCGTGATCGGCACGCACGGGCGCACCGGGCTGTCGAGGCTTTTCCTGGGCAGCGTCGCGGCCCGGGTCGTCGCCGCGGCGCCTTGCCCGGTATTGACAGTGCGCGGACAATGACGTTCGCGGGAAGACCGATGGCAAACCCCTACTCGCTGGAACAGTTCATCACGGACCTGAACCGCATCACCGGCGCCGAAACGGCGCCCGCGAGGATCGTCGCGCAGGCCCGCCCGCTTCTCGAAAGGCTGGTGCGCACTCCTTCCTGCATCGATGCCCGCTTCACCCGGCGCGGAGCGACCGCCTACGGCCGTTACATGCTGCACCGCGCTCCGCGGTTCAACGTGACGGCGGTCGTCTGGGGACCCGGCGACAACGCCAAGGCGCACAACCACGAGACGTGGGGCCTGGTGGGCGTGATCGAGAACGAAATCCAGGAAACACGCTTTCGACGCACGGACGACGGCTCGCGACCCGGATACGCCGAGCTCGAAGTCACCGCGGTGCTGAGGAACGAGGCGGGCATGGTTTCCTGTCTGCTGCCGCCCGACGACGACATCCACGAGATGAACAACGTCACGCGGCGGAACACCGTCGAGATCCACGTCTACGGCAAGGACCTCACGGATCTCCCGCGGCTGCGCTTCGACGTCGACGGCAGGGCCGTGAAGACCTTCGCCAGCCCGAAATACGACAACTGTTAGACGGTTGCGCCGGGCGGCTGCTCCTCACAGCGTCACTTCCCACTCGAGATAGCGCTTCATCGACTCGAGGTCCCCGGTGATCGAAGGGGAGAGAACGACGTCGTTCGGCTCGACGAGGCAGCGAGCCAGCCCGGCTTCGGTCGAGCCACCCGCGGCGACCCAGCCGCGCAACCCGCGCTCGAGCGCCCGCACGCGTTCATAGCCCATGCCCTCGAGCGCCCGCGCCGCGAGCGCCGCGGCGCGGCCGTCCGGGGAGGTCACCACGATCGGCTTGCCGCGGTCCGGAAACAGCCGCGGGATTTCGGTCTCGATACGGCCGCGCGCGATCCAGAGCGCCCCGGGAAGGTGGGCCGCGCCGAACTCCGCGCTCGTTCCGACGTCGAGAATCGTGACGCCGCGGCTGGCGCCAGTGGAGAGGAGCTCGCGGGCGTCGATCCAGGCGGCGGCGTCCACCGCGCGGGTCACCAGGGGGCTCTCGCCGCTCTCGGCGCCGGCGAAAAGCGGCCTTCCGCTTTCGGCCCACGAGCGCAGGCCGCCGTCGAGGACCGAGACGTCGCGAAAGCCCATCTCACCGTACCAGTAGGCCGCCACGGTCGCGCGCGCCGCCTCGTTGCTGAGGAAGACGATCCTGGCGTGGCGGACGGCGATGAAATCGTCCGCGCACTGCACCGCCTGGCCCCCCGGCGCGTGGATCGACCCGGCGATGTGGCCGCTCTCGTATTCCCGCCGGGAGCGCACGTCGACGAGATAGAAGGGCCCGTCCGTACGCCGGGAGAGAAGCGCGTCGATATCCTCGCAGCCGAGCCGGGAAAGCCCGGCGTCGGCGGCCATGCGCCGTGCCAGCCTCGAACCCTCGCTCACGCTTTCGACCGGCGGGACCGGGACGTTTCTGCGGGGCGACCGCTCCAGCTCCAATCCGGCCAGCACCCATCCCATCGTGCCGTTCTGCAGCACGCGGGCGCTCTCGACCCCGAGGGCCCGCAACGTCGCCGTTCCCACGATGCCCCGGGTGCGTCCTGCGCAGTTGACGACGATCATGGCTTCCCGCCGCTGTTTCAGCGCGTGCGCCCACAGCACCAGATCGCCGCCGGGAACGTTGCTCCCTCCGGGAACGCAGAACCGCGCGTATTCCTCGGGAGTCCTGACGTCGAGCACGGCAACGCTCCGCCCCTCGTCCTGCCAGCGCTTGAGCTCCTCCGGCGTCACGTGCGGAACGTGTCGCGCCCGGTAGAGCCTTTCGCCGAACCGCTTGCTGGGAACGTTGACGCCGGTTGCGACGGGCCGCCCCTCGCTTCGCCACGCGTCGATCCCGCCGCCAAGCACGGCGACCTCCTCGTACCCCAGCTCCGCCAGGGTGGCCGCCGCCAGCGCCGCACGCGCCCCGCCCTCGTCGTAAACCACGACGGGCACCTTGAGATCCGGCACCAGGGCGAGGACGCGGAACTCGATCTCGCCGCGCGGCAGGGACGTGGCGCCCGCGATCTGGCAGTCGTTGAACTCGCCGCGCTCGCGGACGTCCAGAACGGCGCACGGCGAGCCGCCGTCCATGAGCTCTTCGAGCTGCGCGCACGAGATTTCCTTCGCCATCGTCATCCCGCTTGACCGTGTCCCGCGATCCGTTCTACTTATGGCTGAGGAAAATTCAAGGACCGCTTTTTTCGCCCGGCGCCGGAGGCAACGATGACCACCGCAGTCTACGATCGCTTCGAGGGGTTGTTCATTCCGCACGTCACGCCGTTCGACGACTCCGGCGAGCTGGATCTGGAGAGCCTGGAGCGCCTGGCGGCCCATTTCGCCGCGATCCCCGGCGTCGCGGGACTGGTTTCGTGCGCGCGCATCGGCGAGGGGCCGGTGCTGACGCTGGAGGAAAAACGGCGGGTTTACGAGATCGCCGGCCGGGTCGCACGCCGTGCGGGTCGCGTGCACGTCGCGACCATCGCCCCGCAATCGACCGCCGAGGCCGTCGCGCTCGTCCGCGACCTGGAAAAGCTTGCCGTCGACGCCGTCATGATCTTTCCGCCGCTGCTGTTCGCCTGGGGCGAGGTCGGCGGCGATCTCAAGGTGCGATTCTTCGAGGAGCTGGCTGCCGCCACCATGCTGCCCCTGGTGCTCTTTCAGGTGCCGGTGAAAAGCTACTGGTACGACGTCGAAACGATCTGCCGCATCGCGCGGCTGAAAAACGTCGCGGCGTTCAAGGAAGCTTCCTTCGACCGCGAGCTGTTCGCGGAAACCGCGCGGCGGCTCGGGCGCGAGCAGGCAGCGATGAAGATTCTCACCGGCAACGACCGCTTCGTCGCGGAGAGCTACGGCCTGGGCGCCCGCGGCGCGCTGATCGGCGTGGCGAATCTCGCCACCGAGAGATGGGCCGCCCTGGACGCGGCCGGCCGCGCCGGCGACGGAACGCGCGCGCTCGCCATCCAGCAAGGGCTCGACCGGCTGAAGGAGCTGGTCTTCAGCGAGCCGATCGTCGAGGCCGTGGCGCGCATCAAGGCGGTGCTGCGGCATCAAGGGCTGATTCGCTCGGCGGCGGTCCGCAAACCGCAGCTCGGGATATCGGCCGCCGAGCAACGCGAGCTGCTGGAGGGCTACGGCGCGCTCGCGGCCCGCGGGCCCGCGGAACCCGAAGCGCCGTCGGCCGTCTAGCGCGGCCCCGCCGCGCCCCGCTCCGGCGTCATGAACGCAAAAAGCGCGATGATCACCGCCAAAAGCGCCATCGCGCTCAATCCAAGCGACCAGTGAACACCGATCAGGCCGCCGACGACGCCGACGGTGACGCCGCTGAAGGCTTTGAGGCCGTTGTACGACATGTTGAACAGGCCGATCAGCCGCCCGCGCAGCTGTGCCGGAGCCAGCAGCTGTACCAGGGTCTGGGCCATCGAGAGGAAGGTGAGATTGAGCAGCCCCGCGCAGAAGAGCAGCGCAACGCCCAACAGGTAGCTGCTCGACGCCGCAAAGCCCGCGATCGCCAGGCACCACAGGATCGCGCAGGCCACCGCGGTCCGCGGGTCGGGCCTGAGCAGCCCCCTGCCCTCGAGGAGCAGCCCGCCCACGACGGCACCGGCCGCGTTGGCTCCCAGCAGGACGCTGTAGGCGATGTCCTGCTTGTCGTGGCCGAAGTCGTGCGCGAACTCGGGCATCTGCGCCTGAAAAGCGTTTCCCACCAGCAGCGACGTGGCGCCCCCGAGGACGATCATCGACAGAATCGTGCGGTCGGCTGAAAGCTCGCGCAGCAGCGCGACGGCCCCCCGCAAGGTCAGGCGCTGCGTGCGTCCGCCCCCCGCCTCGTCCCGGCGGTGGCCGGTATACGGCACGGTCGCCAGCCAGGCCGCGAGCGGCAGGTAGAGGATGACGTTCACGAACAGCCCGACGGCCGGCCCGAAAAGGAGCATCATCCCGCCGCCCACCGCCGGGCCCAGCAGGATACCGAGCTGGCGCGAGGTCGAGTTGAGCCGCACGGCGCTCTGCAGGAACTCACGGCCGACGATGTCGTGGATGATGAGCTGGCTTCCCGGACCCCAGAGCACTCCGGCCATGCCGTGGACCACGAGCAGCACGCAGGCGTGCCAGACCTCGATCGTGTCGGTGAAAAACAACACGCCCCATGCCAGGGAGACGACCGCGTACATGAGCTGCGAGGCCTGAATCACCTTGCGGCAGTCGTGCCGGTCGGCCAGCGCACCGAAGTAGACCGAGAAAAGAAGAAAGGGCGTCCAGTGGCTGATCACCGCGAATCCGCCCAGGACGGGGGAATGGAATTTCTGGAACAGCAGCCAGTAGCTGATGACGTGCTCGATGTTGTCCGCCATCATCGAGAGCATGCTGACGGTGAAGTAGATGCGGAAATCGCGGTGGTGCAGGGCGGCGAAGGCGAGCCTCCGCTCCGCCCCCGGCGCCGCCGCCGCGGCGCCGCCGGAATCGAGGACCTTCTTCAACGGCGTCCCTGAAACTCGCCGGCGACGGGCATCGCGAAGGCGAAGAGCACGATGGTGACGGCGAAGAGCGCCATCGCGCTCAAGGCGAGCGACCAGTGGATCCCGATCAGGCCGCCCAGCACGCCCACCGTGACGCCGCTGAAGGCCCGGAGGCCGAAGGTCGAGGTCGAAAACAGGCCGATCAGCCGCCCGCGGAGATGGCTCGGCGCGAGCAGCTGGACGATCGTCTGCGCGGTCGAGTAGAAGGCGAGGTTCAGCACGCCCGCGCAAAACAGCAGCGCGAGCGACAGCGGATAGCTGGACGAGAAGGCGAAGGCCGCGACCGCCACGCACCACAGGCCCGCGCAGACGATCGCGGTCCGGACCGTGGGCTTGAGCCAGCCCTTCCCTTCCAGCAGGAATCCGCCGGCAACCGCTCCCGCGGCGTTGGCGCCGAGCAACGCGCTGTAGGAGAGATCGGCGTCCTTTGCGCCGAGGTCGTGGGCGAACTCGGGCATCTGCGATTGGAAGGCGTTGCCCACGAAGAGCGAGGCGGCGCCTCCGAGAAGCACCATGGTGACGATCGGGCGGTTGGCGCCGACCTCGCGGAGGACCGCGGCCGCGTCCTTCCAGCCGATCGCCCGGCGCGCGGGCTTTCCGTCCCGGGCGTGGCCCGTGTACGGCAGCCGCAGCAGCACGAGCGTCAGCGGCAGATAGATGAGCGCGTTGACGATCAGCCCGGCGCTCGGCCCCAGCCCCAGCATCAGCCCGCCGCCGACCGCGGGGCCCATGAGGATTCCGAGCTGGCGCCCGGTGGAGTTGAGGCGCACCGCGCTCTGCAGATCGTCGGGGCCGACGATGTCGTGGATCATGAGCTGTTCGCCCGGCGCCCAGAGCACGCCCGCGATTCCGTGGACGACGAGCAGCACGCAGGCGTGCCAGACCTCGATCGTGTCGGTGAAGAAGAGCACGGCCCATGCCACCGACACCGCCATGTACATGACCTGAGCGACCTGGATGACCTTGCGGCAATCGTGACGGTCCGCCAAGCCGCCGCAGTAAACCGAAAGAAGAAGAAAAGGCGTCCAGTGGCTGATCACCGCGAATCCGGCGAGAACCGGCGAGTGGAATTTCTGGAACAGCAGCCAGTAGCTGATGACGTGCTCGATGTTGTCGGCCATCATGGCCAGCATGGTGCCGGCGAAGTAGATGCGGAAATCGCGGTGGTGGAGCGCGGCAAAGGCGATTTTTCTGGGAGCTGCGGCCGCGGTGCTCCCCGGAAGCGTCTCGGCTCGTGATGCCAAATCCAGTCCCTCGAAGCGGCGCGCGCTGGCCCTGCGCGCGGCGAATTCGAGCCAGAACATTACCGGATTACGAGCACCGTTACAAACCACGGGCGCGCAGCGCCTTTCCTTGACAGCCCTGCCGGCTAACGGTAGAACCGAACCAAAGCGGTCCGGGAGGACGCCATGGCGCTGCCCAAATTCGAAGATCACTGCTGGAAAGACGTCGTCACGCCGGAAATCCTCGAAACCTACACGCCGTACCACCGCGAAACCTACATCGGCCAGAGGCCGGCGCTGCTGGCGATCGATCTTTACAATCTGGTCTACGAAGGCGGCCCCAGGTACCCGCACGAGCTGGTCAAGGAACACAAGAGCTCCTGCGGCATCTACGCCTACAACGCGATCAAGCCGACGCAGGAGCTGTTCGCGCTCTGCCGCTCGCTCAAGATCCCGATCTTCTACACCACCACCGAAACGCGCAAGGAGGTCAACCCCGACACCGTCTACGCCACCAACCGCCAGCGCGTGCAGATCGATCCGAAAGCCTTCGAGATCCGCGAGGAGTTCCGGCCGCAGCCCGGCGACGTCGTGATCTACAAGGAAAGGGCGAGTGGATTCTTCGGCACGCCGCTCGTCGCCCATCTCACGCAAAAGGGGATCGACAGCCTGATCGTCTGCGGCGAGAGCACCAGCGGCTGCGTCCGCGCGAGCTGCGTCGATGCCTACTCGCTCGGCTATCACGTCTCGATCGTGGAGGAGTGCGTGTTCGACCGGAGTCCCCTCTCGCACAAGGTGAACCTGTTCGATTTGCACCACAAGTACGCGGACGTCATGACGCTCGACGAGGTGAAGGAGCAGCTGCGCCGCGAACGACCGCGGAAGCCGGATTAGACCTCCGATCGAGGCGGTTCGGCCGCCTGAACCTTCACGAGCAGACCGTGCCCTACAGCCGATCCGGCGGGTTGAAAATCTACTACGAGACGGCGGGCGAAGGCTTCCCCTTCGTGATGGTCCATGCGAACCCGTTCGACCACAACCTGTGGATGTACCAGATCGCCCGCTTTTCGACCTATTTCAGGGTGATCGCGCCCGACCTCCGCGGCTACGGCCGCTCGGACAAGCCCGAAAGCCCGTTCACCCTTGCGGACATGGCGGGCGACGTTCTCGCGGTCTGCCGCGAGGAGAACGTCCGCGAGGCGATCCTCGCCGGTGCGAGCGTGGGCTCGGGGATCGCGATTCTGCTCGGCCTCGATCACCCGGAGATTTTCAAGGCGCTGATTCTCGTCGGCGGCAGCAGCGCCGGCGGCAGCGGCATCGACGAGCGCGTCCGCGGCTACACCGAAACGGGGATCGAACGGTATCATCGGCGCCATCTCCGGGAGCTGGTCGCTCCGGGCTTTCCCGAGACCAGGCTCGGCGGCTACCTCCTCGACTCTTTCGCCGAACGCGGCCCGCGCCTGCCCGGCGCGGCGATCGCTCAGATCTTTCGCGCCCGAGCCGGGGCGGACATGACGGCGCGGCTTTCTTCGATGACGGTGCCGACGCTGGTCGTCAACGGCGAGCACGACAACTCGCTCGCCGCGGGAAAGCGGACCGCCGCCCTGATTCCCGGCGCGGTCCACCGGGTCTTGCCGGGAACGGGACACGCCTGCTGCATCGAGGATCCCGCCGGCTTCGACGCTCTGGTGATCGAATTTCTCCGCGACCGGGGCCTCATGCCGCCTCGACCGAGCTAGCGCGACCGTTGGGCTCCCCCCGGCGGCCGCCGACACGAGTGCGGGCCGAGGCGGGAAATGGTATAGAACGAGGCGGAAAGGAGGAACGGCCATGGCTGTCGACGTCGAAAAGCTCAAGGGCATGAGCCCTCCCGCCGCGATCGGGTTCCAGATCCGCAAGCTGGGACACGTGGTGCTGCAGGTGAGCGATCTGGAAAAATCGACGGAGTTCTACACCCGAGTGCTCGGGTTCAAGGTGTCCGACGTCTACCCGGAAGCGATGATGCCCGGGGGCATGGTCTTTCTGCGTTGCAATACCGACCATCACTGCCTCGCGCTCGTTGGCGCGGGCGCCGGGAGTTCGACGGGAAAAGAGCTGCACCACTTCGCTTTCGAGGTCGCCACTCTGGGGGAAGTGCTGCGCGCCCGCGACCGGCTGCGCGCCCACAACGTCCCGATCGATTTCGAGGGAAGGCGGCGCGCGGGCTGCCAGATCGCCGTGGAGTTCCGCGACCCGGACAACCATGCCGTAGAGATTTATTGGGGCCTGGACCAGGTCGGAAGCGACGGCCGCGTGCGCCCGGCGGCGGAATGGCGCGGCGCGCGCTCGCTGGAAGCGGCTATCGCCGATCCGGTTCCGGGACAGGACACGTCGCTGCCGGAGAGGGAGCGGCCGTGACGCGCTCCGCCTGGCGAAGGGCGTGGGCGCAGGCCGGATGACCCGCCGTCCGGGAGCGTGACCGTTTTGCCGATGCGCCCGCCCGTTTCTGGTTCGCTGGAGGACATCATTCGCGCCTCGACCAGCGCCCTCGTGATCGGCGTGGGCGGCGGCGGCGACGTGGCCGGCGCGCTGGCGGCGGCGCGATTCCTGGAGTTCTGCGGTTTGCGTTTTCGCCTCGGCGGTCTCTCGTGGGAGCGCTACGTCTTCGATCCGGTTCCCGGGCCCCGCCGCCTGGACGAGGTCGAGAACGTCCGGGTGCTCCATCCCTATGCCTGGATCGCGGGGAGCGAGACCCGGACCCGTAGCGGGGTCTATTTCGCCGAGTCGCGCATGGCGTCGGTGCTGGGCGAGGGGGTCCTGCTGCTCGACATCAACGGCGGCGTGCGCGGCGCGGTGGAAGGCATCGAGCGGGCGGTCGAGGAGCTTCGGACGGACTTGCTCGTGGGGCTCGACGTCGGCGGGGATTCGCTCGCCGACGGCAGCGAGCCGGGACTGCGGAGCCCGCTTGCCGATTCCGTGATGCTCGCAGCCTTCGCCGAGCTGGAAGAGCGCGGCCTGCGGACCCTCTGGGGCGTTTTCGGCTACGGGAGCGACGGCGAGCTGACCGTCGACGAGTTGGAGCGCGCGCTCAGCAAGGTAGCCGCGGCCGGCGGCTTTCTCGGAAGCTGGTCGCTCACGCCGAGGATCGCCGCGGAGCTGGAGAACGTGATCAAGACCGTTCCGACCGAGGCGAGCGCCATCCCGCTCGATTGTTTCCGCGGCGCGTGGGGAGAAGGCAAGATTCGCGGCGGCCAGAGAAGCATCAAGCTCACTCCCCTCACCGCCCTTACTTTTTTCCTCTCGCCGGGGGTTCTGTACCAGAGCGTGGCGCGGCCCGCGCGGGCGGTCCGGTCGAGCGCTTCGCTCGAGGAGGCGAACGACGCGCTGCACGCCCTCGGCATCCGCACCGAGCTCGATCTCGAGCGGGAGCGCTACCGCGCCGCGCAAGGCTCGTAGCGAATGGCGACCCTGCAGCGGGACGTGCTCGTGTTGATGGCTTCGCGCGGAGTGCGCGCGTTCGCCTTTTCCTACCTCACCGTCGTCTTCGCCATCTACCTCAACCAGCTCGGCTATTCCACGGTGACCGTCGGCCTCGTGATCTCCACGGCCTACGCGAGCAGCGCGGTCCTGACCGCGGTCTGGGGCTATCTCTCCGACCGCTACGGCCGGAAAAACATCCTGATGCTGCTCGCCGCGCTGACCATCGTCTCGAACATGATCTACGTCTTCGTCGAGCGCCTCTTTTTCATTTTCCTGGCGGTGATCATCGCCAACGTCGGCGCCGGCGGCTCCGGCGGGGGCGGTCAGGGGGGCGGTCCGTTCAATCCCGTCGAGCACGCCTTGCTCGCGGAGAAATGCGGCCCCGCGGAGCGCAACCGCGTGTTCGCGACGAACTCGTTCGTCGGGTCGGTCATGGGGGCTCTGGGCGCGCTCGTGAGCGGCCTGCCGCAGTACCTCCAGGAGACCCGCGGTTGGTCGTCGGTGGCGTCGTACAAGCCGTTGTTCGCGCTCACGATCGTCTTCAGCGTGGTCTTGATCTTCGCCTATGCCAGCATCCGCGAGGAGCACCGGCCGCGACCGCGCGAAAGGAAGATCTCCAAGGGCACCGGCCGCCTGATCACCAGGATGGCGCTCCTCGGGATGGTCGACAATCTCGGCGCCGGGCTGGCCGGGCCGCTGATCTCCTACTGGTTCTACCTCCGCTTCGGCGTCGAACTGAAATCCCTGGGTTTCATGTTCTTTCTCTCGTATTTTCTCGCCGCCCTTTCCTTCCTGGCGGCGCCGTGGATCGCGCGCCGGCTCGGGGTGGTGAGAACGATGGCGCTCTCTCACGGGACGGCGTCACTGATGTACATGCTCGTGCCGCTCGCGCCGGGTTTCCCCAGCGCCGCGGCGCTGATCGTTTTGCGCTCTTTCCTCGCGTACATGGACAACCCCCTGCGCAGCTCGTTTCTCATGGGCGTGGTCCGGCCCGAGGAACGCGGCTCGGCCGCGGGAATCACGAGCCTCTCGCGCCATGTCCCGATGACGGTGAGCCCGGCGCTTTCGGCCTATCTGATGCAGGCGCTCTCCCTGAGCGTGCCGATCGCCCTGGGGGGACTGCTGCAGCTCCTCCACGACTGCGCTTTTTACTATCTCTTCCGGGACGTCAAACCGCCGGAGGAGCGCGCCGCCTCCGCCTCCGCGGCGCCCGGGGTCCCGACGTAGATGCTCGCCGGGCTCCCCCGCGATGCCAGGCTGCTGATGGCGTCGCGCGGTCTTCGCGCCTTCGCCTTCTCGTATCTCAACGTCGTTTTCGCGATCTACCTCGACCGGCTGGGCTACTCGACCCTGGCGATCGGCGTGGTCTTCTCCGTCGCCTATTTGAGCGGCGCGCTCCTGACCGCGGCCTGGGGGCACCTCTCGGATCGCCTCGGGCGGCGGCGGATCCTGATCCTGCTGGCCGCCCTCACCATCGTCTCGAACGCCATTTTCATCTTTTTCAGCTCTCTCTTTTTCATCCTGCTGGCCGTGGTGATCGCCAACGTCGGCGCCGGCGGCCAGGGAGGCGGCGGCTCCGGCGGGGGGCCCTTCAATCCGGTCGAGGAGGCGCTGCTCGCGGAAAAATGCACGCCGGAGAACCGCAACCAGATCTTCGCGCTCAATTCATTCGTCGGCTCCCTGATGGGCGCGGTGGGCGCGCTCGCCGCCGGTCTGCCGCAATATCTCCAGGAAAGCTGGGGGTGGGAGGCGGTCGCTTCCTACAAGCCCCTGTTCCTTCTGACCGTCGTGCTGAGCGCCGTTCTCGCCCTCGTCTACCGGGCGATCGGAGAGGAGCACCGCCCCGCGGCCGCCCCGAGGAAGATATCGCGCGCGACCGGCGTGTTCGTCACCAAGATGTCCCTTCTGGCGGTCGTCGACAATTTCGGCGCCGGGCTCGCGGGCGCGCTGGTGCCCTACTGGTTTTTTCTCCGCTTCGGCGTCGAGCTCAAATCCCTGGGGCTGCTCTTTTTCGTCTCCTATTTCCTGGCGGCGCTCTCGTTCCTGAGCGCGCCGGTCGCGGCGCGCCGCCTCGGCGTGGTGCGAACGATGGCCTTTTCGCACGCGGTCGCGTCGAGCCTCTACCTCGCGATTCCCTTCGCTCCGACCTTTGGCCTCGCGTCGGTCCTGCTCGCGATCCGCTCCTACTTCGCCTACATGGACAACCCGCTCCGCGCCTCGTTTACGATGGCGATGGTGGGCTCCGCGGAGCGGGGCTCGGCGGCCGGCGTTACCAGCCTCGCGCGCCAGGTCCCTTTCGGGATCAGTCCCACCGTCGCCACCTACTTGATGGAAAGCGTCTCGCTCACTCTTCCCTTGTTCATCGGCGGCGGGTTACAATTGGCCAACGACGTCGCTTTCTATCTCATGTTTCGCGACGTGAAGCCGCCGGAGGAGATCCGGCGGGCTTCGCCCGAAAGGAGCGGGGTTTGAGCCTGTTCTGGCGCATCGCGGAGGAACGGATCCTGGAGGCCCAGCGCGCGGGAGCCTTCGACAACCTGCCCGGCAAAGGCAAGCCGATCGAAATCGAGGATCTGAGCTGGGTTCCCGAAGACCTGCGAATCGGCTATCACGTGCTCAAGAACGCCGGCGTGCTCCCGCCGGAGGCCGAGCTGCGCAAAGATATTCACACGCTCGAAGACCTCCTCAAGCACGTCGAGGACGAGGGCGAGCGGCGCGCGCTCGCGAAGAGCCTCCAGTGGAAGCTCGTGCGTCTCGACTTGCTCAAGCGGCGCTCCATCAGCGTGCAGGCCGCGCGCCACTACCACCGAAAGCTGCTGCTCCGCTTCGGCCGGCGCTGATCCTTTCGGCGTCGCGCTCTTGCTCCCGCGCCGGCTGCGCTTTCTCCATCGGTTTTGCCTTGATTTTGTTTCCGTGATAGGAGAACCACCAGCCCGGCGGGCCGCTCCGCCCGGCGGGCCAACGCGGGAAGGAGGGCCTTATGGCGGACGAGAAAACCCCCATCCGGATCAAGAAGATCGGCCACGTGGTCTTCAACGTAACCGACATCGAGCGCAGCACCAGGTTCTGGACCGAGATCATGGGCTTCAAGATCTCCGACCGGAACGAACGGGGCATGGTCTTCTTCCGCTGCGGCACCGACCACCATACCATCGCCCTGGCCCCGGCGGAAAACCGCGACCACGTCCCGAAGAAGGGAGCCGTCGGCTTCGACCACTGCGCCCTGGAGGTCGCCACGGTCTCCGAGCTCTTCAGGATCCGCGATTTTTTGCGCTCGAAAGGAGTGACGATCATCTACGAGGGGCGGCGCGGCCCCGGAGGCAATCCGGGCATCGAGTTTCTCGACCCCGACGGCAACCAGATCGAGATTTACGCTGCGATGGATCAGATCGGCACGGATGGCCGGAGCCGCCCGGCGTCGGAGTGGAAGCGGGCCACGAGCCTCGAGGAGGCGGTGGCGAATCCGCTTCCCGGGGTCGAATACCATTGAGGCAATGCCGTCCCGCCTTGACCCGCTCCGGCGCGCGGCAAGCTAGGCTGCTTCGCGCCGCCGGGATTCGATTCGACGGCGCAGCGAGGGCGGTTTCGCGCGCTCCCGCTGGCCCGTCGCCCGCGGCGGGAGATCGGGAGCGGAGCCAATGATCTCGATTCGTCGCCTCCAGAAACGCTTCAGCATGAGAGACGGGGCGGTTGCCGCCGTCAAGGACCTCGACCTGGAAGTTGCGGGCGGCGAATTTTTCGTGATCGTCGGCGCCAGCGGGTCCGGCAAGACCACCCTGTTGCGCTGCGTCGCCGGTCTCGAAGTGCCGGACGGCGGGGAGATCGCCATTGCAGGCGAGATCGTCTCCTCCGACAACCCGCCCGCCTGGGTGCCTCCGCAGCGACGCGGGCTCGGAATGGTGTTCCAGTCCTACGCGGTCTGGCCGCACCTCACGGTGTCCCAGAACGTCGCTCTGCCGCTCGCCGAAGGGGCCCAGCGCGTCCCCCGCGCCGAGGTGGCCAGCCGCGTGCGGGAGGCCCTGCGGCTGGTGCAGCTCGAAGAGCTCGCCGATCGCCCGGCTACCCTGCTGAGCGGCGGCCAGCAGCAGCGCGTCGCCCTCGCGCGCGCGATCGCGGTGAACTCCCGGCTCCTCCTGATGGACGAGCCGCTCAGCAACCTCGACGCCCGGTTGCGCGAGGAGGTCCGCGGGAAGATCCGCGACCTCGCCAAACAGCTCGGCGCAACCGTCCTCTACGTGACCCACGACCAGATCGAAGCGATGGCGATCGCCGACCGCATCGCGCTGATGCAGTCGGGTGAGATCCTGCAGGTCGGCTCTCCCGCGGAGATCTATCACAGGCCGGCGCGCGCCGAGGTAGCCGAGTTCTTCGGCTCGGTGAACTGGCTCTCCGGTGTCATCGTCGAGCCCGGCGTGGCGGAATCGCAGATCGGCAAGCTGCGCCTCGCCGCCTCGGGGTGCGCCGCGGGCGAGAAGGTCCTGCTCGGCTTTCGTCCCGAATGCCTGTCGTTCGCCTACGGCCACGCCCCCGGCGAGGCCAACGTCTTTCAGGCCAGGCTGGAATCGAGCACTTTTCTCGGCGACCAGTTCATCTTCAAGGTGAAGGTGTCGGACCGCGAGCTGGTCGGGAAAAACCGCGCGGTCCTCGGCACGCCGAACGCCAGCGTCTGCCTGCGCGTCGATCCCGCCGACGTGATGGTGTTTCCGGCGGAGCAAAAGACCGGCTTGGAAGTTCTCGAGCACGCGCAACATCCTTGAGCCAATCGCCCTGACAGGAGGACTTATCCATGAATCGTCTACTCGGGTCCAACGCCAGGCTCGCCGGGGCTCTGGCAAGCGCCCTGGCACTGCTGGCAATCACCGCCATGACGGTGCAGCCGCTCCACGCCGGGGCGGCCGGTCCGCTCGCCGAGATGATCGAGGGAGCGAAGAAAGAGGGGATCATTCGCGGCCAGTGGTCCCAGAACAGCTTCGGAGGCAGCGCCGGCCTGGCCGAGCTCGTGGCCGGAATGAACAGGAAATACGGGCTCAACCTGAAATCGCAGTTCACCCCCGGTCCGGACATGCAGCGGCTCATGCTCCGGCTCGCCCAGGAGGCCGAGGCCGGACACCCGGCGAGCACCGATGTCTACCTCGGAAACTCGCAGGCGATTTTCGACGCGATGAAAGCGAACGTCTTGAAGCCGATCGACTGGACGGCGATCCTGCCGCGCAAGATCCCGTCGGAGCCGGGTTTCGAGCCCGTCGCGCCCGGCAAGGTCGCGGTGATTTTCGCGAGCGCGGTGGTCGGCGTTCTCTACAATTCGGACCTGGTCAAGGGCGATGACGTGCCGCGCAGCCTCGACGACGTGCTCAAGCCGAAATGGAAGGGGAAAGTGGCGTCCACTCCGTACGCGGCCGGCTTCCGGGAGCTCGCCATGCCGGGTCTGTTGGGCCGTGAATACGTCATCGACTACGTGAGGAAGCTCTCGAAGCAGATCGGCGGGCTGATGCGCTGCGGAGAGGCGGAGCGCATCACCAGCGGGGAATTTCTGATGCTGGTCCTTACCTGCGGCGGCAACGACGTCAACGTGCTGCAGAGAACCGGCGCGCCGGTCGCGCACACCGTCGTCAAGGAAGGCACGGTGATCCATACCCGCTACGCCGGCGTGCCGAAGAACTCGCGCTCTCCCAACGCGGGGGCGCTGCTCGCGGCTTACCTGCACACGCCCGAGGGCCAGGCCGTGCTCTGGAAGCACGACGGCATGGACCTCCATCTCTATCCGGACTCGAAGATGAAAAAAGAGGTCGACCAGGTGCGCTCCTCCGGCGGCAAGATCGCCTACAACACCCCGCAGTGGCTCGCCTCGCTCAAAGGCTACAGCGAAACCCAAAAAGAGCTGGAAAAGATCCTGCGGGAAGGGGGCAAGTAGGAACGGTTTCCGGTTCGAAGTTCGAGGTTCGAGGTTAGAAGTTCGGCCTCTGCGACGTAGGGCCTCCGGCGCCGGGCTTTGACCGGAGGTCGCAGACCGCGACCGGACGCCGGACGTTGGACCCTGGACGCTGAAACATGAGCCAAGCCACTCTGCGATTGCCGGGACGGCTGGGCGGGCGGATCCAGATCTCGCCGGCGTTGCTCTCCATTTCGCTCGCGCCGATGACGCTGATCGTGATCTTCGTCGCCATGATGTTCTGGGTGAGCTTTCAAAAGGGCATCTTCGGCACGGCCGCGGCGACCTACACGCTGGACAACTACCGGGAGCTGTTGAGCGATCCCTTCCTCCTGCGGGTGATCAAGAATACCGTCGTCTTCGCTCTCGCCAGCACCGCCGTCGCGCTGGCGATCGGGCTCCCGATCGCCTGGCTCGTCGAGCGCACCACGCTTCCCGCGAAGACGCTGGTCTATACGATCATGACGCTCGGGTTGCTGATTCCCGGCATCTACACCGCGATGGGCTGGACGCTGATCGCCCATCCCCGGATCGGGATTCTCAACCGATGGCTGGTCGATCTCTTCGGCCTTACCGAGGGGCCGATCAACATCGCGACCCCGGTCGGCATGGGCTTCGTTCAGGGGTTGAGCCTCGCCTCCCTGGCTTTCATCCTCAACGCGCAGATGTTCCGCGCCATGAACCCCTCGCTCGAGGAGGCGGCCAAGGTCCATGGGATGGGCTTCGGCGGAATCCTGCGCCGGATCACCCTTCCGCTGGCTCTCCCGGGAATCCTGGCGGCGGTGATCTACATCGTTACCATCGGCATCGCGACCTTCGACATCCCGGCGATCCTCGGCCTCGGAAACCGGGTCTACCTGCTCAGCACCTTCATCTATCTGAAGGTCAATCCTCAGGGAAGCGGCCTTCCCGAGTATGGCATCACGGGCGCGGTGGGCGCGTTCATGATCGTAATCGCCGGGATGCTCACGCTTTGGTACGGGCAGGTGCTGCGCCAGGGCCACCGCTTCGAGGTGGTGACGGGCAAGGGCTATCGCCCTTCACCGATCGACCTCCGCGGGTGGCGGTTCGTCGCCTGGGGCTTCATCGCGCTCTATGCCTTCCTGTCGAAGCTTTTGCCGCTTCTGCTGATCGCGTACGCCGCGCTGACGCCCTACTTCGCCCCTCCGTCCGCGGTCATGTTCCGCCGCCTTTCGCTGGTCCACTTTGCCGGCATGGACTGGGAGCTGGTCATCCGCGGTTTGAAGAACACGGCCCTCCTGGTCGCGGTCGTCCCGCTGCTCGTCGTTCTGTTCGCGTTTTGCATCTCGTGGCTCGTGGTCCGCTCGCGGCGCAACATTCGCTATATCCTCGAGTTCGGCGCGTTCCTGCCGCACGCGCTCCCGGAAGTCATCCTCGCCATCGGCGCGCTGCTGCTCGCCCTGTTCGTGCTCGGCGACCACGTGCCTCTTTACGGCTCGGTCTGGCTGATCGCGATCGTGTACGTCATCGCGCGCCTCGCGTTCGCGACGCGCGCGATCAACGGGTCGCTGCTGCAGATCCACAGGGAGCTGGAAGAAGCCGCCTTCGTCGCAGGGCTCTCCAACGCCCGGACCGCGGCCCGCATCCTGTTCCCGCTGCTCCGGCCGGCCCTGCTCTCGGTCTGGATCTGGACCGCGCTGCTGGTCTACCGCGAGCTGACGGTCGCGGTCTTTCTGGGCGTGCACGACAACGTCACCCTTCCCGCCGTGATCTGGAGCTACTGGTACGGCGGCGGAATCAACAAGGCTTCGGCGGTGACCCTGTTGATGACGCTCGTCCTGGCGCCGCTGATCCTGCTCTTCTGGTGGTTCGGCCGGCGCAGCCAGGTTTCGGTGCAATGATCCCGTGAGCGGCGCGCATGGATGCGCAATGCTTGCTCGAGGGGATGCCCGCCCGGTGACGCGAGCGTGCTTGTCTTGGCATGCGGCGACCCGCGCACCCGCGACGTTTACCTGACAACCCGCCAGCCCGCCGACCGGAAGAAGCTCTTCCGGGCGAGCGTGGCGAACGCGGTCCAGCAGACGATCCTCGCGGCCGCCGCCATGAAGCTCGGCACCGGCTGTCCGGTGTTCCGGAGCGGCTCCGGCTCCTCTGGGTTGTCCCCGTCGGCCATCCGCCGGCCTGGCCCCGGCCCAGGCCCCGCCGCAAGATCGCCGACTTCACCCGCCTCGAGCGCTACGACGCCCGCGAGCTCCGCGGCGCGGGTTTGCGCGCGTTGCGGGAGCCGGTTTTCATGAGCGATCGGGGCCTTGCTAGGAGAACGAGATCTCGTATTTCTCGGGGTGCAGCGCCTCGCTCACCTTGATGATGATCTTGTGATTGATCTCGCGCTCGAGGTTTTCCAGGCTGTTATTGGTTTCGTCGTAGAGAAAATTGGCGACGTCGGGATGCAGGCGGACGACGATGTTCTTGCCGTTTTCCACCATGGACTGCTGCTTCTTGATCGTACGCAACAGATCGTAGGCGATCGTTACCGGTGACTTGATCCGCCCGCGGCCGTCGCAGTGCGGGCAGGGGCGCAGCAGCTGGTTCTCCAGGCTCTCCCGCGTGCGCTGACGCGTCATCTCGACCAGGCCCAGCTCGGAGATCTTCAGGATGTTCGTCCGGGCCTTGTCCTTCTTGAGCGCTTCTTTCAAGGCGTCGTAAACCTTCTTGCGGTTCGACTCCTTTTCCATGTCGATGAAATCGATGATGATGATGCCGCCGATGTTTCTCAAGCGCAGCTGCCGGACCACCTCCTGCGCCGCCTCGAGGTTGGTCTTGACGATGGTTTCTTCCTGGCTGCGCTTGCCGACGAAACGCCCGGTGTTGACGTCGATCGCCGTCAGCGCCTCGGTGCGCTCGATGATGATGTAGCCGCCCGAGCGCAGCCACACCCGGGGCTCGAGCGCCTTCTCGATCTTCTCCTCGATCCCGTAGCGATCGAAGAGCGGCTCCTTTTCCTGGTAAAGGATGATCTTCGATTTCAGCCGGGGCATGAAATTGCGGACGAAATCGAGAATGCGCCGGTAGTCCTTGGCGGAATCCACGACCACCTGCTCGGTCTCGGTGGTGAAGAAGTCCCGGATGCTGCGCATGATGAGGTCCAGATCCTGATGGATGAGCGCGGGCGCCGAAGCCGAGGCGGCCTTCTCCCGGATGCGTTTCCAGAGCCTGATGAGAAACCGCAGGTCACGCTGGATCTCGCGCTTGCTCCGCCCCTCGCACGCGGTGCGCAGGATGAAGCCGCCTTCTTCGGTGAGCAACGACTGCGCGATCTCCCTGAGGCGCTTTCGTTCCTCCTCTCCTTCGATGCGCCGCGAGATCCCGGTGTGTTTCGTGTTGGGCATGAACACCATGTAGCGCCCGGGCAGCGACACGTGCGAGGTCACCCGGGCTCCCTTGGTGCCGAGGGGATCCTTGGCGACCTGTACCAGGATCTCCTCTCCCCGGGAGAGCTGTTTCTCGAGCGGCACTCGGCGGCGCGGCGGCGGTTTCGGGATCTCTTCGATTTCCGCCTCGTCCTCGCCTGCCTCGATCAGGCGCAGCTCGCCCCCCCCGCTCCAGAAGTCCGAGGCGTGCAGGAACGCCGCCTTTTCCATGCCGATGTCGACGAACGCCGCCTGCATGCCCGGCAGGACTCGCGACACCTTGCCCTTGTAGATGTTTCCCGCGATCCCCCGCTCTTCTTTCCGCTCGATCAGGAACTCGGCGAGAAGTCCGTCCTCCATGATGGCGATACGGCTTTCCTGGGGGGTGGAATTGATGAAAATCTCTTGCTTCATGTTTTATCGGATCAAACGTGTTTTTGAGGGAGGCAGGCTCAGGGACGGATCGCCGCTCGGCATCGGGAGATCCAATCGACGGCCGTCAACGATCGGCCGTCTAAGCTTATAGTGTAAATTTTCGGCGACTGCAAGCAGAGTTCAGCCGCGACCCGCGAAACGGCCTCGGTTGACATCGGCAGGGTCGCCGGATACTCTGGACTCGATACGCAGCCATGGTCGCGGCCCTTTTGAACCCAGATGAGCTATAGCGCGGCGGTTCCAGCCTACTCCATCCTCAACACCAAGGTTTTAATTCTCAACCGTTCCTATCTGCCGATCCACGTCACCTCGGTGCGCCGTGCTTTCGTGCTTCTCTATCAGGGGATCGCGCGGGCGGTAAACGAGCAATACCAGACCTTCGATTTCGCGAGCTGGAGCGACCTGTCGGTCTCGGCCCGCGACGAGACCATCGGGCTGGTGAACCGCGTCATCCGGGTGCCCCGCGTCATCCTTCTGGTGGGCTACGATCGGGTTCCGAAGCGCCAGGTCCGCTTCAGCCGGTACAATATCTACGCGCGGGACAAGTGTACCTGCCAGTACTGCAACCGCCGCCTCCCCCGGCATGAGCTTAACCTCGACCATGTGATTCCGCGCTCTCAGGGAGGCACCTCGGTATGGGAAAACGTCGTCTGCTCCTGTCAGGAATGCAACCGCCGAAAGGGCGGGCGAACGCCCCAGCAGGCCGGAATGACGCTTATACGGAAACCGTTCAAGCCCCAATGGACTCCCTTCATGCAGGAAACTTTCAGCCTGTCGCGCTACAAGGAATGGCTCCCCTTCCTCAATACCGTCGATGTTTCCTACTGGAACACCGAGCTTCTGGAAAAATAGCGGGCAGGTCAGGGTCGGATTCAATATATAGTGCAGAGCTGCATTTTGCTCCCCTCTATATTGTAATTTTCCTTGACAGGCCCGACCGCCCTATGAAATAGTGCCATCCGAGCGCTCGAAACGGCTCGCGGCCGGCCTCGAAGCCTACCGAAAGTACCGAAAATGCGCCTGAAACGGCTCGAGATGACGGGTTTCAAGTCCTTCGCGGAAAGGACCGCCTTGGACCTCACCCGGGGAATCACTGCCGTGGTCGGCCCCAACGGGTGCGGCAAGTCCAACATCGTGGACGCCCTGCGTTGGGCGATGGGGGAGCAAAGCGCCAAGCACCTCCGCGGCCACCTCATGGAGGACGTGATCTTCAACGGCAGCGACAGCCTGGCCGCTACCGGCATGGCTGAGGTCTCTCTAGTCTTCGACAACGAGGACGGCCGCGGCCCGGTCGAATACAACGGCTTCAGCGAGATCATGGTCACGCGCCGGCTCTTCCGCTCCGGCGAATCGGAGTACTCGATCAACAAGGTGCCGTGCCGGCTGAAGGACATCATCGAGCTCTTCCTGGGAACGGGCGTGGGCAGCAAAGCCTACTCGATCGTCGAGCAGGGACGGATCGACGAGCTGGTCAACGCCAAGCCGGAGGAGCGCCGCGCGCTGATCGAAGAGGCCGCCGGGACGAGCAAGTACAAGAGCCGCAAGCTCATCGCCGAGCGCAAGCTGGAAAAGACGCAGCAGAATCTGCTGCGCGTGAGCGACATCGTGCGCGAGATCGAGCGCCAGATCCGCTCGATGGAGCTGCAGGCGAAAAAAGCCGAGCGCTATCGCGCGCTACGCGCCGAGCTGCGCGAAAAGGAGCTGCTGTGGGCGGCGCTGCGGCGCCGCGGCGCCGCAGCGCAGATCGCGCTCGACGAGTCTCGGCTGGCAGACACCGAAGCGCGCCTGGCGGAGTGTCAGGCCGCCTTGCGCGCCAAAGAGGCCGAGAGCGAAGCCGTGCGGCTCGAGATGATGGAGCTCGAAAAGAAAATCGGCGCCCAGCAGGAAGAAGTCTACCAGGCGCGGATCGACATCCAGACACAGGAACAACGGATCGATTTCTACCGCAAGGATCTGGAGCAGATCGAGGGAACGGAAGCCGAGGCCCGAGCCAGCCTCCGCGCCCTCGAGGAGAAGCTGGAGGTGCTCGCTCGGGAGATCGCCGAGCTCGAGAAGGCGAAGGAGAGCGTCGTCCAGCTCTCGCTGTTCGAGGAAAGCTTTCTCCGCCGCAAGGAGGCCGAGCTGGCCGAGGCGCAGGCGCGGATGGAAGCGCTCCAAAGGGAGCTGGAGCGGGACAAGGAAACCCTGATCGAGCTGGCCAACCGGGCCGCGCATTTGAGAAACGAGGCGGCCGCGAAGGAGCGGCGGCGCGAGGAAATCGAACGCGATCTCCAGCGCAGCCGCGCCGAGCACGGAGCGGCCCTTGAGGCCGCGGCCGCATGCGAGCGAAAGCTCGCCGAGACCGGCTCGGCCCTCGAGAGCTGCCTGGCGCAGGCGTCGGAGCGGAGCCTGGAATCGGCCCAGGTGAACGCGTCGATCCAGAGTCTCGCCCGGAGCCGGGAGGAGCAGGAGCAGAAGATCGCCGCCCTCAAGGAGCAGCTCCACGAGAGCCGCTCGCGCCTGCTCTCCCTCGAAGAGCTGCAGAAGAACTACGAAGGCTACCACGAAGGCGTCCGGGCGATCATGCTGAAGAAGCGCCGTCAGGAGCCGGCCTCAGACGGAATCTACGGGCTCGTGGCCGAGGTCCTCGAGGCGCCCGAAGCGTACGAGAAGGCGCTGACCGCCGTCCTCGGCGACCGCCTGCAGTACGTGATCGTCCGCGGGCAGGAGGAAGGCGTCGAAGCGATCGAGTACCTGAAGCGGGAAGCCTCGGGGCGGGGCAGCTTCATTCCGCTGCAGCTCGCCCGCCGGAGCTCCAAGCCGTTGCCGCTCGGTGAAGCCGAGGTCGTCGGGCCCCTGCTCGAGAAGATCTCCGTCAAGGAGGGCTACCGCGAAGTCGCGGAATACCTGCTCGCGGACGTCGTCCTGGTCAAGGATCTGAAAGCCGGCCTCGCGCTCTGGAGCCGAAACGGCTATTACAGCACGCTGGTCACGCCGGACGGCGAGGTCATCGACTCGATGGGAGTGGTGACCGGAGGCAGCGGCGACTCGCTCGAAGGGAGCCTGCTGGCGCAGCGCCGCCGCATGCGCGAGCTGCGCGAGCTGATCGCAGACCTCCAGGCCCGCCTGGAACGCGAGCTGGGGGAACTGGCCGACGTCAAGGAGCGGCTCGAGGAATCGGAGACCCGCAAGGCGACGCTCGCGAGCGAAATTCATCGCCTCGAGCTGGAACGCGTGCGCCTGGAGACCGAACGGCGGGCGACCGAGCAGGAGGCCGACCGGCTTCGCCGCGCCATCGACACCCTGGTGCAAGAGCAGCGCGACCTCGCGACCGCGCTGGAGCTCCTCGCCGACCAGATCGCGCAATGCGGCGCCGAGACCGAGGCGTGCCGGCGGGAGGCCGCCGCGCGCGAGGCGGCGCTCGGGGAAAAGCAGGCCTCGTTCGCCGCGTTGAAGGGCGGGCTGGAAAGCGCGGAAGCCGAGGTCACGCAATCGCGGATCCGCAACGCGGCGCTCGGAGAAAAACGGGAGCACAGCGACCAGACCCTCAAGACGCGTCTGGCGCTGAAGCAGGAGACGGCGGCGCAAATCGCGGCGCGCCGCGCGCAGATCGACGGCGTTCTGCGCAAACGCGAAGAGACCGCTGCCGCGCTGGCGACGGCGGAAACAGCTCTGGCCTCCGCGCACCAGCGCCTCGCGGAGCTGGACGCCAGGCTTCAGCTCGACCGCGACCGGTACCGGGAGACCTCCCGCCGCGTCGCCGCGATCGAGGAATCGATCAGGGAGCTGCGGCCGCTCGGGGAAGCGTGCCAGGAGGAAAGAAACCGGCTGCACGTGGCGCTGGCCGAGAAGCGCGTCGCGCTCCAGCACCTGGCGGATTCCATCCGCGAGAAATATGACGTGGATCTCGCCGCCGTGCCGCTGGCCGACGACGCATCCCTCCCGGCCGAGGAAACGCTGGCCGCCGAGATCGAGGACTGGCGCGGTCGTCTGGAACGCATGGGAGAGGTCAACCTGGCCGCGATCGGGGAATACGAGGAGCTGTCGGCCCGCTTCCAGTTCATGAGCCAGCAGAAAGAGGACCTCGAAAAGTCGATGGCCGACCTGCAGCGCACGATCGTCAAGCTCAACCGTATCTGCCGGCTCCGTTTCAGGGAGAGCTTCGAGGCGATCAACGAGAAGTTCCAGGCGGTCTTTCCGCGGCTGTTCCACGGAGGCAAGGCCAGGCTCGTCTTGACCGACGAGAACGATTTCCTCGAGACCGGCGTCGACATCGTCGTTCAGCCTCCGGGAAAGAAGCTCCAGTCGATCACGCTGCTTTCCGGAGGGGAAAAGGCGCTGACGGCGGTGAGCCTTCTGTTCGCCATCTTTCTCACCAAGCCGAGCCCGTTCTGCTTCCTCGACGAGGTGGACGCCCCGCTGGACGACGCGAACATCGACCGGTTCATCGATCTCGTGAAAGAGATGAGCAGCGTCTCGCAGTTCATTCTCATCACGCACAACAAGAAAACCATGCAGGCGGCCGAAGTCCTCTACGGGGTGACGATGGCGGAACCCGGGGTTTCCAAGATCGTCTCGGTGAGGATGAGCTAGCCCCCTGCGCCGCTTCTTTCCCGCCGGTTCCGAAGCAAGCCATGGAGGGAAGTTCTTTTTTCCAGCGCCTCAAGCAGGGACTCGCCAAAAGCCGCGAGACCTGGGTGCAAAAGATCGGCTCGGTCTTTCAGGGCCGCCGATGGGACGAGGAGTCGCTCGCGGCGATGGAGGAGACGCTGCTCGCCGCCGATCTCGGCGTCGCCGCCACCGAAAAGCTGATGGCCGCCCTGCGCCGTAAATCGCCGCCGGGCGGCGGAGCGCCGGCCGAAGCCATGGAGGCGGTGCTTCAAGAAGCGATCCTGGAGCTGATCGAGGGAAGCGGAGCGCCGCCGCCCGGCGCGCCGCTTCCGGCGCGCCCCTGGGTGATCCTGTTCCTCGGCGTCAACGGCGTCGGCAAGACCACCACCATCGGCAAGCTCGCGGCCCAGTACCAGAGCGCGGGGAAGAAAGCGTTGCTCGTAGCCGGGGACACGTTTCGCGCCGCGGCTATCGAGCAGCTCGAGGCGTGGGGGCGGCGGGCCGGAGCCGACGTGGTCAAGCACCGGGCGGGAGCCGATCCCTCTGCGGTCGTCTACGACGGCATCGAGGCGGCGAAGAACCGCGGCGTCGACGTGGCGTTGATCGATACCGCCGGCCGGCTGCACACGAAGACCCATCTGATCGAAGAGCTCAAGAAGATCCGCCGCGTGATCGCGAGGGCGCTGCCCGGGGCGCCGCACGAAACCCTCCTGGTGCTCGACGCCACGGTGGGACAGAACGGGCTGCAGCAGGCGCGCGTCTTCAAGGAGGCCGCAGACATCACCGGGATCGTGCTCACCAAGCTCGACGGCACGGCCAAGGGCGGCGTGGTGATCGCCGTGCGGGAAACCCTCGGGGTGCCCGTCCGCTATATCGGCGTCGGCGAAGAGCCGGAGGATCTCCAGCCTTTCGAGGCTCGCCGTTTCGTCGAAGCCCTTTTCGAGAAGTAGTCCCGAGCTTGACTCCTCGCCGCGCTCTCGGCTACGCTAGGGACTGTTCGACGGAGAATCGCGATGCCAGAGAAGCCCCTGCAAGACACGACTGTCACCGCGCGACTGAGCCTGACCGAGGAGGCTATCCGGCAGGTCAAGAGCATCATGGCGCGCGACCGCATGGAAGATTGCGGCCTGCGCGTGGCCGTGCGCGACGGGGGCTGCTCCGGGATGTCCTACCATTTGAGTTTCGACAAAGAACCGGCGCCGCAGGACGTCGTGCTCGACGCCGGCGGTCTCAAGATCTTCATCGACGCGAAAAGCGCTCCGTACCTCCAGGGCACCGTGATCGACTTCGTCGGAGGCCTTTACGGCGGCGGGTTCAAGTTCAGCAACCCCAACGCAACGGCCACCTGCGGCTGCGGCACGTCGTTCGCCACGTAAAGCCTCCCGCCACGGTCACGGGAACGTTCGTCCGCTTGCGCGCTCCGGACGAGAAACCTTTGACTCCACGAAACGATCCTGCTACGACCATGAAGCTTCCCGGAGTTTTTTCTTGAACGCGGTCCGAATTCACGAATACGGTGACGCCGGCCGGTTGCGCTACGAGCGCGCGCCGGACCCGGAGGTCAGGTCGGAGGAAGACGTCGTCGTCCGGTTGCGCGCCGCTTCGCTCAATCCCTTCGATCTTCGAGTTTGCCGCGGAGCCTTCGGACCCGGCGTCACCTTACCCCTGATACCTGGCGCGGACGGCGCGGGGATCGTGGTTGCAACCGGGCCCCGGGCCGGCGGGATCCGCGTGGGCGACCCGGTCTGTCTCTATCCCGCCAGCGGCTGCGGCTGCTGCGAGTTTTGTGCCGCCGAGCGCGAGCATCTCTGCCCCGGCCTGCACATGCTCGGGCGCGACGAGAACGGCACCTTCGCCGAGTACGTGAGAGCGCCCGCGCGAAACTGCTTCCGGCTGCCCCAGGGCCTTTCCTTCGAGGAGGGTGCCGCGCTGCCGCTCGCCTACGCGACGGCTTGGCGCATGCTGGTCGCCGATGCGGGCTTGAAGCCGGGAGAATCGGTTCTCGTCGCCGCGGTTGACGGCGGTCTCGCCGCCGCCGCAGTGCAGCTTGCGCGTCATCTCGGCGCACGCGTCTTCGTTGCGTCGCGGAGCCCCGCGGTGCGGCGCCACGCCGAAGAGGCCGGCGCCGAGCACGCCATCGACGAGGAAGCCGGCGACGTCCCCGCCGTGGTGCGCGAGCTCACCGGAAAACGGGGCGTCGACGTCGCCGTCGACTGCGCCGGCGGCGAGAGCTGGCGCCGGAGCCTCGCTTCCCTCGCCAAGGGTGGCCGCCTGGTCACCTGCGGAGCGGCCGAACCGAGCCCCCGGACCGATCTCCGCCGCGTCTTCTGGAACCACTTGACCGTCAGCGGGTCGGCGCTCGGGAGCCGGGGGGACTTCTGCCGAGCCCTCGCCTTCCTCGAAGCCACCGGTGCGAGGCCGCCGATCGCGGAACGCTACGCGTTGAAGGAGGCCGCGCGGGCCCGAAGCCGTCTGGAAGCAGGCGACCTTTGGGGGAAGATCGTCTTGACCGTGGTTCACTGAGCCGGGCTGCGGGACGACCATGATGCGAGTGACAGGCGGCCAGGCGCGCGGGCGGCGCCTGAAGGTCCCCAGGGGCGAGGCCGTGCGCCCTACGGCCGCGAGAGTCAAAGAGGCGCTCTTCAATATCCTGCCGCACGACCTCTCGGGCCTGAGCGTTCTGGAGCTGTTCGCCGGGACCGGCAGCGTCGCGATCGAAGCCCTGAGCCGTGGCGCCGAGCGGGCCTTGCTCGTCGACGCGTCCGAGCGTTCGGCGGAGGCGATCCGGAACAACCTGCGGCAGCTCGGGCTCGCGCCGCGGGCCCGAGTGCGGGTCGCCGAGGCCTCGCAGGCGCTGCGCGCCCTGGAGCGTGCCGGCGAGCGCTTCGACATCATTTTTCTCGACCCGCCGTACGACCGCGGGCTGGCGCACGGCACGCTCGAGCGTATCGGGCGGGCGGAGTTGCTCCGGCCGTCGGGTGTGGTAATCGCGGAGCACAGCGTCCGCGAAAAGGTGGAGGAGGCTTACGGCGCGCTCGCGCTCGCGGACCGCCGGCGCTACGGCGATACGGTGCTTTCGTTTTTCAGGCCGCGATCCCGAAACGAAGTGACGCGGTGAGGGTTTCCGAACATGGCGCAGAACAATGTCGCGATTTATCCCGGGTCGTTCGATCCGATCACCAACGGCCACGTCGATCTCGTCAAGCGCACGCTGCGGGTCTTTGACCGGGTGGTCGTGGCCATCGCCACGAATCCCGACAAGGAAACGTCGCTCTTTTCCGTGGCGGAACGGCTCGAAATGATCCGCGAGGTTTTCGCCGGGCTCGACGACCGGGTCTCGGCGGACTCCTTCCAGGGGCTTCTGGTCGACTACGCGGAGCGCAAGGGCGCCAAGGTGATCATCCGCGGGCTGCGAGCGGTCTCCGATTTCGAGTACGAGTTCCAGATGGCGATGATGAACCACCGGCTGAAGCCGCAGCTGGAAACCTTCTTCATGATGACGGGCGAGTCGGAGTTCTACATCAGCTCGCGTCTCGTCAAGGAGGTGGTCGGTCTGGGAGGCGACGTTTCGGGGCTGGTCCCGCCCAACGTACTGCGCAAGCTCAAGGAAAAGCTGGGCCGCCGAGGAGCGCCATGAACCGGCTCGCCGAACGAACCCGCTGGATCAAGCCGTCTGTCACTCTGGCCATCGCCGCCAAGGCCCAGAAGCTGCGCGCGGAGGGCGTCGACATCGTCAACTTCTCCGCGGGTGAGCCCGACTTCGACACCCCGGAGCGCGTCAAGCAAGCCGCCGTCGAAGCGCTGCGCAAGGGCATGACCAAGTACACCGACGTGAAGGGGATCGAGCCGCTGCGCGAAGCAATCGCCGTCAAGTACCGGCGCGAGTACGGACTGGAGTACCGCAAGGAAGAGGTGCTCGTGAGCTGCGGCGCCAAGCACTCGCTTTACAATGTCTTGCAGGCGACGATCGACCCGGGCGACGAGGTGGTGATCCCTTCGCCCTATTGGGTAAGCTATTCCGACATGGCGGTGCTGGCCGGGGGGATACCGAAGCTCATTCCCACGACCGAGGAGACCGGCTTTCACATCACGCCCGGCCAGCTCGAGGCCGCGCTCGGACCGAAGGCGCGCGTCTTCGTTCTCAACAGCCCGTGCAACCCGACGGGCGCGACCTACAGCCGCGACGAGCTGCTCGCCCTCGGCGCCATTCTCGAGCGGCACGGCTGTCTCGTGATCACCGACGACATCTACGAAAAGATCGTCTATGAGGGATTTGCGGTCCACAATCTGGTGGCGCTCTTTCCCTCGCTCCGCGACCGCACCGTCATCGTCAACGGCGTCTCGAAAACCTACGCGATGACGGGCTGGCGCATCGGGTACGCGCTCGGCCCCGAGGGCGTGATCGGCGCGGCGGCCAAGATCCAGAGCCAGAGCACCTCGAACCCGACCTCGATCGCCCAGGCTGCGGCCCTCGAAGCGATCGCCGGTCCCCAGGACGAGGTGGCGGCGATGGTCGCGGAGTTCCACAAGCGGCGCGACGCCATCGTCGCCGCGCTCGGCCGGATTCCGGGCCTGCGCTGCCACAAGCCCGCGGGAGCCTTTTACGTCTTTCCGAACGTCGCGGCGTTTCTGGGGAAACCGGCGCGCGGCAAGATCCTCGACTCGCCGTGCGACATCGCCGACTATCTCCTGGAAGAAGCGAGGGTGGCGTTGGTCCCGGGCGAGGACTTCGGCTCGCGCGAGCACGTGCGGATTTCGTACGCGACTTCGATTGCCGACATCGAGAAGGGCTGCGCCCGTATCGCTGCGGCGCTCGCCAGGCTGCTCTGAGTTGCGGCCCCGGCGTTTTACGGTTTGGGCCGCCGCCCGGTCTTCTTGTACTCGAAATAATCGCGCAGGATGCGCGGATGGTCGAAGATCACTGGCGCCGGCAGGGTGTCCTCGGTGAAAACTCCGGCGGCTTTGGCGTCGTCGGCGGCGCGCGGCGTTCCCTCCGCTGTCGCGATGAACACGGTCGAAACGGTATGGTGGCGCGGGTCGCGCGACGGATCGGAGTACGTGTGGAACTGCTCGACGAGTGAGACATCGAGGGAGGTTTCCTCCCGGGCCTCGCGAAGCGCCGCGCTCTCGACGGTTTCGCCGTACTCCACGAAGCCGCCCGGCAGCGCCCACCCGTAAGGAGGGTTTTTCCGCTCGATCAGCACGATGCCGCCCCCGCCGACCTCGATGATCACGTCGACGGTCAAGAGCGGCGTCTTCGGCGCGTTGCTCATGGACCATCCCTACCTTGACTCCGGACGGAGCGCAAGGTACAAAGAAGGCCTGCCGCGGGGTGGAGCAGTCTGGTAGCTCGCAAGGCTCATAACCTTGAGGTCCCGGGTTCAAATCCCGGCCCCGCAACCAACCCTTTCCGTTCAGGTCGCAGGTACGAAGCATTCATTAACGCTCGGCCTGCGTCCTGTTCGGGATATCTCGGGCCGTCTGGCGGCGGCGGTGAAGCCGCTGCGGCAAGGCCCCACCCGCGTCACTTCCAGTGAGTCGTGCAATCTTCCCGCCCTCGCCGGCCGCCATCGTCCAGCCGTCCGTCGTGGCGGTTGCACCGGGCGGCACCAAAGTTATCGTTCGCTCGGGTCGGGGAGCGTAAGCGCGCGCGGGTCCTGGTCGACCGTTTCGACGACGGGGATTTCGTCGCCAGTTGCGGCTCCCAGCTCCTTGAAGCGGCGGGCGGCCGGAAAGACCCGTGATTCCATCGAACCCACGGCTCTGTTGTACGAGGTGATCGCCTTTTCCAGGGACTTGCCGACGTCGCCGAAATGGTCCGCCAGCGTCTTGAGGCGCTCGTAGAGCTGCTTGCCGAGGTCGCTGATCGCCCTGGCGTTCCGTGCGATCTGCTCCTGCCGCCAGCCGTAGGCGACGGCCCGCAGGAGGGCGATGAGGGTCGTGGGAGTGGCGAGCACCACCTGTCTGGCCATCCCGTCTTCGATCAGAGACCGGTCGCAGTCCGCCGCCGCCGCAAAGAAGGACTCCCCGGGGATGAACATCACCACGAATTCCGGCGCTTTTGGAAACTGGTCCCAGTACGACTTCCCCGCCAGCCGGTCCATATGGGCGCGGACCTGTCTGGCGTGACGCGCCATTGCCGCGTTACGCTCCTCCTCGGTCGGCGCGGACAGCGCATCCAGGTAGGCGTCGAGGGAAACCTTGGCGTCCACGACGATCTCGCGATCCGCCGGGAGGTGAATGACCATATCGGGACGAAGGCGGCCGGTCTGGGAGTCGACGGTTGTCTGCTCCACGTAGTCGCAGTGCTCCGACATGCCGGCCAGCTCGACCACGCGGTGGAGGGTCATCTCGCCCCAACGTCCGCGAACCTGGGGTGTCCGCAGCGCCGTGACCAGGTTCCCCGTCTCCCGCTGGAGCTGCTGCTGGGTGGTGCCCAGCGCCCTGAGCTGCTCCTCGAGACTCCCGTACGCCTGCCGACGGCTTTGCTCCATGGCCTGGATTTGCTCCTCGTAGCGCTTTAGCGTCTCCTGGAGCGGCTTGATCAAGGCGTCGATGGCTTCCTGGCGCTTGCCGATATCCCCTCTGGTCTCCTCGACAACGACCTCCAGCGTCTGCCTGGCGAGATCGAGAAAAGCCTGGTTGTTGCTTCTCAAGGCGTCCGCACTGAGCCCTTTGAACGTATCGGTGAGCTTTGCTGCCGCCTCGTCCAAGAGTTTCTTCTGCTCCTGCAAGTTCTCAAGCGCAGCCTCCAGACGGGTTTGCGCCTCGGTTCGAGCTCGGCGTTCTTCGTCCAGAGCCGAACGAAGGCTCGACAGCTCGCTCTCCCTCCGCTCGATCTGCTCGCGCAACTCGTCCCTGAGGCCCTCCGCTGCGCGAGCGCGACCCTCCAGCTCTGCCGCGTGCCGCGCAAACGCGCCCCGGGCTCGAGCGCTCGCCCAGAACCAAGCGATCGCTCCCCCTGCCAGCAACCCTAACGAGACGAAAACAAGCTCGCTCATTCCGTGCAGGCGCCTTCTCTTCTCGCTCCCGTCAAAGCCCTTCCGGGTGTCCGGATCGCAACCCGGCAATCAGTCTGCGGGACGTCCCGCTCGCCCCCCAACCTGAAACCGCAAGATACCTGGTCCTCTATCGTAACGGCGACGGTATCGATCCGTCAAACGTGTATATCGAATGATTGATTGCTATCGACTCCTCCCAGCCGCGGGAAAGTGCCCCGTCTCCAGGTCCGAAAGGAACCCGGGCACCGAAGTCGGTCGGAGGCTCGGCTTGGTTTGGCATCTGGTTTTCTATAGAATTTCGCCATGGGTGTTGGAACCAGGACGGTCTTGCTGCTCGGAGCCCTGCTCGCGCTTTGCCGGCCCGCGGGCGCCTCGCACCACTACACCGCCAAGCAGCTCGATGCGCTCGAAAGCCGGGTCGGCAGAACTTACTGGATCGTTTCAGTGAACGGCCGCACGCCGCGATTTCTCGCCGCGCCCGACGCCCGTGCGGCCACTTTCCAGCCGGCGGAAAACGAGTCGTTCGAGATCAAGGAACTTGTCGGCCGAGCTGCAAAAAAGCCTTATTTCCGTGCGCTTTTCGCCTCGGGGAAGGAAGGTTACCTGAGCGTTGAGCAGTTCTTGGAAGAATTCAACGCGACGATCGTGACCCTGGACCCGCTGGCTGATCGGAAAAAGAAGGCGGCCGAAGCCGCCGAGGAGGAAGAGCGGCGCCTGGCCTGGATCCAGGCGCAGCCGTGGTCGAAAGCCGTCAAGGAGGCGGCGATCGCGCGCAAGCCGGTCGTAGGAATGACGACGGGTGAGGTGCGCAAGGTCGTCGGCGAGCCCGGCCGTGTGGTCAAGATCAAGGCGCCGAACCGTTCGCAGGAGGAACAGTGGTTCTATCCCGACGGTTCCATCCTGATATTTCAGAACGGCATGCTGAGCCGAACCGAATCTCGGGAAGACAAGAAGACTCCGCGATAAGCCAGGCCGGGAGGGCCGGAGGAGGGAAAGATGGCCGGCAAAACTGCTGCATGGGTTCTCATGAGCCTCTTTTCGGCGCCCGTTGCCGCCGGAGCGGCGGAAATCTATCAGTGGACGGACGCCGGTGGCGTCGTTCATTTTACCGACGACCTGACCTCGGTTCCGCGGGAGATTCGGCGGTCCGCGGCGCTGCGAATACGCACCATGGAGGAGCCGAAAGCGGATCGGGCGCCAGAGGAGATCCCTGTTTTCGAGCCCGAGAGGATTCCCGTTGCAACTCCCGAAGAGCCAAGGGTTCCCGAGCCGGTGATCGTCAACTACGCCCCCGGCGAAACGACGATCATCGTCGTCAACTCCGGGGCTCGAAAGCGGCCCCACCGTTGCCGGGGCGACTGCGGGTTTCGGCCGAATTTTTTTGACCGCCGCTATATTCACCCAAGCGTGTTCAACGGGGGCTCGCGCCAGTATATCCAGCCGAAGTAATCAACCGGCAAGCGCGCTGGCCCTGTTTGTCCGCACGCGCCCGCGAACGCGACGGTCGCCCGGCCGCCGCCGGTTCGCCTTCAGCTAAACAGACCCATTGTCAAAGCAGAGAAAAACAGGTAAATACAGTCGGACTTCGGGGAGGCGCACAAAAATTGGGCATCGTGATAAAAAAAGCTAAACGTATCAATGACTTACCTCCGTACCTTTTCGCGGAGATCGATCGGCGAAAACGCGAGGCGCTGGCGCGCGGCGCGGATCTTATAGATCTCGGGATCGGAGACCCCGATATTCCCACGCCGTCGCCGGTCGTCGAGAAGCTGCGGGAGGCCGTGCTCAATCCCGTCCACCATCGTTATCCGAACAGCTCGGGCATGCCGGAATTTCGCGCTGCGGTAGCCGACTGGTATTTTCGCCGCTTCGGGGTCAAGCTGGACCCCGCCACCGAGGTCGTCTCGCTGATCGGCTCCAAGGAGGGAATCGGCAACATGGCGGTTGCCTTCGTCGATCCGGGTGACGTCGTCCTGGTCGCGAGCCCCTGCTATCCCGTCTACCATATCGGCACGGCGTTCAACGGCGGCAAGAACTACTTTCTGCCGTTGACGAAGGAAAACCATTTTCTGCCCGATCTCGACGCCATCCCGGCGGACGTGGCGGCCAGGGCCAAGCTGCTGTGGATCAACTATCCCAACAACCCCACCGCGGCAGTCGCGGAGCGCGATTTTTTCCAGCGCGTGGTCGACTTCGCTCGGCGCCACAACGTAATCGTCTGTCACGACGCCGCCTACACCGAGATGGGGTACGATGGCTACCGGCCGATGAGCTTTCTCGAGCTGGAGGGAGCCAAAGAGGTCGGTATCGAGTTCCATTCGTTGTCGAAAACCTTCAGCATGACCGGCTGGCGCATCGGGATGGCCGTCGGGAACGCGGAGCTGGTCGGCGGGCTGGCGCAGGCGAAGTCCAATCTCGACTCGGGCGTTTTCCAGGCCGTTCAGGAGGCCGCCATCGAGGCGCTGCGCCTTGGAGACTCGATCGTCGAGCCGTCCCGCCGCATCTACCAGGAGCGCCGTGACATCCTCGTGGACGCGTTGCGGGGCGTCGGTCTCGAATGCGAGAAGCCCCGGGCGACCTTTTATGTCTGGGTTGCTGTCCCCAAGGGTTTTTCATCGGCCGCCTTCACCGCCAAGCTCCTCGACGAGGCCGGGGTGGTGACCACGCCGGGAAACGGCTTCGGCGCCGCCGGGGAAGGCTACGTCCGCTTCACGCTGTGCGTCGACAAAGAACGATTGAAGGAGGTCGCGGAGAGAATCCGGCTGGTCAAACTGTAGGGAGTCTCCGCGGGCGCGCTATGGCGAGCGCTCTGGCCCATCAGGTCTACATCGGGGTTGGTTCGAACGTCGGCAACAAGAAGGAGAACTTCTTGGAAGCGTTGAGGCGCGTGAGCAGGCTCCCCGACACCAAGATCGTCAAGGAGTCGTCTCTCTATGAGAGCGAGCCGCACGGCGACTCGCGCGAATGGTACGTCAACGGCGCGATCGAGATCGAGACGCGGTTCAAACCCGACGTGCTGTTGCAGAAGTTCAAGAACATCGAGCGCGCCATGGGGCGCAAGAAGGTGAAGAAGCGCTGGGGGGCGCGCATCATCGATCTCGACATCCTGCTGTACGACGCGCTGATCGTGAAGAAGAAGAACCTGCGGATCCCCCATCCCGAAATGGCCAACCGGCGGTTCGTGCTGGTGCCGTTGAGCGAGATCGCGCCGCAGGTGATTCATCCCGAGCTCGGCGTCACCATCTCCGAGCTGCTCATCAACGTAAAGGACGACAAGAAGGTGACGCTGTACCACTCCTGAACGGGCCAGGCCCGGTCCCGCCGGCCCCGCCGGGCCCGGGCCGGCGGAAAGAGGAGCGCTTGCCTTGTTCCTGCGCCTGCTGCTTTTTCTGCTGTTGCTCTACGTCTGCCTGAGGATGGCGCGGGCCTACCTGCGCGGTGCACGCGACAAGCGCGGCGACTCCCTCGGCGGGAAAGGCGAAGAAATGGTTCTCGACCCGCAGTGCCACGCCTACGTGCCCAAGTCGGAGGCACTCTGGCGGAACGGGAACTACTTTTGCAGCGAAGAATGCGCCCGGCGCTTCCTAAGCGGCTAGCCGCGCCAGGATCTTGTCCTGCACGCCGTCGAAGCCGCCGTTCGACATGACCAGCACGATGTCGCCGGCCGCGGCGTTGGCCGCGACGTGAGCCGCGATCGCGTCGGCGCCCGCGAGCGCGACGGCGCGATCCTCCCCACAGCGGTCGTTGATCGCCGCCACCACGTTACCGACCGAAAGCCGCTCGCCCTCGGGGATCTTCTCCGGCTGATGCACCGCCGCGAGCACCACGCGGTCGGCGAGCCCGAGCGCGGCGGCGAACTCCCGCTCGAAGACGCGTCGACGGCTGGTGTTGCTCCGCGGCTCGAAAACCGCCCAAAGCCTGGCGCCGGGATACGCCGCTCGAACCGCCTCGATCGTCTCGCGCACGGCCGTCGGATGGTGCGCGAAGTCGTCGATCAGCCGCACGCCGCGCGCCGCCCCACGAAGCTCCTGGCGCCGCTTGACGCCGCGGAAGCCGGCGAACCCTTCGGCAAGCGTCCGATGGCCGAGGCCCAGGGTTCTCCCCACCGCGTAGACTGCCAGCGCGTTCTGTACGTTGTGCCGTCCGATCATGCCGAGCTCCACGCGCCCCTCCCGCCTGCCGCGCCAAACCGGAACGAAGCTGCTTCTCCCCTCGCGCGCCTCGATCTCGGCCGCGCTCCACTCCGCGCCGTCGCCGTACGTGATCACCCGGCAGCGCGCGCCCCCGGCGACGTCGAGCGCCGCGGGGTAGTCGCCGGAGACCACCAGCGTACCGTCGGCGGGGATCAGGTCGACGAGCCGGGCGAAAGCGCTCTTCAAATGATCCAGGTCCCGGTAGATGTCGGCGTGGTCGAACTCCACGCTCGTCAAGATGACGTGCCGCGGCCGGTAGTGGAGGAACTTCGGACCCTTGTCGAAAAACGCGCTGTCGTACTCGTCTCCTTCCAGCACGACGTGCCGTCCCGCGCCCCGGCTCCAGCCGCTGCCGAAGTTGAGCGGCATGCCCCCCACGAAAAAACCCGGATCGAATCCCGCCCGGGTCAAGGCCCATGCGGCGAGCGCAGTCGTCGTCGTCTTGCCGTGTGTTCCGGTGACCACCAGCGACTCACGGTCGCCTATGAGGAAGGTTCCGAGCGCCTGGGGAAACGACAGATAAGGAATCCCCGCGCTCAGGAGCGCCTGCGCTTCCGGATTGTCGCGCGAGACCGCGTTCCCGACGACCACGAGGTCGGGCTTCGGGACGAGGTGCTCTGCGCAAAAACCCGGGAGCACCTCGATACCGACCCCGGCCAGATAGGTGCTCATCGGCGGATAGACGTTCTGGTCCGAGCCGGTTACCCGATAGCCCTCCGCCTGCAGAAGGCCCGCGAGCGAGGCCATGCCGACGCCGCAGACGGCGATGAGATGGATATGGCTGCCCTTGGGAGGAGCGTCGAACATCGATGGATCACCTTCGACCGCGAAGCTCGGACCCGACGGCCCGGCGGCGCCGGCGTACTTCGGCCCGGCGGTGCTCATGGGAACAACGCCTTCATGATGAGGTCGTGAATGCGAGGTCGAAAATCGCGGATCCTTTCGTTCTTGCGCGTGGGATGAATGCGGTTGCTGAGCAGGATGACGTGGCAGTTTTTGTCGAGGTCCCACCACAGCGACGTCCCGGTAAAGCCGAGATGGCCCACTGACCTTGGCGAAAACAGGCTTCCCGCCGCGGACTGCGTCCCGGACGGCGTATCCCACCCGAGCGCGTAGCTGGAGTCGTGCACCGTGCCGTCGCGGGTGAGGAACTCCCTGAGCAGGGGAGCCGGCAGAAAGTTGTCCTCGCCGCGGTAGCAGCGGCTCAACCGGGAGACGAGCCGGTGAATGTCCTGCGCCGACGAGAACAGGCCGGCGTGGCCCGCAACTCCTCCCATGGCGTACGCGTTGTCGTCGTGGACCTCGCCGCAGAGGATCTTTTTCCTCCACGGGCAGTTTTCCGTAGGCGCGATCATTTCCACCACGGGCTCGAGCCGCCGCGTTCTGAGCTGCGTCAGGTCGACGAAGGAGGTGGAACGCAGCTCCAGCGGCCTGAAGATCTGCTCCTGGCAGAAGCGGTCCAGCGTCGCTCCCGTCAGCTCCTCGACGAGCTGGCCGAGAACCATGAAGCCGAGATCGCTGTACAGCGACTGGGTGCCCGGAACGCTCACCGGCCTGTCACGATGGATCTGCTCCAGGACGTAGCTCTTGGCCCCGCGGCTTGCGACGAAATGGATCCTTCCGGCCCTTTCCGCCTTTACGATCTCCTCGTAATACGGCTTCCACGCCGCCAGGCCGGAGGTGTGGCTGAGCAGCTGGCGCACGCTTACCGTGTGCTTGCCGAAAACCCCGAAGGTCGGGAAAAAGCGCGTTACGCGGTCGTCGAGGCGGACCTTTCTTTCCTTGACCAAAAGCATGACCGCCAGCGTGGTCGCGAGCGGCTTGGTGAGCGAGGCGAGGTCGAAAATAGTATGGATACGCATCGGTGTCCGCTCGGGGACGAGGGAGCGAAAACCGAAGGCCTGCTGGTAGACGACCTCATCCTCCCGGCCCACCAGAACCACCGCTCCGGGGAACACGCCTTGCTCGACGGCTTCTTGAAACGCCGCCTCGACGGAATCGAAGCTCACTTGACCGTTGCGCTTTCCAGCGATGTTTCGTCTTGCATACGCGCACGCCTGCTTTTCCCGCCGCCAGCGCTCAACACACGGGGGCTTCCAGCATGGAGAGGGAAGCGGTTTCGGCGTCAAGGAGCATCGGGATACCGAACGGAAGCGTGAGATTTTCCTTTCCGTGTCCGGCCTCCAGTCCCATGACCACCGGATAGGGCGCGTCGCGGAACAACTCGCCGACGATCTGCGGAATCTGCCGCTCCCCCTCCCCGTCGCAGCCGGTAAAGCTCCCGAAGACGACCCCGGCCGGCCGATCCAGCTTCCCGGCCATCTTCAGGTGCGTTAGCATGCGCTCGACCCGATAGGGCTTCTCCCCCACATCTTCCAGAAAAAGCAGCTTTCCCGCAGTTTCTATTTCGTAGGGAGTCCCCAGCGTCGTTACCAGCAACGAGAGGCAGCCTCCCATCAACTCCGCCCGCGCCTTTCCGCGCCGAACGACCTCGCCCAATCGGATCTTCCACGAAGATGTGTCGCCCCTCAGGACGCCCCAGAAGAAATCGCGGCTCCGGGCGCTCAGCCCGTTCGCCAGGTCCATGGCAACCATCGGACCGTGAAAAGTGACCATGCCCCAGCGCTCGGTGAGCCAGTTGAGCAGGATCGTCACGTCGCTGTAGCCAGCGAAGATTTTCGGTGCCGGCGCAGCCGCCCTCTCGAGGTACGGCAGGAGCTGAATCGACCCGAAGCCGCCCCGGGCGCAGAAGATCGCCGCAATATCGCCGCGCCCGAAGTAGGACAACAATTCCTCCGCCCGGCTCCGCCCATCGCCCGCCAGATAGCCTTTTTTTTCCCCTGCCCGGGGCGAGACCTCCACCTCGAAGCCTTCCCGGCGCAACGCTTCCACCCCGGCCGCCAGCGCATCCGGATCGACGCATCCCGCCGGCGCAACCACCCCGATGCGGTCTCCGGGAACGAGCCGCGGCGGCTTATTCACAGCCATGGGCGCTGTCCACAGGGCGCCACGGACTTCTCGAAGCCCGCACGGCAGCCCCCTGTGGATATTTCAACAAAGCTTTCCTGCAGGCGGTTTTCATGGAATTCGAATTTTTGCAGAAAACCCGCGAACACTCAAGCTTTTTTACCCGCCAGGAGCGCCCGATCACGCTGTGACGGCTGCCACTGCGGTTGACTTCCCGCCCTCCCCCGGATAAACAACGCTGTAGAGTTGACAGGTTCCACCGGGCTTTCCACGATCGCGGCGCAACTTATCCACAGGTTTTCCGCTGCCGATGAAGATCAAGCAGGAACAGCTGGAACGGCTCGCGGGTCAACTTCTGGCAAGCTATCGCTCCAAAGGGTTGCTGGTAGCCAAAGGCGGCGATGCTGAGATCAAGGCGCGAATCGTCGCCGTCGTCGCCCAGAATTTCGCCGAGGAAGAGGCCATCGAAGAGGAGGCTCGCAGGGTGCTGGCGGAGCACGGCCGAGCCGCCCGGGACATGGACCCATACAAGATGTTTCTGATCGCCAAGCAAAAGGTCGCGGCGAGGAAGGGTTTCATCCTGTGACCCGCCTTTCGGAGAGCCGCGTATCGCACCTCGCGCATCTGATCGTCGACGCCGTGACGAAGAGCGGCCTCGGGGAGTTCACCAACGTCGGGCGCGCTCTGGCCGAGACCAAAGCCGTGCTGCACAGCTTTTTCCAGCACGAAGATCAGATCGACGAGATCGTCCGGAAAAAAATCCAGTCGCTGTCCCGGCCCATTCCGCCGGGGAGCCGCGAGTGGGACGTGCTCTACCGCAAGTACTTCGAGGAAGAAGCGCGAAAGCACAGGAAATAGCCGTCCTTGGAGCCTTGACAGCCCGGGACGGATGTTTACATTAGGCTGGCTTCGGAAGCGCCCTTCCACACCGCGGCGCGGCCGGCCGGATTCCACGCATTCGATGACTCATTTTGGACGCTTGAAAGGAGGCGGGAAGTGAAGATCAGGCCGTTGCAGGATCGGATTATCGTCAAGAGGATCGCCGAGGAGGAAAAGAGCAAGGGAGGCATCATCATTCCCGATACCGCCAAGGAGAAGCCGCAGGAAGGAAGAGTGGTGGCCGTCGGCAAAGGGAAAGTCAACGAGGACGGGAAAATCACGCCGCTCGACGTCAAGGTGAACGACCGGGTGCTTTTCGGCAAGTACGCCGGCACCGAGATCAACATCGACGGCGAAGAGCATCTGATCATGCGCGAGGAGGATATCCTCGGGGTGATCGAGAAATAACTCTGCAGACTCGAACGGGAGGGAAACAATGGCAGCCAAGATGGTAAAATTCAACCGGGACGCCCGGGACGCGATTCTGAGAGGCGTCAACATCCTCGCCGACGCGGTGACGGTGACGCTGGGGCCAAAGGGCCGCAACGTGGTGCTCGAGAAGTCGTTCGGGGCGCCGAACGTGACCAAGGACGGCGTTACCGTCGCGAAGGAAGTCGAGCTCGAGGACAAGTTCGAGAACATGGGCGCCCAGATGGTCAAGGAGGTCGCGAGCAAGACCTCCGACGTGGCGGGCGACGGCACCACGACGGCGACCGTGCTGGCCCGCCAGATCTACGCCGAGGGCGCGAAGCTGGTGGCGGCGGGCCACGATCCGATGTCGCTGAAGCGCGGCATCGACAAGGCGGTGGAAGCGGTCGTGGCAGAGCTCAAGAACCTCTCCAAGCCCACCAAGGACCCCAAAGAGATCGCCCAGGTCGGCACCATCGCCGCGAATAACGACCCCACGATCGGCGAGGTGATCGCGGAAGCGATGAACAAGGTCGGCAAGGAAGGCGTGATCACGGTCGAGGAAGCCAAGGGGCTGGAAACGACGCTGGACGTGGTCGAGGGGATGCAGTTCGACCGCGGCTATCTCTCGCCCTACTTCGTCACCGACCCCGAGCGGATGGAATGCGTCCTCCAGGACGCCTACCTGCTGATCCACGAGAAGAAGATCAGCAACATGAAGGAACTGTTGCCGATCCTCGAGCAGATCGCGAAATCCGGCAAGCCCTTCATCATCATCGCCGAGGATGTGGAGGGTGAAGCGCTGGCCACGCTGGTGGTCAACAAGATCCGCGGCACATTGCACTGCGCGGCGGTGAAGGCTCCGGGCTTCGGCGACCGACGCAAGGCGATGCTCGAGGACATTGCGATCCTCACCGGCGGCAAGCTCATCGCCGAAGAGCTGGGGATCAAGCTCGAGAACGTTTCGCTGCACGACCTCGGCCGCGCCAAGAGGATCGTCGTCGACAAGGACAACACGACCATCGTCGACGGCGCCGGCAAGAAGGCGGACCTGGAGGCCCGCATCAAGCAGATCCGCGCGCAGATCGAGGAGACGACCTCGGACTACGACCGCGAGAAGCTGCAGGAGCGGCTCGCGAAGCTGATCGGCGGCGTCGCCGTCATCAACGTCGGCGCGGCGACGGAAATCGAGATGAAGGAAAAGAAGGCCAGGGTCGAGGATGCGCTCCACGCGACCCGCGCGGCCGTCGAGGAAGGCGTCGTGCCCGGAGGCGGGGTGGCGTTGCTCCGTTGTGCGCCGGCGCTGGACAAGCTGAGGGTCGGCGAGGAGGAGAAGGCGGGCGTCGGCATCATCCGGCGGGCGCTCGAAGAGCCTTTGCGGCGGATCGCGATGAACGCGGGCGTCGAGGGCGCCATCGCGCTCCAGAAGGTCAAGGAAGGAAAAGGCTCGTTCGGCTTCAATGCCGCCACCGAGGAATACGAGGACCTCATGAAGGCGGGGATCATCGATCCGACCAAGGTGGTTCGCACCGCGCTGCAGAACGCGGCTTCCGTGGCCGGCATGCTTTTGACCACCGAAGCGATGGTCGCGGAAAAGCCGGAGGAGAAGCCGCCCGTGCCGGCGATGCCGCCCGGAGGCGGAATGGGCGGGATGATGTAGGCCGGGCTTTGAGGCGTCCGGGGCCCGCTGTGCCTGGTTCAAGGGTACAGCGGGCCTTTGTTTTTTGGCGTCTACCTTGACAACCCACGCCTTTTCCACTAGTCTGTTTATTCAATTTTCGCTGAAATTATCGTAATTTAGACAATGTTCGAATCGCTCACGGAAAAGCTCGAGCTGACCTTCAAGCGGCTCCGAGGCCAGGGGAAGATCAGCGAAAAGAACATCGACGACGCCCTGCGCGAGGTGCGGCTCGCGCTGCTCGAAGCCGACGTTCACGTCCAGGTCGTCAAGAGCTTTCTCGATTCGGTGAAATCGAAATCGCTCGGGCAGGAAGTCCTGCTCAGCCTCACGCCGGACCAGCAGTTCATCAAGATCGTCGCCGACGAGCTGGCCGCCATCCTGGGCGGCGAGCACCGGGAGCTCGATCTCAAGGCGGCTCCCCCCGTGGCGGTCATGCTGGTCGGGCTGCAGGGTTCCGGCAAGACGACGACCGTCGCGAAGCTGGCGCGCCACCTCAAGAGGTCCCAGGGGAGGACTCCTTACCTGGTGCCGGCCGATGTCTACCGCCCGGCGGCCATCGAGCAGCTCCAGATCCTTGGAAAAGAGCTCGACCTTCCGGTCCACCCGACCGACCCCGAGAGCGATCCCGTGGACATCTGCCGGCAGGCACTGGAGCAGGCGAAAAGCCGGTTTTGCGACCTGCTCCTCATCGACACCGCCGGACGGCTCCACATAGACGAGCCGCTGATGCGGGAGCTCGCGGCGATCAAGGCAGCAATCGCCCCGCGCCACGTCCTGTTCGTCGCCGATTCGATGACCGGCCAGGACGCGGTCAACCAGGCGATCGGCTTCGACCGCCATCTGGAGCTGACCGGGGTGATTCTGACCAAGCTCGACGGCGACGCCCGTGGCGGGGCGGCGCTTTCGATCCGCCGGATGGTCGGCAAGCCGATCCTCTTCTGCGGAACCGGTGAGAAGCTCGACGCGCTCGAGCCATTTTATCCCGACCGGCTGGCGTCGCGGATTCTCGGGATGGGCGACATCCTGTCGTTGATCGACAAGGCCCAGCAGACCATCGAGCAGAAGGACGCGGCCCGGCTCCAGAAGGTCATCCAGAAACAGCAGTTCACGCTCGAAGAGTTCTTGTTGCAGCTGCAGCAGATCAAGAAGATGGGCTCGATGGGAAGCCTTCTCGAGCTGATCCCCGGCGGAAAGAGGCTCGCTTCCCAGGTCGATACGGAAAAAGCCGAGCAGGAGCTCAAGCGGGTCGAGGCCATCATCAACTCGATGACGCTCCAGGAGCGGCGCCACCCTGGCATCCTCAACGGCAGCCGGCGCCGGCGCATCGCCCAGGGCAGCGGCACGACCGTGACCGACGTCAACCGGCTGATGAAGCAGTTCTTGGAGATGAAAAAGATGATGCAGAGGGTGAACAAGCTTGGGGTGCGGTCGCTGTTCGGCCGGATGCCTCACCTGTTCCAGTAAAGGAGAACGAATCGATGAGCGTTAGAATTCGCCTCGCCCGTCACGGCGCCAAGAAAAGACCGTTTTATCGGATCGTGGTCTGCGACGGGCGCTTTCCCAGGGACGGCCGGTACATCGAGCAGGTCGGGACCTACGATCCCAACGCCGCCGGCGGGGGAATCAAGATCGACCGCGAAAAAGTTCAGAGCTGGATCCAGCGGGGAGCCAAGCCGAGCGAAACGGTCTCCCAGCTGATCGCGCGGCAGAGCCGATCCGCTTGATCCGAACGGGAGGAGGCTTTCTCCTCATGAAAGAGCTTGTCCAGTATCTGGCGAAATCCCTCGTGAGCAATCCGGACGCCGTGGAGGTCAAGGAAACCGAGGAAGAATCCACTTCGATCTTCGAGTTGAAGGTGGCGAAAGAGGATCTGGGACGCATCATCGGCAAGCAGGGCAGAACCGCGAAATCGATCCGTACGATTCTCAACGCGGCCGCGTCCCGGACCAACCGCAGGGTGGTGCTCGAGATCGTCGAGGAAAAATAGCGTCGGATCCCTGCGCGCCGGTGTCTGAGCGACTGGTTCCACTCGGGAAGATCGTCACGACTCACGGCGTCGGCGGCTGGCTGAAACTCAATCCATACAATCCGGAAACTGCGCTCCTGACGGCCGGACGCGAGGTGATCGTGCGGCGCGGGGGCTCGCGGTCGGTGCACGTCGTCGAAGCGAGCCGGCGGCAGCGCTCGCAAATCGTCTTCAAGCTCCGCGGTGTCGACGACATCACGCACGCGCAGGAGCTGATCGGAGCGACGCTGTCCGTGCCCGAGAGCGCTTTGGCCCCGCTGCCGCCCGGAGAGTACTATCATTTCCAGGTGATCGGCCTGGAGGTATTCGACGTGGAAGGCCGTCGGATCGGCGTCGTCAAGGAGGCCCGCCACTCCCCGGGCGGCGAGCTTTACGTTATCGCCGGGCCGCAGAAAGAGTACCTGATTCCGGCGGTCAAGGAGATCGTCGAGAAAGTGGACTTTGCGGCGGGCAGGTTGATCATCCGCCCTCCCGAGGGTCTCCTCGACCTCTGACGCAGTTGGCCGTAGCTCGATGCTGACCTTTACCGTCATCACCTTGTTCCCTTCGATGCTCGAGTCGCCCCTCGGCCATAGCATCCTCAAGAAGGCGCAGGAGAAAGAATTGATCTCGGTCTCCATGGTGGACCCGCGCGACTACACGGCGGACCGCCACCGGATCGCCGACGATTATCCGTACGGCGGCGGCCATGGAATGGTGATGAAGCCCGAGCCCCTCGTGGCCTCGATCGAGGACGTCAGGCGGAAATCTCCCGGCGCTCGCGTCATCCTGCTTTGCCCCCAGGGACGGGTCTTCGATCAGGCTGTGGCCGCCCGACTGGCCCGCGAGAACCATGTGGTGCTGGTGTGCGGCCGCTACGAAGGAGTCGACGAACGTGTCAAGGCGTTCGTCGACGAAGAGCTGTCGATCGGCGACTATACCCTGAGCGGCGGTGAACCCGCCGCGCTGGTCGTCATCGACGCCGTGGCCCGGCTGGTCGCGGGCGTGCTCGGAAACGAAAGATCGGCCGCGGAGGAATCGTTTGTTGAGGGCCTTCTCGAGTACCCCCAGTACACGAGGCCCGAAGAGTTCCGCGGGATGCGCGTGCCGGACGTGCTCCTCTCGGGGGACCACGAGCGGATCCGGCGGTGGCGCCGGCGCGCGAGCGTCGCACTCACCGCCGAGCGGCGGCCCGACCTCCTCGCGCGCGCCCGGCTGAGCGCGGAGGAAAAGGCCGAGGCACTGAAGCACCGGGCCCCCGTCTACCTCGCCCTGCTCCATCATCCGGTTTACGACAAGAACGGCCGGGTGGTGACCACGGCGGTGACCAACATGGACATCCACGACATCGCGCGGGCCGCGCGAACCTACGGCGTCCGGGCCCTCTACGTTGTCACTCCCGTCAAGGCGCTCCAGAAGCTGTCGCTCAAGATCATCGAGCACTGGGAAACCGGCTATGGGGCCGAGTACAACGCTACCCGCAAGGAGGCTCTGGCGCTGGCGCGCGTCACCGACGCGCTCGACGACGTGCTCATTGACGTCGAGCGCGAAAGCGGCATCCAGCCCGCGATCGTCGCGACCTCCGCCAGGACGGGTCCGGGACGCGCCTCTTTCCCCCAGGTCCGGGACATGTTAATAAAGAGTTCTCGGCCAGTGCTGATTCTTTTCGGGACGGGCTGGGGCCTGACGGACGAGATCCTTTCCCGAGCGGATTACATTCTGGAGCCCGTCGAGGGTTGCGCCGGCTACAATCACCTGTCCGTGAGGTCGGCGGCAGCCATCATTTTGGACCGCCTCTTGCGGTATTGAACACCTTGTCGAAGGAGTCGCGTTATGAACATCTTGAACGAGATCGAAGCGCAGCAAACCAAGCAGCAACCTCCGTCGCTCAGGCCCGGCGAAACGGTACGGGTTCATGTCAAAGTCGTCGAAGGCGAGAAGGAACGGACGCAGGTCTTCGAGGGAACCGTGATCGGGCTTTCCGGCGAAGGGAACCGCGCGATGTTTCGCGTGCGCAAGGTTTCCTACGGAGTCGGGGTGGAGCGCATCTTTCCGCTCCATTCGCCGCGCATCGAGAAGGTCGAAGTGGTCGCGCGCGGAAAAGTGCGCCGGGCGAAGCTCTACTATCTGCGGCAGCGGTCGGGCAAAGCGGCGCGGTTGAGCGGCGAAGAGGGGTCTTCCGGAGGTTGATCTATCTGGCCAGGCCGATGATCCGCCCATTGCCGTCGAAGACGGCCCCTGGGTGGACTTTCAGCTCCCCGGCTTTGACTTCGCCCCGGAACTGCCCGCCAGGCATGATCTCGAAGCAACCCGCCACCTGCACCTTCCCGGCGAGCTGGCCTTCGAGCTGGAGGTGCCGCGCCGAAACGCGCGCGTCCACCCGCGCGTTGGGACCGACCACCAGCAGGTCGTTGGCCTTGACCTCCCCGGTAAAGCGGCTGTCGATCTTGACCGGAAGATCGTAGCTCAGCTTTCCCGAAACCGCTGAATCGGGGAAAAGCACCGTCCTCACCGCCCCGTGCATGAAGGAGGGGCTGCGGTTTTCAGGCTTCTCCGGCATGGTCCGAAACGCCGCTCCACCATACCATTCCGTTCGTCCAAAGCAAGCAACCCGGCCAGGCCACTTCGCCGGGAACGTCCAGCGCCCCCTGTCGAGGGCCAACCGATTTGTGCTAGCATGCTCTTGAAATGGAGCTGTTCGATTCCCTGCCGAGCCGGCGTTCCCGGGGGGAGGCGCCGCTCGCCGAGCGCATGCGCCCGAGGACGCCCGACGAGTTCGTGGGCCAGAGGCATCTTCTCGGCGAAGGCAGAATCCTGCGCGAGATGCTCGCCGGCGGGATGCTGCGGTCGCTGATCCTCTGGGGGCCTCCGGGAAGCGGCAAGACAACGCTCGCTCAGCTCCTGGCCGACGCCGCCGGCGCCGCCCGGATTCACTTCTCCGCCGTCACGTCGGGAGTCAAGGACCTCAAGAAGGTCATCGCCGAGGCGGAGCAGCTCCACCGAGCGGGAAAATCGACCGTGCTCTTCGTCGACGAGATCCACCGCTTCAACAAGGCGCAGCAGGACATCTTCCTCCCTTACGTCGAGCGCGGCGTGATCGCGCTGATCGGCGCGACCACGGAGAATCCCTCGTTCGAGGTGATCTCTCCCCTCCTGTCGCGCTGTCAGGTCCTGGTACTGCGACCGCTCGACCCCGCGGAGATCGGGGAGATCGTCGATCGTGCCCTGCGGGACCCGGACCGCGGGCTGGGAGCCCTGCGCCTGGAGTTGACCGCGGCTGCGCGCGACTTCCTGATCCAGCAGTCCGGCGGAGATTGCCGGGTGGCGCTGAACGCTCTGGAGACCGCGGCCGCGCTGGTGCGCAAGAAACCGGGACGGTGCAGCATCGAGATCTCCGACATCGAGGAAGCGATCCAGAGAAGGCCCCTGCAGTACGACAAGGCGGGCGAGGAGCATTACAACGTCATCTCGGCTTTCATCAAGAGCCTGCGCGGCAGCGATCCCGACGCCGCGCTTTACTGGATGATGCGGATGATCGAGGCGGGCGAAGATCCGCTGTTCATCGCCCGACGAATGATCATCTTCGCCGCGGAAGACATCGGCAACGCCGATCCCAGAGCCCTCCAGGTAGCGGTCGCCGCCAAGGACGCCTTTCATTTCGTCGGACTTCCGGAGGGAAAGATTCCGCTGGCCCAGGCGGTGACCTACCTCGCCACCGCCCCGAAGTCCAATGCCTCCTACAAGGCGATGCTCGCCGCTTCGCGGGACGTCGAAGAGCACGGCGCATTACCGGTCCCGCTCCATCTCCGCAACGCGCCCACGCCTTTGATGGAAAAACTCGGGTACGGCAAGGACTACAGATACGCGCACGATTTTCCGGGGCACCGGGTCGACCAGCAGCACATGCCAGACGCGCTGGCGGGAGCGAGGTATTACCACCCTTCCGATTCCGGCTTCGAAAAGGAGATCAAGGCCCGCTGGTCCCGTCCGGCCCCGCGGAAGGACGAGCCGGAAAGCTAGCCGCGAGATGCGGCGTGCAGCCGGGTCGAACACCTGTAACGGAGGGCGTCACGGATGGAAGCGGTCTATCGTCACTTCGTGATCTGCCTGTTGACCGGTCTCGTCACGCTTCTTCCGGTCGGAGGCACCTTTCTTCTCCTCGTGTACGCTGAAAACTCCCTCAGCCCGCTGATCCCTGCGCGGTTTTACTTTCCCGGCGCGGGTTTGCTGTCGGTTATCGCCCTGCTCTATCTCCTGGGTCTTACGCTGACGACGGTACTTGGCCGATGGCTCTGGCATCGAACCGACGCGCTCGTCTGCCGCCTGCCCGGGCTCGGCCTCCTTTACCGCACCCTCAAGCAGATCCTCGGCCTCGACCCGGGGGAGGGGGCGCTTTTTGAGCGTGTAGTACTGGTTCCCGACGAAGGAACCGGCGGCGCCGAGATCGGCCTGGTGACGGGGTCCGAGGGCAACGGGGAAGCGCAAAGGCTGCTGGTCTTCGTTCCCCATTCGCCCAACCCGGCACAGGGCCGGCTTTTGCGTCTTTCGCCGGGGCGCGTTATTCCGACCGACTGGAGCGTCGACCGGGCGCTGAAGGGGCTGTTCTCGCTCGGCAAATTCTAATCTCCAGGTCCGGGCGGAAGGACATACGACGAACCTGCCGCCGATCCCAGGAGAGCCGTTCGCCCGACGCTTTTCTTGACTCACGCGGCCGGCGCCCTGCTGATCAAGAAGTCCGGCCGGCGCGGCCCGCCAGATCGAGCAGAAAAGCGTAGCAAAACGCGGTCTCGCGGTACCGCCGGAAACGGCCGGACGCCCCGCCGTGACCGGCTTCCATGTTGGTCTTGAACAGCAGCCGGTTGCGGTCGGTCTTCAGCTCCCGCAGCTTCGCCACCCATTTGGCGGGCTCCCAGTATTGGACCTGCGAATCGTGAAGGCCCGCAGTGATCAGCATGTGCGGGTAGTCTTTCGCCTCGACGTTGTCGTAAGGGGAATAGGAAAGCATGTAGTCGAAATACTTCTCGTCGTTCGGATCTCCCCATTCGTCGTACTCTCCGGTGGTGAGCGGCACGGACGGGTCGAGCATGGTGGTGACCACGTCGACGAACGGCACTTCGGCCACGATTCCCTTGAAAAGATCCGGCCGCATGTTGGCGATCGCCCCCATGAGAAGCCCGCCCGCGCTCCGCCCCATGGCGAAGAGCAGATCCGGGCAGGTATAGCCCTCCCTGATCAGATGCTCGGCGCATGCGATGAAGTCGGTGAAGGTGTTTTTCTTCTTCAGCAGCTTGCCGTCCTCGTACCACGACCGGCCGAGCTCCTGGCCGCCGCGCACGTGGGCGATCGCGTAGACGAAGCCGCGATCGATCAGGCTCAGGCGCGGCGACGAGAACGCGGCGTCCGTGCTCAGGCCGTACGCGCCGTAGCCGTAGAGCAGCAGCGGGTTGCGCCCGTTTTTCTCGACGCCGCGGCGGTAAACGATCGAGATCGGAACCTCCACGCCGTCCGCCTGCGCGTAGAGGCGTTCGGCGACGTAGTCGTCCGGGTCGAAGCCGCCCAGCACCTCCTCGCGTTTCAGCAGCCGCCGCTCGCCGGTGTCCATGTCGTGGTCGTAGATCGAGACCGGGGTTTTCATCGAGGTGTACTCGATGCGCAGCAGCGCGGTGTCCAGCTCGGGATTGTCGCCGAAGCCAGCCCGATAGCTTGGCTCGTCGAAAACCAGCTCGTGCCCCGCCCCGCCGCTCCAGGGGATCACGCGGATGTGAACCAGCCCCCGGCGGCGCTCCTCGACCGCCAGGTGGCGGGCGAACACCTCGAAATCGCTCAGCAGCACGTCCTCGCGGTGTGGAACGATCTCCACCCAGTTTTCCTCGGCCGGATGCTCCACGGGCGCCGCGACCAGGCGAAAATTCTTCGCCCCGCGGTTCGTCCGGATCAGGAAGCGGTCCTCGAAATGCTCGACGTAATACTCGTGGTCGCGCTGGCGCGCCAGCAGCAGTCGCGGTTCGCTCTCGGGATCGTCGGCTTCCAGATAGCGGCACTCCTGGCTGAGGGTCTGCGAGGAGACGATCATGATGAACCGGTTCGACTTGGTCTTGAATACGTAGGTCGAAAAGGTTTCGTCGGTCTCCTCGAAAACGAGAACGTCCCGCGAGGGATCGCTCCCCAGCGCATGCCGGAAGATCCGGCACGACCGGAGCGTGACCGGATCCTGCTTGGCGTAGAATAGCGTGCGGTTGTCGTTGGCCCACGCGAGGCTCTCGGTCGCCTCGGGAATCGCCTCATCGAGCGTTTCCCCCGTGGTCAGATTCTTGAAGTGAATGGTATAGACCCTCCGCCCCACGGTGTCCGTAGCGTAGGCGAGAACGTCGCTGCCGGAGCTGACCGCCCAGCCGCCGATCGAGAAAAACTCGTGCCCGCGCGCAAGCTCGTTCCCGTCGAGCATGATCTCTTCCGCAGCATCGAGCGAGCCGCGCTTTCGAGCCAGGATCGGATATTCCTTTCCTTCCTCGAAGCGGGTGTAGTAGAAATAGCCGCATTTGCGGTAAGGCACCGACTGGTCAGCCGGCTTGAAGCGCGCCTTGATTTCCTCGAACAGGGCGTCCTCGAGCGCCCTGAGGTGAGCGGTTTCCCTCTCGGCGCGCTCGTTTTCCGCCCTGAGATACGCCAGGACCTCCGGGTTCTCCCGCTCGCGCAGCCAGTAGTAAGGGTCGATGCGCTTCCTCCCGTGCTTTTCGAGGATCGTCGGGATCTTCTTCAACATGCAGCCCTTTCACTCCCCGACATCGCGCGCGGAGTGCCCCCTACTTCTTCCTTTCTTGCCGAGCGGCGATCCGCCCGCCCCCGACGAGGATTGCCAGCGGAGCCGAAACGACCGCCAGAACGAGCCTTTTGTCAGCCGACCGCATGAAGCGACCTCCTTGTTTCGGCCACGGGGCGGTTATTATCGGGCTCCGCGGTGAAAATGTCCAACCGCCTCTTTGACACCGGCGGCCGGCACCGGTAATGTCGAAACCCGCCGGCGCCAAGTAACGGTATTCCGCGAATGAACCTCCCGCTGCGATTGCTCGTCTCCGCCGTCTGGTTCTCGAGCGCCGCGGTCGTCTTTGCGAGCGCGGACCGATCTCCGCCGAAAGCGATCGTGGTCGCCTGGGATGGCGCCGTTCCCGCCTTCGCCGGCGACCTGCTCCGACAGGGAAAACTCCCTCATCTTTCGAGGCTGATCGAGACCGGAGTTTTCGCCGACGACGTCCTTGCGGTCTACCCGTCGCTCACCGCTCCCGGTTTCGCGTCGCTCATGACCGGGGCCCGGCCCGATGCCACCGGGATAACCGGCAACCGCATCCCGCGCCTGCCGAAGGACCGCTTTACGGTTCTCGAAAGCGCCCCGGGCTTCTCTCCCGAGCTGCAACGGGCGGAAACGATCGTCGAGGTCGCCCGGCGCGCCGGCCGCAACGTGGTGGACCTGCACATGCCGTTCGCGCCGCCGAGATCGGGCGGCGGGCTGCACTTTCGGGGATATGCCGGCATTTCCGGGCGCGACGGCGTCGTCGACGCCGAAAGCCACCGCCCCCGCGCCTCTCCTCCGTGGACCAACGCGCCCGCCAGTCTCGCTGCGCCTCTGGAAACCAGTTTCGCCGTCGGCGCCTCGACGCTCTACTGCCTGCTGATCGATGATCCGGCGGATGAGCGGCCCGGCTACGACACGATGCTCGTGGCTCCCGAGCGGGACGCCGCTCGCGCGAAAGCACGGCTGAAGGCGGCGCCTGCAGGAGCCGGCCCGTCCTACTGGAGCGATCCTGTCCAGGTCCGCACCGCTTCCGGAGAACCCGCCACCGTCTATTTCCGCCTGTTCCACCTCGATCCCGGAGGCAAGGAATTTCTGCTCTACTTCACGCGCCCGGCGCGCGACCTCGCCGCGCCGCCGCATTTGCTCCGGGACGCAAGTCCCCTCGTCCGCGCTTTCGTCGGCAACGGCGCCAGCGTCCCGTATCTGCGCAGGAATTTCGGGCCGACGATCCCCGACGGCGGAGACGGGCTGGCCGAAGCACGTTATCTCGAAACCGTTTCGTTCGCCCTGTATCAGCTCGAGCAGGCCGCGCGCTGGGCCATCGCGTTCGTCCCCTGGGATCTTTTTTTCGTCTACACGCCGTTCCCCGACGAAAGCGAGCATCTCTGGCGCGGCTACCTCGACCCGGCGCTTCCAGGCTACCGCAGCGAGATCGCCGGGCGGCTGCGGCCGCTGCTCGAGCGGATCTACCGTGGCGCCGACGAGCTGCTCGGGGTATTGATGGCTCATCGTCCGGATGACACGCTCGTCGCGCTGATCTCCGATCACGGGATGGAAGCGACGGACAGGCTCGTCTCGGTCAACAAGGCATTCCAGAGAGCCGGTCTGCTCGCCGTCGATGAAACGGGTCGCGTCGACCTCGCGAAAACGAAGCTGCTCTGCCCTCCAGGGACCGACGGCTATCTGCTTTTCAACATGCGAGACCGCAGGCAGGGATCGGTCGGCGATCGGGAGCGCGCGGCGCTGGTGGAGAAAGCTCGCCAGGCCCTGGCCGAGATCCGCGACGGCGCACGCCGCGTGGTCGCGAACGTCTACGACGCGCGGGCCCGCGGCTCGGCGCTGGGCATCGGCGGCGACGCCGGCGGGGATCTATACGTCGATCTGGTGCCGGGGTACGAGCTCGACTGCCGGCTCGGCGGCGCCGGCGAGCTGATCGTCAAGCGAGAGCCTCACGGCGCCCACGGCTTCGACCCGGCGCGGCCCTCCATGCGGACCATCCTCGCGTTGAGCGGTCCCGGCGTACACGCCGGCCGAAGGCTCTCCGGAGTCCGCGTCATCGATTTCGCCCCGACCCTCGCCCGCCTGCTGCGGCTGCCGCCGCCGAAAGACGCCACCGGCCGGATTCTCCGCGAGGCGCTGATCGAGCCCTGACCTCGTACCGCGGAGTACGGGGCTGCGCGGGAAGCCGCTGCGCGCGGCGATTCAACCCGGATTCGCCGTCGAGCTCGGCCGAGGCGAGGGCAACCCCGGAGCAGCGGAGGCGCAGGAACGCGAAATTTCAAAGTCGTCGCTGCGAAGGGATTCCCCTCGCATCCCGCGTCGGCCGCAACTGCAACCGCGACTTCGCTTCAATCGCAGAGGTTCGACGAGGTCAATGCGCAAAACCAGGAACCGGGAACCCGAGACCGGAAACCGTCATCGCAAGGAAAGCTCGATGTCGATATTTTCTTCGCGCTGGAGGTCGGCGAAGCGCTCGCGGAGAACGTTGACGCTGGTACTCGACGGCACGGAGATGCTCGCCTCCAGGCGGAAGATCGGTGTGCCGCTGACGGGAGCGGCGTAGGTCTTGGTCTCCATCGACTCGATGTTAACGCCCAGGCTGCTCAGAACGGCGCTGATTCGATGCACGATCCCCGGGTGGTCCAGGCTGGAGGCCGTGAGCCGATAGGGTAGAAGAGGCTCGGTGGGCTTTCGAGCCGCTGGAGTCTTGATTGCAAGGGTCAACCCGGTTTGGATTTCCAGCTCGCGATAGTGATTCGCGACTTTCAGAAGGTCGGCGCCTCTGCCGCTGATCAAGAGGATCACGGCGAACTCGCCGCAGAAAACCGCCATCTTGCTGTCCTCGATATTGCAGCCGTGGCGGTCGATGAACTCGGAGATTGTCTGCACCAGCCCGACCCGATCGGGACCGATAGCGGTGAGGATGAGATGCTCCTTATCGGTCATGGAGTCAGAAATATAGGATCGGATGCGACCGTTCAACACGCCAGAACGAGCACCCCGGGACCCCGGACCGCCCACCCTGGAGGTCAAACTCGCCTTTGCAGAACCTCTGGGTTGGCCACGTGGATCGGGCGGCCGGCCGCAAAAGCGAGGATCTGCTCGACCACCGTGTCGTAATAGCTCTCGTAGGTTTCCCTCTCGACGTAGCCGAGATGGGGCGTGCAGATCGCGTTGTCGAGGCTCAGCAACGGATGGTTCCCGCCGATCACCGGCTCGTCCTCGTAGACGTCGACGGCGGCGAAGCCGGGCCGGCCGGCCCTGAGCGCCTCTACCAGCGCTCCCTCCGCGATCAATCCGGCGCGGCTCGTGTTGACGAGGAGCGCCGTGGGTTTCATTCTTGCAAGGTCCTCGCGCGTTACGATGCCGCGCGTTTCCTTGTTCAGCGGGATGTGCAGGCTCAGAATGTCGGCCTCGGAGAAAAACGCTTCCCGGCTCGACGCCACCTCGTAGCCAGCGCTGCGGGCGCGCGCCGTGGAGCCCTCCCGGCCCCAGCAAACGACGCGCGCCCCGAACGCCCGCCCGACGTTCGCGACCAGGCTCCCGATCCGGCCGAACGCGTAGATACCGAGCACTCTGTTGTGCACCGCCGAGCCGAGCGTCGATTGCCAGTGACCCTGCTTGAGCCGGTTGATCTCGTAGGGCAGGTGACGCAGCGCGGCGAGAATGAGCGCCCAGGTGAGCTCCGCCGTTGCGCTCGGGTTGCCCGCGCCGCCCGCGGACACGACGATCCCGCGCTCCGTGCACGCCGCGAGATCGATGTGGCTGACGTTGCGCCCGGTCTGGCTGACGAGCTTCAGCCTCGTCAAGCGCTCGACGACCGCCCGGGGAAAAGCGGAGCGCTGCTGGGTGAGGATGACCGCATCGGCATCCGCCAGCCGTTGCGCCAGCCGCGCCGGATCTTTTTCCGTGTCGTTGAAGACCGTTACGTCATGGGCGGCGAGCTTGGCGTAGCAGCGCAGCGTGCGAAACGCGTTCTGATAGTCGTCGAGCACCACGATCTTCATCGTCCCCTCCTCGATGGAAGAACAGCCGAAGCAACGAGACGTTACAGAGAAAGCGGGGCCGCTGTCAACTTTCGCGCGCCGGCCGGAACCGAAGTTGACAGCGGCCGCCGCCGCCGGATAGTGTCTGAGCGGCGCCGTTTCCCTCCCTGCGGGAACGGCGCGCACGGGGGGCCGTAACATGGAGAATCAGTCGTTGATCGATTCTTTGCACCGCGAGATCATCGGTCCGGGCGTGGCGCAGTTGATGAGCACCCGGTTTTTCAGCGAGCTGAGAGAGGGAAAGCTGTCGCGAAAACGCCTGCAGGGCTTCGCCCTCCAGCACTACCTTTCGAACCACGCGATCAACAAGGGCCTTGCCTTTTGCATGGTGCGAAACGCCAACCACCAACCGGTGTACGACCAGTTCGTGGAGCTGTTCGTCGAGGAAACCTCCCATCCCGGGCTCATGAAGCGCTTCGGCGAAGCGATCGGGTTGCGCGGGGAGGACTTCGACGACGCCGTCATGATTTTCGAATGCGTGGCCCATACAGGGGCGATCATTCGGGGCATGTTCCTCGGCACCCTGGCCGAAGCGCGCGCGGGCGCGCTGGTGAACGAGACCATGGTGCGCCGCTACTCGGAGGTGTTCGACGCCGCGCTCGAGCGGCACTACGGGTTGGACGCCCGGGCGCGGGCCTTCTTCACGGTTCATGCCAGGGTCGACGAGCATCATACCGCGATGGCGGCGGAGGTCATCGCCCGCCATGCGCGCACCCCGCGCGATCACGAGCTCGTGCGCGCCGCCGCCCGCAACATGGTGCGCTTCAAGATCGCCAAGTTCGACGGGATTTACGACGCCTACGGCTGATTGGCGGATCGCACCGCTCGCGGGACGGCCGCTCTCCGCCCTGCATCCGACATTTCTTGTCCGGCGTGTTCCGCGCCCGTGAGCGCCGCGGCCGAGCCGCTCATCGCCCCGCCAGCTTTCTCCCCTGCTCCAGCACCGCGAACGATCGCTGGGCGGACGGCATCAAGAAGCGATACCCGCTCGCGATCAGCCGCTCGATGTTCTTTGCATCGGGGTGCGGGTGGCCGCACGGCACGTTGTGCTCCTTGCAGATCCGCAGGATGGTGTCGATCGCCTCCGCGACCACCGGGTGCTCGTAGTCCCGGGGGTGGCCCAGCTCCTGGCTGAGGTCCCCTTCGCCGATCAAGACCACTCCGATCCCGGGAACTTCCTTCAGGATCCGGGGCAGGTTCTCGATCGCGCGGGTGTCCTCGCACTGAATGATGACGAGGATTTCTCCGTTCGCCGCCAGCGGCCAGACGTCAGCGCGGCTGTAGTACTCCTGTTGCGTAAGTCCCCAGTAGCGGGCCGCTCGCGCCGGCGCGTCCCCGCGGATCCCCGGGGGGTCGTAGAGCGGCGCGCCGGGGAGCCGCGGATAACGACACGAGCGCACCGCGTTCCAGGCCTCCTCGACCGTGCTCACGTGAGGGAAAATAATGCCGTAGACGCCGATGTCGAGAACCTGCTTGGCGACCCACTGGTTCATCTCTCCGCCGTTGGGGGGAATGCGCACGAGCGGCGTGACTTTGGGCGCGAGCGTGCCGCGCTCGACGATCTGCCGGCGGTCGAGCATCGCCTGAAGGGCGTGGCGCAGGCCGGGAAGGTCGAGCGGCGCGTGCTCCATCTCGAACGCGATGCCGTCGAAGGAAGAAGAGGCCATGGCGGTGGCGCTCTCGATATCGACGGGGGTGAATCCGACGAAGGCGACCCTGCCCTCCTCGAGGGCTTTGATTACGCCGTTGAGGCGCGGTATGTCTGGCATGGCAAAGGCTCCGGATTTTTGTTTTATTGACGAGCTATAGCAGAGCCCGCGAGGCGCGACAATCTCGTTCCTGCGCTGCGCGGCTGCAGCTCCGAGGAGAAAACGATGATCATCGACGCCCATACCCACTACACCACGGCACCGTTACAGCTCCAGGCCTACCGGGGCCGGCAGATCACCGACCTCGCCAGGCCGAGGCGCGCCCGGCTCCAGATCAGCGACGAGGAGCTGGAGCGCTCGATGCGCGGCCAGTTCCAGCGCATGAAGGAGTGCGGCATCGACCGGCTGTTGTTTTCTCCTCAGGCGTCCGCCATGGGTCACCACTTCGGCTCCCCGCTGGTGAGCCGCTACTGGACCGAGGCCTGCAACGACCTGATCGCGCGGGTGGCGCGCCTGTGGCCGGACAGGATCTCCCCGGTTTGCCAGCTGCCGCAGTCGCCGGGTGTAAGCCCCAAGGAATGGGTCGACGAGCTGGAGCGCTGCGTCAAGGAGCTCGGATTCGTCGGGTGCAACGTGAACCCTGACGTGGGCGGCGGCCGGGAGCCGCTGACGCCGTCGCTGGGCAGCGAATGGTGGTACCCGCTCTGGGAGAAGATGGTGGAGCTGGACGTGCCGTGCACCATTCACGCGAGCGCCTCTCTCAATCCGGCCATGCACCTGACCAACGCCTACTACATCGCCCAGCACAACGCGGCCGCTGTCGAAATCCTGAAATCGCGCGTGCTCAACGACTTCCCCAAGCTCAAGATCGTCATCCCGCACGGCGGCGGGGCGATTCCATACCAGTGGAACCGCCAGCGCGGCCTGCACGTGCGCGAAGGGCTGGAGCCGTTCGAGGAAGTCGCGCGGAAGGTTTACTGGGACATGGCGGTCTATGACAAGGAATCGATGGAGCTGCTGATCAAGCGGGTCGGCGTCGACAACGTGCTGTTCGCCACCGAGATGTTCGGCGCCGTCAACGCCATCGATCCGAAGACGGGGCGCAATTTCGAGGATCTCGTGCCGATCTTCGACTCGATCGACTGGCTCACCGCCGAAGACAAGCGCAAGATCACCGAGATCAACGCCCGGAAGGTGTTCTCGCGCATCCCGCCGGCGGCGAAACCCTGAGGAGCGCAGCATGGCGGACTCGATTTCCGTGCTCAGCGCCGGCGCCGTCGCCCCCGGCCTGATGCCCGTCCTCGACGGGTTCCGGCGGGCGGCCGGCTGCGCGGTTGCCGTCTCCTTTGCAACCGCGCCGGCGATCGCCGCCCGGATTGCAGCGGGCGAAGCGCCCGACGTGGTGATCGCGCCCGAGTCGGTGCTCGACCGGCTGGCGCAAAGCGGCACGACTGCGGGAGACGCACGCGCGACGCTCGGGCGAATCGGCGTCGGCTTGATGGTGCGGGCGGGCGCTCCGTTGCCGAAGATCGCCACCGCCGAAGAGCTCAGGGGATCCCTGCTCGCCGCCGAGTCGATCGTTTACAACCGGGCTTCCACCGGGATCTACCTCGAGCAACTCTTCGAGCGCTGGGGAATCAAGGCGGTGCTGGACCCCAAGATCACGCGCTATCCCGACGCGGCCGCGGTCATCGCCCACGTGGCGGACGGCACGGGAAGGGAGATCGGTTTCGGGGCGACCACGGTGATCGTCGAAGCCGCCGGCCGCGGCCTCAGCTTTGTCGGCCCTCTGCCGGAAGAAATCCAGAACTACACGCGCTACGACGCCGCCGTCTTGGCCGCCAGCCGGCAACAGGCACGCGCGCGCGACCTCGTTCGGCACCTCGCGAGCCAGAAAGCCAGAACGGCTTTCGCCGCCGCCGGTATCCATTAGTTCCCGGTTTCTGTTTTCCCACTGGGCCTCGAACCCCGTTTGCGCTCCTTCGTTTCGTCCGATCATCAGGGAACGCGCTCACAAGCTCGCTTCGAAGAAGCCGGCGATGCGCCGTTCATAGTCCGGGCCCACCTGGCCGTGAAAGAGATCGTCCGCGAACCAGAACTCGGCCCTCGGATTTTCCTTCAAGGCTTCCTTGAGAAGCAGGGCGTGCTCGAAGGGAATGACGTGATCGTTTCGTGAATGAAGGATCAGGGCCGGAACTCGGAGCCGCCGCGCGCTTTCCATGGGCGAAACTTTCGCCAGATCGATCCCGAGCAGCACCCGCGCCCAGAGCCCGGTCAGCCAGCCGAGCGGGTATCTGAGAAGCGGAATGCGAAAGAGCACCGGCGCCAGAAGATCGAGCCGAGCATAGCTCGATTCCGAGACCACCGCTCGTATCTCGGGCAGATCGGGAGCAGCCATGAGGGCCACCGCCCCTCCCATCGAAAAGCCCCAGACACCGACCTCGGTGATTCCCCGGGAGCGGAGAAACGCCACCGCCGCCGCGAGATCCCTGGTCTCTCTGGCGCCGATCGTGGTATACCGCCCTCCGCTGGCCCCCAGGTAGCGAAAGTCGAACAACATCAGGTTGTAGCGCGCGGCCAGGAAAGCGAGAACCGGCAGGATGTTTCCCTTGTCGGCCGGATAGCCGTGAAGGCCGATCACGGTCTTGTTCGTTTTGCCTCCGGTCGCGGGGATGAACCACCCGCTCAGCTCGACGCCGTCCTCGGTTGTGAAGGAAACGGCCTCGTAGGCAAGCCCCAGGTTTTCCGGCGTGATCCTGGAGACGAGCTTCGGCGGCCGCACCGAAACGTAGAAGCCCCAGAGCGGGAGAAAGAGCAAAACGAAGACCAGGAGAAAGAACAACATTCTTGCGGCGCGCTTCGCTTCCATCCGGCCCGTAGGAGCCTACCTCTTATCGCCGCCGCGTCAAAGCCCGCCGTCCGGCAGGCGGCTCACCTGGCCCCCGAAAGGGGCGTCCGAGCCGAACCACGATCGAGTATCCGTTCCACGCTGTTTTTTCGCTACCTTTCGGACTGCCTTTTTTGGTATACGGACTTGTCTTTCCGGCGCACCCTCATGGCTCGCGCCGGACAGCGCGCCGGCACCGCAATCGGCTCTCGGGAGGTCTTTATGAGAACGTTGCTTCTGGTCCTCGTGATGGGGCTTCAGGCTTGCGCGGCGATGCGGACGGGGCGGTCGGAGGTCTCGATCCTGGTCGATCTCGACCCTGCCCGCGCCGACCGCAGCGTGATTGTCGAGGCCATCACCGCCGACAAGGCGGGCAGGCTCTATCTTCCGGACCGCGTGAGCGGCAATGTTCTTCGGATCGACCCGGAAGCTCCCAGGCCGGTTGTCGTCGGGCGTATCGAGCCGCGCGAGATCAAAGGGAAAAAAGTCGGCGCCGACGCGGGCGGCCTCGCGTTCAATGGGCAGGGCGATCTGTTGATCGCCGCTGGCGGATTTTCCGAGGTCCTGCGCATTCGCGCCTCCGAGCTCGACCCGGGAAAACCGGGACGGGCGGAAACCTTCGCAACCGGCGTCCCGGGGGCGAACGCCGTGGCGCTCGACCGGCGGGGCAACCTCTACGTTTCGGGCGGACGCGCCGGCAAGATCTATCGCGTCGGACCCGGCGGCGGCGCGGCTCAGCCGATCGTGCAGATTCCGCCGCACAGCCGCAAGGTTCCCGGAGGCGGGGTGCAGCCGATCGTCGAGAACGGGCTCGCCTTCGACGCAAACGGCGTGCTCCACGTCGCCGATACCGCCAGGGGCGCCATCTGGAAGGTGCCCATTTCAGCCGACGGCGCCGTCGGGAAACCCGTCATGCTGGCTCAAAGCCCGCTTCTCGAAGGCGCCGACGGGATCGAGTTCGACGCCAGGGGAACGCTCTGGGTCGCCGCCAACGAGCGCAACGCGATCGCGACGGTCGCTCCCGACGGCAGCGTGCGCGAGGTCTGGAAGAACGACAGCAGGGGTCCTCTGGAATTTCCCTCCGGCATCGTCTTCGTCGGCGGAACCGCTTACGTCAGCAACTTCGACGTGCCGAGGCGCGACAATCTCGACTCCAGCGGCAAGACCGCGCTCGACGGCATCGGCGCATCGGTCGCCATGATCGTGCCGTAGGAGGTGCCGTGGCGCTGCTTTCCGTCGAAGGCCTCCGCAAGGAATACCAGGCGCGCGGCAGGAAAGTGGCGGCCCTCGACGGCGTCGACCTCAGCGTGGCAGAAGGCGAATTCGTGACCATCGTCGGTCCTTCGGGCTGCGGCAAATCGACGCTGCTGAACCTGATCGTGGGACTGCTGCCATCGACCTCCGGGCGCGTGCTTTTCCGCGGCGAACCGGTCGTCGACGTCTGCACCCGCATCGGCTACGTCACGCAACGAGACAACCTATTGCCCTGGCGGACTCTGATCGAGAACGTGGAGATTGCGCTCGAGATCCGCGGCATCGAGAAGGCCGTCCGGCGGCGGCGGGCGCGAGACCTGATCGAGCGCGTGGGGCTGGCGGGTTTCGAGGACCATTACCCGCACGAGCTTTCCGGAGGGATGCGGCAACGCGCCAACATCATCCGCACGCTGATCTACGACCCCGAGCTGATCCTCATGGACGAGCCTTTCGGCCCGCTGGACGCCCAGACGCGAATCGTGCTCCAGGATCAGCTCCTCAAGCTCTGGGCGGCATCGAAAAAGACCATCGTGTTCATCACCCACGACCTGGTGGAGGCGATCACGCTGGCGGATCGCGTCGTATTGATGACCTCGCGGCCGGGCAGGATCAAGCTCGTCGAAGCGATCGACATCCCGCGGCCCAGGGATGTCTTTCAGATCCATGAAAACCGGAGCTTTCAATCCGCCTATGAAAAATTGTGGCGCGAGCTGCGGCCCGAAGTGAAGCTGGCGGAGGCGCCGTGCTGACGAGTCGGGGCGGTGGACATGACGAGAGGAGCGCCGGGACACGGTTCCGGGTTCGTTGCCGCAGATGCAAGGTTCGGTTCCCAAAGGCTCGAGAGAGAAAGGGGGAGCATCCCATGAAGCGCGCAATCGTACTGTTGCTCGCCGGCTTTTCCCTCCTTGGATCTTACCGCCCGGCCGGCGCCCAGCCGCTCCGGAAGGTCAGGATGACGATGCCGGTGGTCGCCCACTCGATGACGCCGGTGTACGTGGCTCAGAGCCGGGGCTTTTTCGGCGATGAAAAGCTCGAGGTCGACGTCACCTCCACGGGCGGCGGCGGCCCGGATATCCGGGCCCTCATCGCCGGCGAGGTGGAATTCACCTTCACGACCGGCGACAACGTGATCCTCGCATACCAGGAGGGCAAGAAGCTGCGGATGGTGATGGCCGCTCTCAACAAGGTCTTCATCAACTGGGCGATCCACAAGGAGGCCGCCAAGGCGAAGGGGATCACGGAATCCATGCCGCTCGCCGACAAGATCAAGGCGCTCAAGGGCCTGACCGTGGGCGTCACCAACCCGGCGGCCTTGACCGCCCATCTCGCGGCCTTCGTCATCCGCAAGGCGGGCTACACTCCGCAGAAAGACGTCAAGATCATCCCGATCGGCGCCGGCCCGACGTGGCTTGCGGCCCTCGAGAACCGCAAGGTCGATGCCGCGCTCACCGCTCCGCCCGTGCCGGAGACGGCGATCAGCCGGGGTTTCGCCATGATGCTGATCGAAAACACGCGCGGCGAGGACCCCTCGATCCCCGAGTTCCTCATGGAAAACCTCGTGGCGAGGCCGGAGACGCTTACGAAAGAGCCGGATCTGGTGCGGCGCATGGTACGGGCGCTGACGCGCGCCAACCGTTGGGCGCTCGAAAGCACGCCTGAGCAGGTGGCGGACGCGCTCAGGCCGTTCATGGCGAAGACGCCGCCCGAGCTGCTCCTCGCCGGCGCGCGGGCCGTGCGCCCGGCGCTGAGCCGTGACGGGAGGATCACCGAGCGCAGCGTACAGGTCACGCAGGACGTGCTGGAGCAGGCCGGCATGCTCAAAAAGCGGGTGGCCTATGCCGACGTGGTGAGCAACGATTTTCTCGCGCAATGATCGGACGCGGCCGTCTGCTCCTCTATCGCCTGCTGTTCGGCCTCGCCCTCGTCGGCGCCTGGGAATGGTGCTCGGGGAGGATCATCGACCCCTTCTGGGTATCCAGCCCGTCGCGGGTCTTCGGCTATCTCTACGAGGTCGTCGCCGACGGCTCGATCTTCGGCCATCTCGCCGTCACGCTCTACGAGACCTTCACCGGCTTCTTCATCGGCGCCGTCAGCGGCATCGGCCTCGGCTTTGCGCTCGGCCGGCGCGAGCTGCTGGCCCAGATCGTCGATCCCTACGTCGTCGCCTTCAACGGGATACCGCGCATCGCGCTCGCGCCGCTGTTCATCATCTGGTTCGGTATCGGCCCGACCTCGAAGATCATCCTCGTGGTGATGGTCGTTTTCTTTCTCACTTTCTTCAACACCTACGCGGGCGTCAAAGGCGTCGATGCCGAGCTGAAGAACATCCTGCGCGTCATGGGGGCCACCGAACGGCAGATCCTGACGAAGATCGTCATGCCCGCGATCGTTCCCTGGATCACCACCGGCCTCAAGATCAGCGTTCCCTACGCGATCGTCGGAGCGGTCGTCGGCGAGTTCATCGCCGCGAGCAAAGGGCTCGGCTACCTGATCCATTACAACACCTCGCTTTTCTCGACCACGGGCGCGCTCGGCGGCATCCTGGTTCTCGCCCTCGTGGTCGTCGTGTGCAACGAGGCGATCAACCGCGCCGAAGCCTACCTCCTCCGCTGGCGGCCGTCGGAGCGGCGCGGGGGCGAGGGAGAACTGTACTGATCGTCCGCCCCCCGTTCGAGAGCTCGAGGCGCCGCACGTTTTCTCCGGAGGAAACGGCCGGCGGTTCGAAAGGTTCGAACGTGCAGGGCATCTATTGACCCGCGCTTTCGATCCTTCTACTAAGGAGTTCATTGGCAGCTGGAGGTCCAAGGAATGCGGACCGTCTGCAAGCTTGCGAATCGACGATTTCAGCCCGTTTACGGCATCCGGGCAGCGAGCCGGGAGGAACCATGAAACGAAGCATCGACCGAATCCTCACCACCCACGCGGGCGCCCTGCCCCAGCCCGCCGACCTCAAGCAAATGCACGCCGCGCGGACGAGCGGACAGGAGATCGACGAAAGGGCGTTCGCGCGGCGCGTGAGAGAGGCCGTGGCCGAGGCGGTCAAGAAACAGATCGCGTGCGGTCTCGACGTCATCAACGACGGCGAGGTCGGGAAATCCAACTTTTCCCGCTACGCGCGCGAGCGGCTGAGCGGTTTCATCGAGCGCGAAGCGAAGCCGGGGGAACGCGTCTCGACCATCTTCGCTCGCGACCTCGTGGAATTCGAGAGCTACTTCAGGAGCCGGGTGAACCGCGGCGACAACGTCAAGCGGGTTTTCTGCAACGCGCCGCTCCGGTACGTCGGGCACGAAAGCCTGCGGCGCGAGATCGAGGACTTCAAAGCCGCCCTTGAAGGGCAAAGCTACGAGGAGGCGTTCCTTCCGGCCGTGGCTCCGGGCACGATCGAGCACTGGATGAAGAACGACTACTACCCCGACGACGAGTCTTACCTTTTCGCGATCGCCGACGCCATGCACGAGGAGTACAAGGCGATCGTGGAAGCCGGCTTCTTGCTCCAGATCGACGATCCCGATCTGCCGGACGGCTGGCAGTTCATGTCGCACATGAGCGTGCCGGAATACCGCAAATACGCCGAGCTGCGCGTCGACGCGCTGAACCACGGCCTGCGGGGCATCCCGCCGGAAAAGGTGCGGTTCCATACCTGCTGGGGGAGCTACCACGGACCGCACAAGCACGACATCCCGCTGCGGGACATTGTCGACTTGATCCTCAAGGTCCGCGCCGGCGCCTATTCGATCGAAGCGGCCAATCCCCGCCACGAGCACGAGTGGCGGGTCTGGCAGGAGGTCAGGTTTCCCGAAGGGAAAGTGCTGGTGCCGGGCGTCGTCGGTCATGCGACGGACATCATCGAGCACCCCCAGGCGATCGCCGACCGGCTGGTGCGCTACGCGAAGGTCGTCGGCCGGGAAAACGTCATGGCCGGCACGGACTGCGGGCTCGGCCCGCGGGTCGGCGACGCGCAAATCGCCTGGGCCAAATTCGAGGCGATGGCCGAGGGAGCGCGCCTCGCCACGCGGGAGCTCTGGGGCCGGGCCTGACGCGGATCGATCTCCGCCTCAGCGGATCGCGAGCTTCGGCAGCACCTCCCTCGCCATGATTTCCATCGAGGCCAGGACCTTTTCCTGGGGGAGCGTGGCGAAGTTCATCATGAAGATGATGTGATCGGTGCCCGTGGACCGGATTTCCTCGATCTGCTCGATGCAGCGCCTCGGGCTGCCGACGACGACCAGCCGTTTTCCGAGCAGCTCGTCGTAGCCGCGCGGCCGCACCTGGATTCTCGCCGCCAGGTAAGGCACCATCCCCTGCCGGGCGTTCGCGTCGGCCTCCCGCTCGCTTTCGGCGGCGTGCGCATGAAAACACTGGATGACCTCGAACGCGGCCGGGTCTTCGCCCGAGGCCGCGAGGCTTTCCCGATAGAGCGAGATCTTCCGCTCGAGCTCCGCCATGTCCTTGCAACTTGCGTAGGGAATGCCGAGCACCGGGTAGCGATTGATCCCCGCCATCCGATAGGACTCGTCGCTCAAGGCCGCGAGAAACAACGGCGGCGTGGGTCGCTGTACCGGACGGACGTTCAGCGAAACGTCGTCGATCGTACGGTACCTGCCGTGAAACGAGACCCGCCCCTCGCTCCAGGCTCGTTTCACGACCTCCAGGCTTTCGAGGAGCAGCTCCCGATTGTCCTCGGTGACGCCAAATCCCTTGAGCTCCGGTGGCGTGCCCCGGCCGACGCCGAAATCGAGCCGGCCGCGGCTGAGGACGTCGACCATCGCGTATTCCTCGGCGACGAAGATCGGGTCCCGGTAAGGGAGCAGGGAGACCGCAACGCCCAGGCGGATGGTTGTCGTCGCCCTGGCTGCCGCCGCCATGAAGACCGGCGGCGCGGGAATGACCCCGGCGAAATCGAAGTGGTGCTCGCCGAACCAGAACCCCTGATACCCGAGGCGCTCGGCTCGCGTCACCTGCTCGATCATCGCGTCATAATAGTCGCCGAGATCTCTGGCCGCCTCCGGGTGGCTGTCGCCGATGATGAACATTCCGAACTTCATCGTCCCCCTGTCTACCGCGGAATCCCGCTCGGGCCCGGAACGGGCGTCCGCCCCGCAGCGTTGCTCCGCTCCCATGCGATCAGGCCCGCGCCGAGAAGCAGCCCGGCGGCGTCTGCGAGGAGCCACGCTCCCTGCCAGCTCGGCAGCACGAGCAAGAGCCCCGCGAGCGCGAACAGTCCGCGTTTCCCCCAGGCCATGGGGCCGAACAGATAGCCCGCGCACGCCACGGCGAGCAGAAACGTTCCGGCCGACGCCGCGCTGACGGCGAGCAGAATCTCGCCCGGCGCGCCCTTGAGGATCAGAGCCGGGTGCAGCGCGAACACGAACGGCACGATGTAAGCCGCGATGCCGAGTCGCATTCCGGTCCAGCCGGTCTTCCAGAAATCCGAGCCGGCGATCGCGGCGGCGGTGTAGGTCGCCAGGCAATCCGGCGGCGTGATCAGCGACAGCATGCCGAAGTAGAAGAGAAAGAGATGAGCGGCCAGCGGATCGATCCCGAGCTGAGCCAGCGCAGGCCCCACCAGAACCGCCAGCGTGATGTAGACCACCGCGGTCGGGAGCGACATCCCCAGCAGGATGCAGATGAGCGCGGTCAAGACGAGGAGCAGAAAGGCGTTGCCGCCCGAGAAGCTGACCAGGATGAGCGAGAGCTTGAAGGTCAGTCCGGACAGCTGCAGCGCGCCGATTACGAGGCCCGCCAGCGCCGTGATCGTGACGATGTCGAGGAGCGTGCGCCCGGTTCCCTCGATGCTGGAGAGGATTCCCTGAATCGACGGGCGGGTTTCCCTCTGCACGGCGCCGACCACGAAGGTCAGAACGACCGCCGCCATTCCCGCCTGCCCCGCTTCCCAGTTGCGAAACATCAGCGCGTATACCAGGAATCCGAGCGGGAGCAAAAAGACCCACCCGAAGCGCACCACGCCGCGGAACCGGGGGATCCGGTCGGCGGGCAGCCCCCCGAGGCCGTGCTTGGCCGCCTCGAGATCGACCTGCGTGAAGAGGGCCAGATAATAGAGCGCTGCCGGAATCGCCGCCGCCAGGGCGACCTGCCCGTACGGAAGGCTGAGAAATTCCGCGATCAGGAACGCCGCGGCACCCATCACGGGAGGCGTGATCTGGCCGCCGTTGGACGCGACCGCCTCGATCGCCGCTGCGAGGTGCGCGGGGTATCCGGAGCGTTTCATCAGGGGAATCGTGATCGCGCCGTCCACCGCCACGTTCGCAACGGCGCTTCCCGAAACCGTGCCGAAGAGCGCCGACGAGACCACGGAAACCTTCGCCGATCCGCCTCGGTAACGTCCCATGAAGACCAGCGCCGCATCGGTGATGAAACGATCGCCGCCTACGGAGTAGAGCGCCTGCCCGAAGAAGATAAACGCCACCACCACGCTGGCGGCGACCGTGAGCGGGACTCCCAGGATCCCGCTGGAGTCGAGGTAGAGGTAGCTCGCGATCCGCTGCCAGGACGACCCGTGCGCGTAGAACTGACCCGGGAAAAGGTAGGCGAACTTGGCGTAGAGAATGCAGACGACGGCCACCCATACGAGCGCCCAACCCGCGACGCGGCGCGCCGCCTCGAGAACGAGAACGACCGCGAGCGCTCCGAGAAGCCAGCGCTCCGGCGAGAGGATCCCCAGCCGGTAGGCAATCGAGGGATACATGACGGTGACGTACGTCCCGGCGACAAGCGCGCCGACCGCGCAGAGCCAGTCGTACCACGGCACCTGCTCCCCTCCATCCCTTCTACCCGCTCTGACCCGGAGAAAGACTCCGGCGATCCCCAGGCCGAAAAAAAGCCCCAGGAACTGCTCCTTGAAAAAGGCGATCTCGAAAAAGACGTGAAGCTGGGCAGCCCACGCCGCGCCGGTCAGGGTGAGAGTAACAAGGAGAGCTCGTTCCGCGGTGCGCGGCCAGCCGGCGAGCGAACGCAGCTTCGTGTCCGGTTGAAAGTCGTCGCTCACGGCGAAATCACCCGGCGCAAAGCGCTAACCGGCCGCCGTGGCTTTCGCGCGGAGGTCTGGCGTTGGGCCGGTCCGGTTGCACGCAATCGCGATCGACGCCGGCCGCCTCAAGGGCGCAAGGAGTCTCAAATTTCGCGTTCCTGCGTCCCCGGCGCTCCAGCATGTCCTCGCTTTGTCGGCCCAACCGCGAAATCAGGGTTCAATCGTCCAAAGGTTCAACGGCTCAACAAAAGCCGGATCCATGCTCAGGGATTGAGCGCGAGAAGTCGCTGCTGGTTCTCCTCCGCCTTCACCGACCAGGCTTTTTTGCCTTTGAAAAATTGAACCGCGGCCGGATGATAAGGCATCGTCGCTTCCGGGCTCACCGCTCGTTCCCGGGTCCATTCCCGGAATCCCGGATGGAGCGGAGGCAGCTTCGCGATATTGTCCCAGATCGCGCCCAACACTGCCTGCACGGCTGCGTCCGACAAACCCTTATGGCCGACCAGATAAATGTCGTAGGTGTACGTGCAGGTGTCCTCGACGATTCCGGTGGACGATCCCGCTTTCACGACGGTGAGATAGTAGCCGGGAACCGCTTTCTTGATGCGCGCCTCTCCCTCGGGCGAGCAGTCGAGCGAGATGTAGCGGATCCCCACCGCCGCGTCTGCTTCTTTCACTTTCGCCGAGCCGATCGCGTGGGTGGTGACGTCCGCTCTTCCCTGAACCAGCGCGTCCACGCCCTCGTTCACCGCCGGCACCGGGACGACCTTGACGTCGTTCCAGGTCAGGCCGCCGTTGGAAAGCGACCCGAAGACGTTGTACCAGACGGCGAGCTGCGCGGGATACTCGCCGGTCACGCGTTTTCCCTTGACGTCCTGGATGGTCTTGATCGGCGAATCTTTCCGCACGATGAGGCTGCTGCGAAGCGGCGAGCCGCGCATGATCAGGCGGGTGTTCGGCACGTGAGGAAAGGGATTCCTTCCGCCGATCTTCAGGCGGTTCGGCCCCTGATACGCCAGCCCCATGTCCACGGCGTTGACGACGCCGAAATCCATCTCGCCGCTGTTGATCAGCGGCAGGAAAGTGCTCGTGCCGGCGTGCGGTTGGACCTGAGCCTGGATCGGTGAACCTTCGGTCACTACCTTCGAAAGGCCGCTCGCGAGCGCGTAGAACAAAGAGCCCGGCGGGTTCGAGCCGACCGTCACGGCTTTGGGAAGCTGAGCCTGCGCGGGAAAAGTCCAGAGATGAAAGGCAAGAAAGCCGCCGGAAACGATCCACAGCGGAACCGACCGGTTGCGCATACGGTTGCCCTCCTTGGGTGACGCCAGTCTGTTAGCGAGTCCGTAAACGGAGACATCGCATCGTGGCGGCCCGTGGCCGAGGCCTTCCGGTTCGATCGTTCCCGGGTTCAACGGTGCGCCGTGAAAACCGGAAACTATGAACCGGAAACCGTCACGACCCTGAGCCCTCGACCCGTTCTCGATGCTCGTCTCCCTGCCAATGAGCTCCTTAGTAATCGGACTGTCCCGGTTATGTCAACTCTCCGGAAAATCTCGGTTCGAGTTCCGAGCCCGTCGCTCGAAAACAACGAGCCGCATCAAACCGTATCCGGAACGAACAGCCCGCGAATGTCCAGTCTCGTTTTCATCAACCCCTGCTCGATCTGGTAGCGGTTCAGCGCCTCGAGGCTTTCAAGCTCCATGGGGCCGAGCACGTAGGCGTAGGGGTCCTCCCCCAGAACCGCCTTTTCCTTCTCGCAGCCTTCGATCTCCTCCGCGGTCATGTACCGCGGCGCCAGTCTCTTCGCTTCACGAAACGCCTCGACGAGCCTTGCCGGAAAGTCGGGAAAACGCTTTGCGACCTCGGCCTTCATGACGATGGTGTGCATGATCGGATAGATCCGGCGGGCTCGAATGTAGCGAACGATCTCGTCGGCGTCGTTCAGCAGGGCTGTCACGCCGGGAAAGCTCTTCATCGCGCGCTCCAGCCGGCCGCCGCCGAAAATGCTCCGGTGGCCGGTATCGCCGGGCACGATCACGCCGTCGATCTTCCCCTCGCTCAGCATCTTGCCCAGGTGGGCGGCCTCTTCACCGAACGGCACCGGAGCCGGGGGCCGGTCGACATCCACCGGCAGTCGCTCCGAAGCGCCGAACAGCTCATGTCCGCACGCGTACCAGCGCACGTCGGTCGTCTTCAGCCCGTAAAGGTCGAGCAGAAGCCCGCGAGCCCAGACGTTGGCCGTCGCGCCGTAGCGGGAGAGGCCTATTTTTCTCCCCTTGAGATCAGCGGGATGCCGCAAGGCTCCCTGCCGGCAGAAGATATTGCGGTGGCGCGCCCCGCGGGTGAGAAAGACCGGTATGGCGACGAAAGGAACACCGGCCTCGCGGCTCCGAAGAAACGTCGCGGTGGAAAACTCGCACACGTCGAATTCCATGTTCTCGAAACGGTGGTGCTGCTCGCCGGGCGAGCGAAACTCATGGACGACCGCGAGGCGGTAGCCGTCGATCGTCACCTTCCCCTCGATCAACGCGAGCGCGCGCGGATCGGGAGAAAGCGCGAGGGTGATCGTCGGGTCGTTCACCGAAGCGTCCTCCAGGCCGGAGAACGCCGCCGATGGCTTCCATGGCTTTGCATGGGCGTCTTCTATACGGATCGCGCCCGGCCTGTCAATCGGCGCAAGATCCGCTCCGTGGAACTTTTTACGCTGTTTTCACCCGCCGAAAAGCGCCTTTCGTCCGAGCCCACCGCTACCGTATTCGCCCGGCCGCTCCCGAAGGCGCTTTGCTTCGCCTTGGCACCGGTGTTGCCTGAAGACCTCGTTCGTCATGAGGGTCCTGCGGCGCGGCGGACGGTTCATGAGCGGGCGGATCCGCTTTTACTCCCTGCAGTCCGCCGTTCTCCTCGGCCTCGGGGCGCTGACCTGGCTCGCTTCGGGCCATCTCCGCCTGCCCGCCATCGGCTTGGCGGCGGGGGTCGCCCTGCTGCTCTGCTCCGGGCGAAGCTTCAGGCGCTGGAGCCGCTGGTCGGCCGGGCAGCGGGGCGAGCTGGCGGTGGTGGTGGCCCTGAAAACCCTTCCTCAGGGATACGTTCTTTTGAACGATCTGGTTCTTCCGGACGGAAGAGGAAACATCGATCACGTGGTCGTCGGGCCGAACGGCGTTTTCGCAGTCGAGACAAAGAACTACTCGAAGCACATCCGGTGCGAAAAGGACTTCTGGTTTCTCGCGCACAAGCCCATCCGGAGCTTGAGCAGGCAGGCCAAACGCGCAGCGATTGCGGTCCGCAGCAGCATCGCCGGTCTGTTCCCCGGCCAGACGAGCCTCATCCCCTACGTGACGCCGGTTCTGGTCTTCGTCGATCCGCACGCCGCGCTGACGCTCATCCAGCCGACCGTGCCGGTGGTGCGGCTGGCCGAGCTGCCGGACTTCATCCGCGACTACGCGCCGCGCCGTCCCATCACCCGGCAGGAACAGCTCGCGATCGTCCGGCATCTCCGATCGCTCCAGCGGATTCCCCCGGACCAGGTGCCGACGCCGGCCCGGCGCCTCGTCCGTCCAGGCGTCCCCCGCCGCCGGTTTTTCAGCTGACGCGAACCTCTTGCCGTCGGCTCCTTCGACCGCCCAGGAAAGCCACCGCAACCGGCGGCAGAGAGACCGCGTCGGATCGGCCCCCGATTCCAATGGTCTAAAGCTCGGGTCTGTGGTATGGATCGGCGTCGGAGGCTTCCGCGATGAAGGGCCGCAGGTACGTGCAGGCGTTTCTCTCCGTTCTTCTTTGTTCCCTGCCGGGGGCGTTACGTTGGGCCGGCGCGGAGGAGGTGACGCTCACCTACACCGCTTCGACCCTGACCTTTCTCGCGGGCAGAACGGCGCTGGACCTTGGCTTTTTTCGCCAGGAAGGGCTGGACGTCAAATTCATTCAGATGCGGACGGCCGCGGTGATTCCCGCTCTGGCCAATCGCCACATCGACTATACGATGAGTTTCCTGCCGCCGATCGACAGCGCCTTGCGCGGTGTCCCGATCCAGATGCAGGCCGTGTTCGTGGACCGTTCCCTTCATTATCTCGTCGCCAGGCCGGAGATAGGTTCCGCCGCGGATCTGCGCGGCAAGACTTTCGCGCTCAACACGGTCGACCTCAACAGCTCGACCGGCCTCGTGTATCAGGCGACGCTGCGGCATTTCGGGCTCGATCCTTTCAAGGACGCCAAATGGATCTCAGCCGCGGATTCGCCCGCCCTTTTCGCGATGGTGCAGCAGGGGCTCGCCGAGGCCACCTTCCTGGTTCCGCCCTGGCCGCAAAAGGCGCGCACCGCCGGTCTCAAGGTGATGTTTCGCGCCGGCGACATCTACAGCGCTCCTCTGGCCGGCCTCTCCACCTACCGCCGCACGGTCCAGGAAAAGCCGGACCAGGTGCGGCGAATGTTGCGGGCGCTGATACGCGCCACGCACTTCATCGCTCAACCGGCCAACGCGTCCGCGGTCGTCGGGATCGTCAACCGCTGGCTCGGGATGCCCGAGGATGAGGCCGCAGCGGCGTTGAACGACGTCACCTTCGCGTACAGCGACGGCGTGCCGCGCGACGAAAAAAGCTTCTGGGACGTAGTGGCCGCGAGAACCAGGCTGCTCGGCTCCAGAATCACCGCGGCGGAGGTCGCGGACTTCACGATCGCCAGGGAAGTGCGCAGCCGGGTGAAATGATCGTAACGCGACCGAGCGGCGGCCGGCTCTGCGGCCCCGGCTCGGTCTCGATGTCCACGGATTCAATCCAGCCAGGCGGCTTGGGCTCGGTTGCAAAACTGCGGCCCTTCGCCGGAGAGGAGGCAACGTGCCGAAGAAGGAAGTGATCCAGGTGAATCTCGCGGCCCCCAACCCGAACCTGTCCCCCGCCACGCGTTTCGGCAACCTGGTCTTCGTCGCCGGACAGACGGGAAGGCATCCGGTCACCGGCGAGGTGGGCAGGGACGTCCGCGAGCAGACCAATTACGCGCTGCAGCGCGTCAAAACCATACTGCAGGCCGCCGGCACCTCGCTGGAGAACGTTCTGACCGTGACCACGCACCTGACGCGGCGCGAGGATCTCGCGGCCTACAACGAAGAGTACGCGAAATTCTTCCCGACCGACAAGCCGGCGCGAACAACCGTCGAGGTGATGTTGAACGCGCCCGAGCTGCTCGTGGAGATCACCGTCACCGCCTGCATCCCGGATTAGGCGGAGGAGCGGGAAGCTCGTCTTCGGCTCCTGCGCGCTGCTGTTTACTCCTGCGGCGAGTTGAGCTACGGTTCAGCGGCGGAACCGAAGCACATCGACGGGACGATGGCTTTTCCGCGCCCCGCCCTCCAGGGAGGGAAGCAGCCTTGGCTTTGCGCATCGGCGATACGGAGCTTCAGGTGATCGACGCCCATTCTCACCTCGGACGGCGGAAGACGCCGCTCGGGCACGGGGTGGCGAGCTTTCTCGGAGGCGACCTGGTACGCAATCTCGACGCGGCCGGCGTGGACCGGGCGGTCTCGTTTCCGCTGGGAGCGCCGTATACCGATTACTCGGAGGCCAACCAGGTCGTGGCCGCGGAGACCGCCAAACATCCGGATCGCGTCATCGGCTTCTGCCGCATCAACCCCAACTTCGGACCCGACGCGACGGCACGATCTCTCGACCACTGCCTCGGCGTGCTCAGGCTGCAAGGCATCAAGCTCCATCCCGAAATCGAGTTCTTCGATCCCAATGAGGCGGAGCTGATGGAGCCGGTGTACGAAGCCGCCCGGCGCTATCGCGTCCCGATCATTTTTCATACTGGCATGTCCAGCAAGGCATCCCCGGGCGTCATCGCCGAGCTCGCCGCCCGGTACCGGGATGTCCCGGTCATTCTGGGCCACATGGGGGTATCGGAGTACGTCAAGCTGGCCGTTGCCGTGGCGCGCCAGCACGAGAACATTTTCCTGGAGACTTCCGTGGTCGGCTGGATGCCGCTCCTCCTGGAAGCGTTTCGGGGCGTGGGGTCGACCAAGATCCTGTTCGGCTCCGACCATCCCTACAATCCTCTGCCGATGGAAATCGACAAGATCGCGAAGCACGTGGCCGGAGCGGCGAAGCTCGACCGTGAAGATCTCGAGAAGGTGCTCGCCCGCAATCTTCTCGGCATCGTGAAGCAGGACCGGTGAATGCCTCGAACCAGACCCAGCCTGGAGGACGCATGAGACTGATCGACAAGCGCCCGCGGCGAACGCTTTCGGCCCGCGGGATAACGGTTTTCCTGTTCCTCTCGACCGCCCTGCCGGCGGCGCACATCCGGGCGCATGCGGCCGATGCTCCCGTCGTGCGCGCCAACTACTCCGCTTTCAGCGGCGCCTTTGCTCCCTTGTGGATCGCGGCCGAGCGAAACCTCTTCGCCAGGCGCGGCCTGAAGGTAGAGCTGCGCTACATCGCGCCTGCAACGGCCACCCAGGCGCTGATCGGAAAGAATCTCGACATCGTCAATCCCGGCGGCGAGATTGTCGAAGCCGGCTTGAACGGCGAGCCGGTGGTCTACATCGCCGGCATTCTCAACCGGGCCGTCATGTCGATTTACGCCAAACCCGAGATCAAGTCGATCGCGGACTTGAAGGGAAAGGTGCTGGGCGTGACCGTCCCCGGGGCCACGACGGATTTCGCCGCGCGCCTCCTGCTCCAGAAAGCGGGCCTGACGCCGGGCAAGGACGTGAAGCTTCTCTACCTCAAAGGGATGATGGAGATCCTCGCGGGGATCAATCAGGGGAACGCCGACGCCGGGATTTTCACGTCGCCGACCACGCTCAAGGCGGAGCACGCGGGCCTGAAGGAGCTGGTCAACGTGACCGAGCAGAATATACCCATGATCCATGCGGCCTTCGCCAGCACCAGGGACTACGTCAAAACGCGGCGCGACAACGTCCGGCGCTATCTCCAGGCCTACCTCGAAGGCATCAAGATCGCGAAGACCGAGCCGGACCTCGCAAAGCAGGTGATCGGCAAGTATACGAAGACGACGAGCGCGGAAGATCTGGAAAACTCGTATCAGACCTTTCGCCCGGCCTGGGAGCAGCTCCCTCTGGTCTCGGCCGCGGCGGTGCAAACGATGCTGGACTTCGCCGCTCACCCCGCCGCGAAAACCGCCAGGCCGGAGTCCCTGATCGACAACTCGGTTCTCGCCGAAATCGGCAAATCCGGGTTCGTGGAAAGGCTGTACAAATAGATGCGCTCCGAGCGACGTGCCGCGGTACGACACCCCCTGATCAAAAACCCGCTTTAAAAAGAGGTGTGACGAAGATGCCAACCGACATCACGGTCATGACGTCCGGCGCCTTCACCGCGGCGCTGCTGGACCTCATCCCGCTGTTCGAAAAAGCCACGGGAAACCGGGTCGTCGTCGCGACCACGACGATGGGCACCGGAGCCAACTCGATCCCGAGCCGGATCGAGCGAGGCGAGCCCGTCGACGTCGTGATCATGGCGGACACATCGCTCCGAAAGCTGATCGACGACGGCAAGGTCCTGGCCGAGAGCCGGACGGAACTGGCCCGCTCGGCGATCGGCATGGCGGTGCGCGCGGGTGCCCGCCGGCCGGACATCAGCTCGGTGGACGCGCTCAAGCGTACGCTTCTCGAAGCCCGGTCGATCGCATACTCCGCCAGCGTGAGCGGCGATTATCTTTCCGGGGAGCTGTTCCAGCGCCTCGGCATCGCGGCGCAGGTGATGCCCAAGGCCCGGCGGATCGAAGGAGAAAGGGTCGGCGCGGTGGTCGCCCGCGGCGAGGCGGAGATCGGCTTTCAACAGATCAGCGAGTTGCTGCCCGTTCCAGGAATCGACCTCGTCGGAGCGCTTCCCTCCGAGGTCCAGAAGGTCAGCGTTTTTTCCGCGGGAATTGTCGCGGCGAGCAAGAACCGGGAAGCGGCCCGCGCCTTGATCCGGTTTCTCGCCTCCCCCGCCGCGCGTCCCGCAATCGTCAAGACGGGCCTGGAGCCGATTCCGCCGCCGTAGGCGATGGAATCCGTTCACCCCCTTTACTCCTGCGGGTCGAAGCAGCGGCACGCCAGGCCCCGAACGCGGCTGCCGATCGGACCCGGAGACGCCCGGCGGCGCTCTCGAGCGCCTGCTTTCATCGAGTTATCCTGATCGATCAGTGCCGGGGGTACCGATCATCGCCTTCGCTGCGGAGAATTGCCCGTCGCATCCCGCGTGAATCGCAACTGGACTCGGGCTCAGCTCGCAGCGGCGGCCTTGGCCTCCAAACCGAACTCCTTCTGGACCGCCCCGGCCAGATCTCCGACCTCGGCGCCGAACGCCCTCAGCACGTCGTCCATGGTCACGATGCCGAGAAGGCGCCGCCGCTCGTCCACGACGGGCAGCCGGCGAACGCCCCGGCTGCGCATGAGACGCACAGCGTCCAGCACATCGTAATTGACGTTGATCATGGTGGGATTGGGAGTCATGACCTGCCCGACCGTGGTCGTTCCCGGATTTTTCTCTTTGGCAATGACCTTGAGAACGATATCCCTGTCCGTCAGGATTCCCACCGGGCGGGACTCGTCGACGACGACGAGACAGCCGACGTGCTTCGAATGCATCAGCTTCGCCGCCTCCAGGATCGTCGCGATCGGCGAGATCGTCACCACGGCCTTGCTGCATATCCGTTCCACGCTCATGGGATACCTCCGTCGGAAAACCGCTGACGCCGAGGTCGGACAGGCAACTTCGGTGCCAACGGATCACGGGACTGCCGAGCTCGCTTTGTGGAAAGATCGGGCCCGGAGAACGAAGCGAGAGTGAGGAATCGGGATCGAGATTCCAAGAGCCGGGAAAACCCGGCGGGATTTTCTCACTCCTGCGAAGACCGTGCGCTGATCCAGGGTCTCCGCGAGACAACACCTGACCGATCATCGCGTACGCGACCCTGACGAAGCCGGCGATGTTCGCGCCCGTCACCAGGTTCGTCGGCTGGCCGTATTCCGCCGCGGTGCTCGACGCGGGCATGGAGATGCCGTGCATGACTCCCGCGGCTCCCTGAGCCGCCCGGCATGCCTTGTCGTGCCGTTCATTCCTGCGCCCGCGTTGAAATCACCCCTGCCAGCCGCTAGAGTTTGCAGGGTATTCAGCGCGGCAAAGGAGACCCGATGTATCCCTACGATGTCGCCTTGATTCAGAGCAACTGTCACGTCGTGCGGCGGCGCGACGAGCGCGACGAGTTGATCAAGAGGAACTTGAAGCGGATCGGCGAGCTGGTCGGCTTCGCCAGCAACCGGGTCGGCGAGATCAAGCTCGCGGTCACCGGCGAATATTCGCTCTTCGGCCAATTCCGGCCTCGCTCCCTCGAAGAATGGATCGACATGACGCTGCCGATCCCCAACTTCGCCACGGACCTGCTCGCGGAGATCTGCGTCAGAATGAAGCTCTACATGACGGGACACTTCCTCGAGCGCCATCCCGAGTTTCCCGGGCGCTATTTCAACACCACGGTCATCGTCGACCCCGCCGGCAAGATCGTCCTCGCCTACCGCAAGCACAACGGCCCGAACAACCTGAACACCTCCTACACGGGGCCCGGAGACATCTACGAGCGCTTTGTCGAGGTGTTCGGCGAGGACGCGCTCTTTCCGGTGGTCGATACGCCGATCGGCCGTCTCGGCGTGCTCGTTTGCGGCGACATTCAGTACCCGGAGGTCGCCCGGGCGCTGGCCCTCAAAGGCGCGGAGATCCTGATCCATCCGACCGCCGAGATCTACCGACGCTCGCACGCCGGCTGGGAAGCGATGCGCGTGGCGCGCGCCGCCGAAAACAAGGCTTACCTCCTGTCGTGCACCACCGCGGCGTTCCTGGGCACCGACCGGCCGGAGTTCGGCTACCGCGGGCGTTCCCAGATCATCTCCCCCGACGGCGACATGCTCGCAATCGTGGAGGGGCCCGGCGAGGCGGTGATCTCCGCATCGGTCGACATCGACCGGCTGCGCTGGCGCAAGACGCGCGTCGCCGCCAGCGGCCACAACTACAACCCGACCGTGCTCTGCCGCGCCGACCTGTACGCGCGCGAGTACCGCAAGGCTCTGTCGTGGCCGACCGGCGTCTTCCAGGACAAGCCGCTCTCTTCCACGAAGGACTGCCAGGACATCGCGGAGCAAATCATCGCCCGGCAGGTCGCCGCCGGCCGGTTGCGCCGGCCGAGCGACGCGGGCGGCTCGCCGGCCTAGCCTCATTCATCACACACCGAACGCACCGAAAGAGGATGGAAAAATGACTACGAACCGGACACTCGGCTTCTTTTTGGCCGCATGCATGGCGATTTTCTGGATCCGCCCCGCGAGCGCGCAGCCGGTCAAGGTCGCCATCGGCTACAGCGGCATCAGCGCCGACCAGCTGGTAATCTGGGTCGCCAAGGAGACCGGCATTTTCGCGCGCAACAACCTCGACGCTCAGCCGATTTACTTCACCGGCGGCACCATGTCCGTGACCGCGATGCTCTCCGGCGACACCCCCCTGATCCAGGCGTCTGGACCGGGCATCGTGAGCGCCGGCCTCGCGGGAGGCGACCCCGTGTACGTAGTGGGCGGCATCACGACCCTCGACTACTGGCTCGTGACGCAGCCGAACATCAAGACGCCCGAGCGGCTAAAGGGCGGAACAATTGCGGTGGCGCGCTTCGGCGGGGCCGCCGACTTCGTCGCCCGTTACGCCCTCGCGCGCCTCGGGCTCAACCCGGCCAAGGACGTCACCATCATACAGACGGGCAGCACGCCCGAACGGCTGGCTGCGCTCGAAACCAAACGCGTCAGCGGCAGCACGCTCGTGCCGCCGGCGAGCTTCATCGCCCAGAGAAAAGGTTTTCACGTCCTCGCGGACGTCGCCGCTCTCGGCCTCGCCTACCAGCATCAGGGCGGCGTCACGACGCGACGCTTCCTGCGCGAGAACCCTGCGGTGGTGCGAAACTTCGTGAAGTCCTACATCGAGGCGGTGCACCGGCTGAAGACCGATCGGGCCACCGGGATGAAAATCGCCGCCAAGTATCTCCGCCTCGAGGACCCGGAACTGCTGCGCCGGACTTACGAAAGCTCGATCGAGGAGAGCAAGCTTCCCCGGAAGCAATATCCGACCGTCGAAGGCTTGAAGATCATCATCGAGCAGCTCGCCCGGACCAACCCGAAAGCGAAAACCGCCCGACCCGAGGATTTCATCGACGCGCGTTTCGTCGAGGAGTTCGACAAGAGCGGCTACATCGACAGCCTCTACGCCAAGAAGAAGTAGCGGCGCGCCTGCCCGCGGCGGGGCCCGTTTTTTCCGGTTCCTCCCGAGCCGCGGCCTGTGGTAGTGTTCGAGGGGCCACGGGAGACTTCGACCGGCGGCCGGATCACAGGGCTCTTGCCCGCTGGCTCGCTATCGAGCCGGCCCTTCCGGCGGTTGGGCCTTCCTCCCGGGCAAGCACGACGGGAGGTGGACTGCGATGAAAAAAGCTCTTGCCGCGTTGCCGCTGCTCGCGCTCGCGCTCGGCGGCGCTTTCGCGCCGGGGAGGGCGCAAACCCTCAAGGCCGGAATCACCTCGAAGACCCTCTTTTATCTCCCGTTTTACGTCGGCCAGAAGAAGGGGTTCTACAGTGCCGAGGGGCTTCAGGTGGAGCTGATCCTCATCGGCCGGAGCGACGTGCAGCTTCAGGCGATGGTCGCGGGCGAGCTCCATTTCGCCAACTTCAACCCGGACGGAATCATCATCTTCAACGAGAAGGGCGGAAACCTCAAAGTCATCGCCGGCACGGTCAACGCGGCTCCGTACGTTCTGATCGGCGGCAAGGCGTTCAAGAAAATCGACGATTTGCGGGGCGCCCGGATCGGCGTGTCCGGCCTGAGAGGAGGAGCGACGTCGATCCTGCTCTCCTATCTGAAGAGCAAGGGGCTGCAGCACCCGCGGGATTTCTCGCTGGCGGTGGTTTCCGGGGGGACGGCGGCGCGGCTGAGCGCGCTGGAAACCGGCGCGATCGCGGCCGCGGTCCTCGGAATCCCCTACTCGGACATCGCCGTCGACCAGGGCTTCAACCGCCTGGGAGACACGGTCGAGGCGATCCCGACCTACCAGTTCAACGCGGTGAACGTCGATCCCGCCTGGGCGGAAAGGAACCGGGGCGCGGTCGTGAGGTTCCTGAAAGCCCACGTCCGCAGCCTGCGCTGGATCCACGACCAGCCCGCTCAGGCTGCGGAGTTTTTCACGCAGGAAATGGGAGTCAAGCCGCCTTACGCCCGGCGGGGAGTGGATTACTTCACCAGGAACAACATCTTCCCGAGGGACGGATCGGTGACGCTCGACGGGCTGAAGGTCAACATCGAGGTCCAGGCTCGCGACGGGGTGCTGAAGGAGCCGCTGCCGCCGCCGGAGAAATACGTCGACCCCGGCTATCTGCGGCAAGCGCTCAAGGAGCTGGGCTCCTAGGACTCCGCAGAGGGCTGGGCGCTCCCGAAAAGACCGCGCTCTGCGGCCGCGAGAGCTCCCGGCAACGTCGGCCGCCGCACGGCCCGCGCAGCCCGGCCGGCTACGGCGCCAGCAGAACCATTTTCCAGACCCCGCCCTCGCGAGTGTAAAGCTCGCGCTCGTGCAGGCGGTCGGGTTGTTCTTTCCAGAACTCGATGCGCTCCGGCACCAGCCGGTAGCCGGACCAGTACGGCGGCCGCGGCACCGGCTGCCCCTTGAATTTCTCCGTCCAGGCCGCGAACGCGGCGAGAAGCTCGTCACGGGAAGCAAGCATCGCGCTCTGCTGCGACGCCCACGCGCCGAGCTGGCTTCCCCGCGGGCGAGTGGCGAAATATTCGTCGGCCTCGCGATCGCTCAGAATCTCGGCCGTTCCCTCGATCCGGACCTGCCGCTTGAGCCGCTCCCACCAGAAGCAGGCCGCCGCCCGCGGGTTCTCCGCGAGCTGGCGCCCCTTGCGGCTTTGGAGATTCGTGTAGAACACGAAGCCCCGCTCGTCCACTTCTTTGAGCAGAAGCATGCGCACGGCAGGCTGGCCGTCGTTTCCCGTGGTTGCGAACGCCGCCGCGTTGTAGAGCGGAATGCCGAGACGCTCGGCGCTGGACAGCAACTCCCTGAACCGGTGTATCGGATCGTTGTTCGTTGAGGTCAAAGGCTTCTCCTTGCGAGCTGGTTTTCCCGCCGGTCGCGCCGTGTGCTTATTCTCCCTAGGAGCCTCCGTGGAAGTAGAGCCGCGCTCGTCCGGAAGCGATCATCCGCTCGAGCTTTCGTCGCAACCAGCGCTTCACCCACGCGCGCGTCACAGGGACCAAAAATACCAACGCCAGAAGATCGGTAAAGACGCCCGGCGTGATCAGCAGAACGCCGGCCGCGAAAATGAGCAGCCCGTCGACCAGCTCCCCGGCGGGGACGGTCCCTTGCGACAGACTGTCCATCATCCGCCGGAAGGTTCTGGCCCCTTCGAGACGGACCAGCAGTGCCCCCAGAAATGCCGCAGCAACCAGCAGGATCACGGTATTGAGCGCGCCGAGAAAGCCGCCGATCTTTATGAGCACATAAAGCTCGAGGACGGGGACGATGCTGAAAAGGAAAAACAGCCACTTGACCATGGGTCAGCTGACCTTGCGCGCCGCCTCCGGCGGAATCTTGCAGGAAAACCGGTCCGGATGCATGATGGCCGCCAGAATCTCCAGGCCGTCGACCAGCCGCGGTCCAGGGCGGCTGAAGTAGGCGCCGCCGTCGACGGCGAAAACGCGGCCTTCCGCGACCGCGGGAAGCTCCTTCCAGCCCGGCTTTCGACTGAGCGGCCGCGCTTCCGCGAGCGTGCGCTCGACGTCGAAGCCGCACGGCATGAGAATCAGCACTTCGGGCTGAAACTCGACGACCGAGCGCCACCCGACCCGGCGCGACGGCTCGCCTTTCTCCGCCAGGCCGTTTCGACCGCCCGCCAGCTCTACCATCTCGGGCACCCAGTGACCCGCGCTGAAAAGAGGATCGAGCCACTCAAGGCAGGCCACCCGCGGCCGCCGGGCCGATCTTGTCCTGGCTTCGACCTCCGCGACCCTTCGCGCCAGTCGCCGGACCAGCGCGTCGGCCTCGGCCGACCGGTCTGCGGCTGAGCCGACGCGGCGGATATCGTCGAAGACGTCGGCGAGAAGGCGCGGCGCGAGGCCGACGACGCGCGGCCGCGGCTCCAGCGATTGGCTGGCCGCGACGACGTCGTTATAATCCAGCGCGCACACGTCGCAAAGCGACTGCGTGAGGATGAGGTCGGGCCGGACCCGCCGCAGGCGCGTGCGGTCCAGGATGTAGAGAGGACCGCCGGAGCGCACGCGCTCCCTCACCGCGCGGTCGATCGCGCCGCTGCTTGCGGCCGCATCGAGCGCCGGCTTTACGACCACGGTCTTCTGCCGCGCTTGCGGCGGATAGTCACACTCGTGGGTGACCCCGACGATCTCGTCTCCGAGCCCCAACGCGAAAGCGATCTCGGTGGCACCGGGCAGCAGAGAACAGATGCGCATGGCTTGATTTCTAGCAGAATCGAGGCGTGATGAGAACCGCCGATGCGATGCGCGTGGGGTGTTGCGGCTTTCCGGTCGCACGCCGCAAGTACTACGCCACCTTTGCGGCTGTCGAGATCCAGCAGACCTTCTATCAGCCGCCGCGACCCGAGACCGCGGCGAAATGGCGTGCCGAGGCGCCGGCGGGATTCGAGTTCGCGATCAAGGCGTGGCAGCTGATCACGCACGAGCCGACCAGTCCGACATACCGCAGGCTCAAGATCGAGATCCCCGTGACCAGAGCGTCCCGGTACGGGTCGTTCAAGCCCACCGACGAGGTCAGGGAGGCATGGGAGGTCACCCGCCGGTTCGCGCGCGAGCTGGGGGCCCTCCTCGTCCTGTTTCAGTGCCCGGCGAGCTTCACGCCGAGCGCGGGGAACAAGAAAAACATGCGAAGATTCTTCGCCGCGGTGGAACGCGGGAATCTCACCTTGGTCTGGGAGCCTCGCGGCGAGTGGAGCGCCGACGAGATCCGCGGCCTGTGCGAGGAGCTCGACCTCGTCCACTGCGTCGACCCTCTGCAACGACCGGCCGTGTGGGGCCGCCTGCGCTACTACCGGCTCCACGGCCCCGCAGGCTACAACAGTCGCTACGAGCCGCCGCAGCTGCAGCGGCTGCTCGGAATGTGCGCGCGGAAAACCTACGTCTTTTTCAACAACCGCTACATGTTCGAGGACGCCCGTGCTTTTCTCCGCCTGCTCCGCCGGACGGCGCCTTCACGCCCCTGAACGGTGTCGTGCCCGATCCTCGGCGGGCGGGGACGGCGGTCCCCGTTTTTTCTCGACGTTTCCATTGACAGCCTTCCTCGATGCCTCCTAATATTGCGGGCGCCGGCTGCGGCCCGGCGGACGCAATTCACTGGCGGGGAGATCGGCCCATGACAGCTCGCAAGGCAAAACGCACGCGATGGCTCCTGGCTCTTCTGGCGGTCTGGCAGTGCGCAGCGGTTTACGCGCAGGAGAAAAGCAAAGGCGGAGCGGATCTCCTCGCCCAGCTCTACGCGGACGCCAGGAAAGAAGGGACGGTGATTATCTGGGGACCCACGGACGCGATCATTTACCAGCGCGCCCAGGAGCGGCTGAACAAGCAATACCCGGGGATCAGGATCGAGCACTTCGAAAGCATCCCCGAGCCGCTGGTGCAGCGTGTCATCGCGGAAACTCAAGCCGGCAAGCCCCCCGCGGTGGACGTCATCCAGTCCGGCTCGTTACGCGCGCTGCGCCCGTTGATCGACCGCGATATGCTGGTGGCCTACCCGGGATGGGAAAGAAGCTTCGGGCTGGACGCGGTTTACGCGAACCAGCGCTTCGTCGGCGCGTACAATCATATCGCCATGCCCGCTTCGGCCGGCGAGGCTTACTGGGCTTTTCGCGAGGCCCTGTCTCGGCCGACGCCCACGCTGTTTTTCGAAGACCGCTCACTGCACTCGCGGGCCGACGAAGTACAGGAGCACAGCCCGGGTCTGCGGGCGCGGATCGCGCGCGCAGGCGAACGGCTGACGATCGTCGCCGCCGGGCGTGCCGCAGCGCTCGCCGAAGACGCCGCGAACGAGCTGGCGAAGGACGGCTGGCGTGACCGTGTGGAGGTGGTCAGCCTGGGCTTCGTCAAACCGATCGATCGCGAAGCAGTTCTCGAGTCGGCACGCAAGACCGGCAGGGTGTTGATCGTTCAGGACGAGCCGCCGTGGTCCGGGTACGCGCCCTTCGTACGCTGTCTGCTCGACCGGTTGCCGGCGGGGGCTCTGGCTGCGCCGCCACGTTTGATTTGTGGCGCCGACCAGTTCCTGCCGTTCTGGGACGAGCGGCCCTTTCTCCCTTCGCTCGAAGCGGTGGTCGCCGCTGCGCGGGAGCTGGCACGCTGAGAGGTTCCGGCGGTGGCGGCGCTCAGGGACCCGGCTCGCTCGGCGGTTCGTCGACGTCGGTCAGGTTGAAGTTGACGACGATCAGAGGCGGTAGTCGTCGTACTTCGCCGTACCGACGAAGACATCGCTTTTCTCCAGGAACTCTCCCGTGCGCGCGTCGAAGGCATAAATCTGCAGGTCGGCCCTTCCCCGGTTGCGCTGCGACTTGAAGAGAGCGATCCCCGGTATCGGGATCCCCATGATCGGCAACGCGAGCACCAAACCACTCTAGCACCGCCTCGCCGCCCATCCAGGCAGTGTCCGGATCGCTCTCTCGATTGCCTTGGCGCGGCGTCAAAGGAGCGAACTTCGGCCCCCCGAGTTCTCGCTCGACGCTCCACGTAAACCTTTCGGGCCCCATGCCGTCCAATTGCGACGAGGCGCCTGAAAAAAGCAAAAGGAGACCGACGAGCATGAAAAGAGCGATAGTTGTTGGACTTGGCCTGTTGGCCCTCGGAGCGGCACCGGCGATGGCCGATCACCACGAGTACCTGGACAAACTGGGAGATCGGATCAACGACCGGCTCGATGCCCGAGGAGATCGGATCAACGACCGACTCGACGCGAAAGGCGAAAGGATCGACGAGCGTCTGGACGCACGGGGCGACCGGATCAACGACCGGCTCGATGCCCGGGGAGATCGGATCAACGACCGGCTCGATGACCTGGCCGAAAAAGCCCGGGAAGAAGGCAGAACCAAGCTTGCCGATCGTCTGGACCGCAAAGGCGACCGGATCGAAAGCCGCCTGGACAGGAAGGGGGACCGGATCGAAGCGCGCCTCGACCGGCGCGGCGACCGGATCGATCGCCGCCTAGACCGCGTCGGACATCGCCGCCACCTTCACGACCGCTAGAGATCCCGCCGAGCGCGTACTGAGGGGCGGCCCTTCGGTCCGCCCCTCCTTCCTCTCCGAGCCGTGTCTCCTCTCCCCCTCCGTCACCTCAGCCCCGAGAGCAGTCGTTCTTGAATCCGTGCTCGACCCCGCTCTGCCGCAGACCAGCGCGGCAAGCAATCCCGCACGCACCACCTCGCGCCCGCGTTGACACGCCCCCGGGAGTCGCATATTTTCGCTGCCTGATCGTCGATCTATGTTACCGGGCCGGAACTGAGTCAGCTCGGCGGGATCGGTTGCACGGGTCGCGGGCGAGCGTGCGCGATGAGCTATATTGTCGGCGTCGACATCGGCGGCACCTTTACCGATTGCGTGGTCCTGGACAAGAAGGGTAACGTCACGCTCGGCAAGGCTCTCTCGACACCGGAGGATTTTGCTGCCGGAGCTCTGCACGCCCTCGCCGACGCGGCGCGCAACATCGGACTGTCCGGCGAGGCGGATCTGCTGAACGATACCCGGCTGTTTTTTCACGCGTGCACGGTCGCCGACAACTCGCTGATCACTCGAAGCGGCCCTAAGACAGGCCTGCTGACCACCCTCGGTTTCGGAGACACCCTGCTGATCATGCGCGGCCGCACGACCGAGGGGCTCACGGAGAGTGAGGCCTTTCGCGCATCCGGACAGAGCAAGCCGGAGCCGATCATCCCACGCTCGCTGATCGAGGAAGTAGCCGAGCGCGTCGACTACAAGGGATCGGTTCTCGTCCGGCTGGAAAAGGAGGAGATCGTCCGGGCGGTCGATGCGCTCCTCGGGAAGGGTGTGGAGTCCGTGGCGATCGCCTTGCTCTGGTCTCTCGCCAACGACGCGCACGAACGCGCTTTGGCGGACTACCTGAAAACCCGCTGTCCGTCGATTTACCTCAGCCTTTCCAGCGAGGTCGCGCCTTATCTGGGAGAATACGAACGTACCGCAACCACCGCCTTCAACGCCTACGTCGGCCCGAGGATCGCGGCTTACTTGCGACGGCTGACTGAACTTCTCCGATCGAAAGGCCTCCGCCGGGATCCGCTGGTTATGCAGGCCTACGGCGGAGCTCTCGATATCGACGATACTTGCAGAAGTGCCGCGGGAACCATCGAGTCGGGTCCCGCCGCCGGGATTATCGCCAGCAGGTTCCTCGGCGAGACCATGGGGATCGAGAACATCCTGACCACCGACATGGGCGGCACGACCTTCAAGGTCGGCGTCGTTCGCGGGGGCCGGGTGGAGAAGGAAAACAAGCCGGTTTTGATGCGTTATCAGCTCTGTCTCCCCAAGATCTGGGTCGAATCCATCGGCGCGGGGGGCGGCAGCATCGTGTGGATCGACTCGGAAACCGGTCTCCTGAAAGTCGGCCCCCACGGTGCGGGATCGCGTCCCGGGCCGATCTGTTACGGTCTCGGCGGCACCGAGGTAACGGTTTCCGACGCCGATCTGATTCTGGGTTATCTGAACGAGGAGTGCTTTCTCGGCGGTCGAATGAGGCTCGATCGACAAAGAACATTAGCGGCGTTTGAGGCGAAGATCGCCGCCCCGATGAAGATGACGGTCCCCGAGGCTGCGAGCGGGATTTTCCGCATCACTAACGCCCACATGAGCGATTCTATTCGGCGGGCGACCGTCGAGCGCGGCTATGATCCCCGCGAATTTACGCTGTTCGCTTTCGGCGGTGCCGCTCCTGTGCACGCAGGGCGTTACGCCGCCGAACTCGGCATCCCCGAAGTCGTGATCCCGCTGACCGCCTCGGTGCACAGCGCAGCGGGGCTGGTGAGCTCGGACGTGGTTTACGAATTCGGCCGGTCCGAGCGCCTGGCGGTGCCCGCAGCGCTCTCTCGGGTGCGCGAGCAGTTTGCGCTCTTGACCCGCAAAGCCTCGGAGAGCCTGAAAGGCGCGGGCTTCGAGGGCTCCGATATCGCCGTCGCCCGCAGCCTCGATATGCGTTATCGCCAGCAGGTTCACGAACTCACGATTCCTCTGGCGCCCGGAACCGCGGAGATCTCCGAGGCCGAGCTCGAGGAGGTTTACGAACGCTTCGACCGGGTTTACGAGCGGACCTACGGTCCCGGCTCGGGCTATCGGGAAGCGGGCAAGGAGATCATGGCCTTTCGCGTGGTTGCCACGGGCAGGCTTCCCAGGCCACGCCTGCGGAAATATCCTCTTCGAGCGAGTCGGGCGGGTGCCGCGTTGAAAGGGCAGCGACAGGCCTATTTCGAGGAAGCGGGCGATTTCGTCTCGACGAAAATTTACGACTACGACCGGCTTTCCCCGGGAGACGAAATCGAGGGGCCGGCGGTCGTCGAAACGCCGCTCACCACCATCGTGGTCAACCCACGCGATCGCGCGATGGTCGACGAGTATCGTAACGTGAGGTTGTTCCTGGGAGCCTGAGTCATGCCGCCCGGTGATATTGATCCCGTCACCTTCGAGGTGTTGTCGCACCGGCTGCACCACATCACGCGCGAGATGGGCATCGCGCTCGAGCGCACCGGGGGAACCGTTACGACCACGCAGCAGCATGACTACAACGCCTCTCTTTACCCGGCCGGACGGCGCTATTCTCGCCGCCGGCGAGACCTATGGGCACCATGTTGTCTGCGCCGGGTTCGCTGTGCGGCGGATCATCGAGCGTTTCGGAGCAGACGAAATCTTTCCCGACGACGTTTTTTTGCTGAACGACCCGTATCTTGCCGCCATCCACAACCCCGATGTCTACGTCATCGCGCCGATCCACTACGAGGATGCACTCGTGGGTTGGAGCGCCACCTTTGTGCACGTGAGCGACGTGGGTGCAATGACGCCCGGCGGGGACTCGCCCGACGCAACGGAGATCTTTCAGGAAGGATTCCGCATACCTGGCATCAAGCTCGTGGAACGAGGCAAACTTCGCCGCGACGTCTTCGAGATGATCACGCGCATGACGCGGCAGCCCGATGCGGTGGCCCTCGACCTCAAGTGCGAGATCGCGGCGAACAACGTCGCGAAGGCCCGGATTCTGGCGATGTGCCGCCAGTACGGGCCGCAGCTGATGCAGCGCGTCTCGGCCGAACTGATCAACCACACCGAGCGGGTGTTGCGCAGGCGACTCAGCGAGGTCCCCGACGGCGAATGGCGCGAGAAGCTGACCATCGAGGCGGACGGTCCTTGTCGACTTCGGCTGGTCCTGCGCAAGCAGGGAGACCGCCTCACCTTCGATTTCACCGGCACGGACCCGCAGGCAAGAAAGGGCGTAAATCTGCCCTTCCACGGTACCTTCGGCTTTTGTTTCGGCGCCGTGCTCTATTCGATCGCCTACGATCTCCCAAAGAATCAGGGAATCCTGGCGCCGCTCGACATCGTCGCTCCTGAGGGGACGCTGGTGAACGTCGCCTACCCCGGCCCGATATCCATGAGCACGACCTCCTCCGGCTTCGGTGTGGGCTTTCTCGCAAGCTCCGTGCTCATGCAAATGCTCGCAACGAGCGATCGCTGGTGTCGCGAAATCGTGGCGCCCAGTGCCAGCCACCGCAACTGCCGCCACTCCGGGGTGAACCAGTACGGCCGCTACATGGCGTTCATCAACATGGCGCACGGCGCCATGGACGGCAACGGCGCACGCATAGACCGTGACGGCGTCGACTCGGGCGGCAGTTATATGAGCTGTCCCAACGTTGAATGGATGGAGCTTCAGTACCCCCTGCTTTACCTGTTTCGCCGGCACGCGGTGGACAGCGCGGGAGCCGGGCGGTTCCGGGGTGGCGTCGCCGTCGAATCAGCGCATACTCTGCACGACGCGCCGGAGGCGAAGATCCGGGGAGTCGCGTACAGGGTGGCGGGCCTGGAAAACTCCGGGCATGGCATGTTCGGCGGCTATCCCGGAGCGCCGAGTGTCATGGTTCTGATGGAAAAGACCAGGATCAAAGAGTTGCTGGCCGCGAACCGGCCGCCCATCGATCTCCGCGAGCTCGGGGGTAAAGAAACGATGCTTTCCTACTGCAATTTCGAGCTTCGCGACGGCGACGTGTTGTACATGCGGGTGGCCGCCGGTGGCGGTTACGGAGATCCCCTGGAGCGGGCCCCGCAGCGCGTACGCCACGATGTCTTGAACTCCATCGTTTCTCCCGCGGCGGCGCGGGAGATCTATGGGGTGGCTCTGTTCGGGAAAGACTTCGACGTCGATTCGGAAGCCACCCGAGAGCTACGATCCCGGCCGAGAAGGCCGGAAGCTGGACGAGGCGTCGCGAGCCGTCCGTTACGAGAAAATCTGGAAATCGCCGAAGGCGCAAACGGCCGCTGGATTCGCTGCACCCGTTGCCAGCAAGCGCTTTGCCGGGAGGCGGAGGACTGGCGGGCCGCGTGCAAGAGAAACGTCTCGTCCCCGACCCGAGCCGGGCCGCTGATGAAAGTCCTGGAAGGGCGCTATGTCTTTGAAAGGCTGTACTGTCCGTCTTGCGGTGTCCTGCTCAACGCCGAAATGGTGGAGGGAACATGAAAGTTGATTCGTTGTGCTCTGTCGTCGTCGTTTTCCTTGCCTCTCTGTACGTCTCCCGCGCCGTCGCGAGCAATCATGAGTATTACCGGGGTAAAACCGTGCGCGTCATCGTCGGCCTTTCCGCCGGGGGTGGCTTCGACGTCTACGCCCGCGCCGTCGCTCGCCACATGGGCAGATATATTCCGGGAAACCCCTCTTTCATCGTCGACAACATGCCCGGCGCGGGGAGCATGATCGCCGCCAATCACGTCTACAAGGCAGCCAAGCCGGACGGGTTGACCCTCGGGCATTTCGTCGGCAGTCTGTTCATGCAGCAACTGCTCGGCCGGCCCGGCGCCGAGTTCGAAGCCACCAAATACCAGTTCATCGGCGCTCCGATTCCCGAAAGGACAGCTTGCGCGCTGACCAGGGCCAGCGGAATCGGCAACCTGGAACAGTGGCTGGCGGCGAAAGCCCCGGTTAAACTTGGTGCGACCGGTTCCGGACCGATCGTCGACGTCCCCAAAATACTGAAAGTGGCGCTCGGCCTCGCGGTGCAACTCGTCCTCGGCTTCAAAGGCACATCCGACATTCGCCTCGCGGCGGAGAGCGGTGAGCTCGCCGGCGCCTGCTGGAGCTGGGACGCGATCAAGTCCACATGGGCCAAAGGACTCGAATCGGGCGATGTGAATATCGTCTTGCAGGCTTTGCCGAAACCACACCGTGATCTGCCGAAAGTACCGCTGGCGATCGACCACGCCCGGAACGACGAGGCGCGCAGGCTCATTGAGGTAGGCATTCACGACGCCGCCGATGTCGCCAGACCTTTCGTGATGCCGCCGGGGACCCCAAAAGACCGGGTCCAAACGATGCGCGCCGCTTTCATGGCGACGCTTAGAGACCCCGGGTTTCTCGCGGAAGCTGAGAAATCGAAGCTCGACGTCGACCCGGTCCCGGGCGAGACGCTCGAGAAAATCGTTTCCGCGCTGTACAAGACTTCTTCCGTGATGCTGGCAAAGCTGAAGGAAGTCTTGAACTGAACCAGGATCATACCATGAAGCTGATCGGACTCATCTCCCCCAACCTCAGTGAAGAGACCTTCGAGGGCGTTTACAGGATTCTCCCGCCGGGGATACGCTCGAAGGGCGCTTAAGGTCGGGCGATTCGCCGACGACGAGTTCCGCCGCCCCGGGCTTCGACTGCTTCGCGGGCTGAAACCCGACGGAGGGCAATTCCGGCTCGCACCCGAGCGCCAAGCGGGTTGGGCCACGACGCACGGCCGCATTGATCGCGGTCGCGAGCCCCGCACGATTCGACCGCTATTTCTCCCAATTGCAGATTTCCGCGGCCGCAAGCGCGTAAACCTGCGCGCCGACGTAGATCTCCTCGATGTCGATTTGCTCCGAGCGAATGGCGTATTTTTTTCCGCCCAGGCCGAACTTGATCGCCGGGATCCCCATTTCATTGTAGACGTTGGTGTCGGTCCAGATGCTGGCGCGAAACGGGTTGGGCCTGGGCGGTTCCTTGCCGCAGGCCGTGACGAACGCCCGCCTGACGGCCTCGATGATCGGCTCGACCCCTTTCGCCTCGTAACCCATGAGGGAAGCGTACATCTCGAGCTCCCAGTCGACCGCGGCGCCGGCAAGCGCTTTCTTCAGCTCCCGCTGAACTTCCAGCGGCCGCAGCTCCGGAGGCGTGCGCACGTCCACGTAAAGCGAGCAGACGCCGGGAAAATAGTTCGGCCTGAAAGGCGCGCCGCCCTGGATGGCGCCGATGTTCACTTTCGGAAGCAACGGGCCCACCGCCGACTGGTAGACCCGCCGCTTCTCGAAATCGGCGGCCCAGCGATCCACGGCCTCGACGACCTTCATCATCTTGAGCACGGCGTTGTGTTCTTCCGGCGGCTCCTGTTCCCGCGTCATGCCCCACGCCGCATGCGGGTTGCCGAAAGTGCTGATGCGGAACTGGGCCACCCCGTTTTGCGCCCAGACGATCGAGTGACCCGACCGGTCCGCGCAGATCGCGTAATCGGACTGGATGCCGTGAGTGAGCAGGTGGCGGGTGCCGGTTCCCTCGCCGCGATACGCCCCGGACTGATAGGGACCGATCGGCGTCCGCGAGATCTCCCCCGCGACGGCGGCGAGAATCAGGTCGCCCTTCAGCTCGACGCCGCTTTGCTTGAGCGCCTTGCCCGCTACCATGAACGCCGCGAGGCCCGACTTCATGTTCGACGCGCCGAGGCCGAACACCTTGCCGTCGCGTATCGCCCCGCGGAGCTCGCTCTCGGGTTCGAGCTCCCTGCAGAACATGCGGTCCTCTTCCGTGCCCGTGTAGCTGGTGTCCATGTGGCCGTTGATCTGGAGCACCGTTCCGCCGCCTCGACCCTCCACGACGCCGACCGCATTGACCCGGTTGGGGTCGATCTCCTGGCGGATCGGTTTGATGCCGTGGCGCGAGTACCAGCCCAGGATGAACTCCCCGATCTCTCGCTCCGAGCCGGTGGGGCTGGGAATGTCGCAGAGCTGTTTCGTCAGCTCCGCGCACTCCTCGCGCGTGATCCTCTCGAGGATCGCCTCTTTGACTTTGTCGCTTGTCATGCTTCCTCCGAATACTCCGCGCTCTTCCGCGCGGTCCGTCGTGTCTGCCGAAAGTCAGAATGCGACCGCCGGCCGGTGCCGAAACCAGCCCGCAGCTCGCTCGTAGGCGTGAGCCGCCCTGAAAATAAGCTCTTCCTGGAAAGGGGCCGCCGCGATCTGCAGGCCGATGGGCGTCCCCGCCCTGGAGAAGCCGCACGGAACGCTGATCGCCGGGAACCCGGTCACGTTGAAAGGGATCGCCGTCAGGCTGTCCGCCCCGCCGCGCTCGTCCTGCCGCCGGACCTTTCTCCCATCGATATCGATCCAGCCTTCCGCGCACTCCGCGATTGTCGGGGCCGCGAAGCCGACGGTCGGAAGCGCCAGAAGGTCGACGCGCTTCATCAGGGCGCGAAATTCATCGCAAATGATCCTTCTGACCCGCTGCGCCATGAGATAGGCGGACGCGGGGATCAGCAGGGCCGCGAGGTAGGCGTTGCGCGTCTGCGGGCTGTAGTCGCGCGGGCGCTCGCGCAGGTTGCGATCGTGCGCCGACGCGTTCTCGACGCGGCTCGTGCAAACCTTGACCGCCGGAATCAGATCCATGTGCGGCGTCGTGACCTCCTCGCTTTGCGCGCCCAGATCCTTCAAGACGCCGAGAGCTGCGCCAAAAGCCTCGCGCACTTCCGTCGTGACGACTTCTTCGAAGTATCCCCGGAGGACGCCGATCCGCAAGCCCTTTACATCCTCGCCGACGCTGTCCCGATAGCGGCCGACCGGGCGATCCGCGCTCAGCGGGTCCCACGGATCGTGCCCTGCAACCGCTTCGAGCACGATCGCCGCATCTTCGACGGTTCGTGTCAGGATGCCGGTGTGATTGCAGGAATAGGCGCCGGTTCCGGGAACCGTGCCGTACTGGCTGATTCTTCCGTACGTCGGTTTCAGGCCGACGATGCCGCACATCGCCGCCGGATTGCGCACGGACTGAGCGCTGTCGGTGCCGACCGAAGCCAGGCAGAGACCGGCGGCCACCGCCGCCGCCGAGCCGCCGCTCGAGCCGCCGGCGATGCGGTCGAGGCTCCACGGGTTGCGCGTGGTCCCGTAGAACGGGTTGATGGTCGTGCCGCCGAGCGCCCACTCGTGCAAATTGGTCTTGCCGAGAACGACCGCGCCGGCCTCTTTGAGCTTTTGGACCACGGTTGCGTCCGAATCCGGCACCCAGTCGCTCAGAATCCTGGAACCCGCCGTCGTCCGGACCCCCCTGGTCGCGAGATTGTCCTTGATCGAAAACGGGATACCGTGCAGCGGCCCGCGGTAGCGGCCTGAAGCGATCTCCGCCTCGGCTTTCTGCGCATCGGCCAGCGCGGCCTCCGCGGTCACGGTGACGTAGGCGTTGATCTCCGGGTTAAGCCGCTCGATGCGCTCGAGGAAAAGCCGTGTCAGCTCCAGCGGGGACAGCTCGCGATCTCGTACGAGCGGCGCAACCGCGGCGATGTCGCAGTTCTCGATTTCCCGGGCTTTCACGACGGCTTCCCCAGATCCATCTTGAGCGCCGGAACCACGCCTTCGACTTCGACCTCGAACAGTTTCTTGAAAAGTCTTTCGGCCGCCTCGGCCTGGCTTGCGATTTGATCGATTTCTTCCTCGGAAAGATTCAGCCCGTACTCCCGGTCGAGCTTCCGTACCGCTTCTTTCATAGCCGGAGCTTTTATCTCCCGTCACCCCCGGTGTCAACGGAACCCTCGCCGGGGCGCGCCCTGAGACCTCTTGCGCCGGGATGGAGCGGCTTTCGGGCTCGTCGGCATGTGTCTCTTTCTGCTAGGATCGGCATCGGCGAGCGCGATGAGCCCTTGAAGCGAGCTGCGCAAACTGCCGCGCAAGGAACGCACTCGACATTCCGCGCCTATGGTCGACCGTTACGACGCCATCGTGATCGGGTCCGGACCGAACGGTCTGGCCGCCGCGATTACGCTCGCCCAGCGCGGGAAGTCCGTGATCGTGTACGAGGCGGAAGACGAGATCGGCGGCGGCGTTCGATCGGCGGAGCTCACCCTTCCCGGCTTCGTCCACGACGTCTGTTCCGCGGTCTATCCGCTCGCCGCCGGCTCACCCTTTTTTCGCTCGCTCCCGCTCGCGCGCTACGGGCTCGAGTGGATCGAGCCGGAGGCGGCTCTCGCGCACCCGTTCGATGACGGAACCGCAGTCACCGTCGAACGCTCCGTCGCGCGGACGGCGGAGCAGTTGGGAGAAGACCGCGACGCCTATTCCCGTTTGATGACGCCGCTGGTTCGCGCGTGGCGGGGCCTCGACGTCGATCTGCTCGGCCCGCTTCGATTCCCCTCGCAGCCGTGGAGCATGGCGCGTTTTGGCATGCTGGCTCTACAGCCTGCGAGCCGCCTTGCCCGGCGCTGGTTCAGCGGGACCCGGGCACGCGCGTTGTTCGCCGGGCTCGGCGCGCACGCGATGTTGCCGCTCGAGCTGAGGCCCTCTGCGGCCTTCGGCCTGGTGTTGGGAATCACCGCACACGGCGTCGGCTGGCCGATCGCACGCGGCGGCGCCCGAAGGCTCAGCGCCGCCCTGGCTTCGTATCTCAGGAGTCTCGGCGGCGAAATCGTCGTGAGCCGGAGGGTGCGCAATCTGAACGAGCTTCCTTCCTCCCGAGTCGTCCTGTGCGACGTGACGCCGCGACAGTTGCTCGACCTGGCCGGGGAGCGACTTCCGGAGGGTTACCGCAAAAGCCTGCGGCGCTACCGGTACGGCATGGGTGCGTTCAAAGTCGACTGGGCGCTCGGCGGCCCCGTGCCGTGGAGAGCGCCCGAGTGCACGCGCGCCGCGACCGTCCACCTCGGCGGCAGCCTCGAAGAGATCGCGCTTTCAGAGCGCGCGGCCTGGAACGGACAGCACGCCGAGCGGCCTTACGTGCTCCTCGCGCAGCCTTCCCTTTTCGATCCTTTGCGCGCGCCGCCGGGCACACACACGCTCTGGGGCTACTGCCACGTGCCAAACGGCTCGACGGTCGACATGACCGAAAGCATCGAACGGCAGATCGAGCGCTTCGCGCCCGGCTTCCGGGACCTGGTGATCGCGCGCCATACGATGTCTCCGGCTGCGCTCGAGAAGCACAACGGCAACCTCATCGGGGGCGACATCAACGGCGGCGCGCCCCTGCTCGGTCAGCTTTTTCTGCGGCCGACGAGAAGGATCTACCGGACCCCCGTGAAAGGTCTCTATATTTGCTCCGCGGCGACGCCCCCGGGCGGCGGCGTGCATGGAATGTGCGGCCACTTCGCCGCCCTCCAGGCGCTCCGGGATGCGTTTTGACCGGGCTCTTCCGTTCGGCCGGGAGCGGAGGCCGCCGGGCCGACTGCGGCTAGGCCGCGGTCGATCCGGACAAGCGCCGGGTGCGCGAGCCCGGAGAGGCTCGCCGGCCCTCGGACTTCTCCGGCTCGCTCACGACTCACTCGACCGGCAACGGCAATCCCGGGCTGGACAAGGCCTGATCCATGCAGGAGATCTTTCCTCGACTCGGGCCGCTCGGCGACGCCTCGCCGCCGGAGTTGGGGAAGTTATCGCGCCGATTGCCGTCGGAGTTGGCGGTGCAAAAGGTGGTGCCGATCAGAAACGGGCTCGTCGGGAATTCCAGAGGACCCTGGTTTCGAAGGCCGGTTGTCCCGTCCGGAGCGTTACGGAAAATCTCTATGGCCTGCTTTTGCGGCGTGACTACCACAATGGCGTTTCTCTCGTTCGCCGAGTTCCAGATGTTTCCCGCCGTGTCGAGGGCGATTCCGTCAGTTCCCTCGAGGAGCGGATGGGCGACGAAGACCGTGTCGAGGCAGACGGTGTTGGGGGTGAACGTGGTATCGCATCCGATCTGACCGCCCGCCACGCTTCCGTCGTTGTTGAACTCGACCTTCCAGATCGCTCCTCGAGCGGTATCCGCGATGAACAGATCGCCGTCCGGATTGAACGCCAAACCGTTGGCGACGAGGTCTTGAGGATTCCCGTTGGCGGCTGTATGCGGAAACGTTCTTGCCTGCCGGCCTACCCCCTGGGCGGGCTCGGCAGCCAACTGCACGCTGCTGATGTCTCCCCCCAACGCTGTGCCATTGCGCATCGGCTGAATGCGAAAAACTTCTTCGCAGTTCACGCTGGTCGCGCAGTCCGCGTTCGGTCCCGATATTCTCCAGACTCGCCCGCGCCCGGTCGTGCCGTCTCCCGTCCACAAGCTGCCGAATCTGTCGAACGCCAGCCCGTTGGTTCCGGGAGCGTTGACCGCAAACGCCGTCGCGTCGGGAACGGCGTTGCAAGCCGGCGTACTCGAGTCGTCCGACGCGCAGCCCACAGGATGGGGTTTGACCCTCCAGACTCTTCCGCCGCCGGCTGCATCGGCAATATACAGGTTGCCGACCGCATCGAACGCTATGCCCGACGGATTGCACGCGGGGTTGTTGGCAATGAAAGCAACCGTTCGCCTTGCTCCGCTGGAGTCGATTCTCCACACCGGGCATTTCTTGTTCGTGTCCGGCTGGCGTCCGGTGGTGTATAGGTTACCGGTCGCGTCGGCGGTCAAGCCTTCGATCGCAAACGGCGTGAGGGCGCGGGTCGTGAAGGTCGGATTGGAGGGAAACTGCGCCCACGCCGGCGAAACCAACAGGCCGACGATCGAAACGAGAAACGACCGTGTGGTCCGTTTCAATTTCATACCAGCGCTCCTTTCCCCTCAAGGGAGTTGCCCAGTTTTTCGCAGTGCCGCACGAGCGCAAAATTCGATGCCGGCCGATTCTATCGTAACCGCGGAAAGCTTTGTCAATCCCCCGAGAGAGGCGCCGGGCGATATACCCGGATGAGCGCGGGAAGTATTCCCCAAGAAAACGCAGTTTGCTTGCGGAACCGGGGCCTTCCCGAATACGCTTTCGGATTAACCCGAGCATGCTCCCTTGCATGAGCCACGCGATCTCCGCCGCTAGGGGGACACTCGAAGCTTCCGTGCTAGGGGCGGAGCCCAGGAAAGGCCACAGGGATGGCCGCCTCCCGGCACGGGTTGGCTCTCGCTTTACCGCGCCGAGCGGAAGAGATCGCGCCGTTTCTTTGTCCACATGCGACCCGCCAGCAAAAACGATCGGACGACACTTTCGTGCGCTGGCGAAAACTGTTGATTCTTCTTGAAAACCAGAGATACCTGCCACTGTCCGAACACGCCCCGGAGATCTTTCATCACGAAATAAGACAGCTCGTCTTTCGATACGCAGATGTCATGCACGAGACCGATCCCAAGTCCGAGTCTGACAAATTGCTTGATGGCTAAACAGCCGCCCGCCTCCAGTGACACTTTCAGCTCCAGACCCTTCCGGGCGAGGACTTCTTCCACCACACGTCGGGCCGTCGAGTGGTGCGGCAGGACCACGAGGGGGTACGACGCAATTTGCTGGATCGAGTGGAGCTTAAAACTCGACCGCGACGTGCTCTTGGGGCAAATCGCAACTAAGCTAGATGACAACACCGGCACGCAAGCCAAATCGCGGGGGATGGACGGGAACCAACCGACACCGAGGTGAATTCGGCCGTCCAAGATCGACTCAATGATTTCTGCGGAAGAGCGCGTCAGCAGGCTCACCCGCGCGCAAGGATTGCGTTTCGCGAACTGGGCCAAGTGAGGACCCAAAAAAAATGCCGTGTCGCTCCCCGCGGCGATCTCGATATCGGTCGGTACATCCTCCCGACCATCTCGCACGGCTGCCACAGCCGCGTCGAGATCATCCATGATTCTCGACAACCGGTCAGAGAATACCCGGCCTCTGCCCGTCAGCAACAACCGATTCGGTTTTCGCTCAAACAGCTTGACACCTAGCTCACGCTCTAGCCGCTTCAGCCTGAGCGACACACCGGCGGGCGTAAGCCTCAGAAGACTGGCGGTCACTCCTAGGTTCCCCTTCCGGGACAGGTGAAGAAAAGCCTTGAGTTGTTTGAGCTCCATGGCCCCTTCGGCGGTTAATCTGGAATTAATCGGGGATTATCAAAGATTAAATCTTGACACAAACCGAGCGGCTTTCATAACCTGACGACTCGTGGGAAAAGCTGCACCGTAGATCTGCACGGATCACCCACGGGAAGTTCATCGAGGCGAGAAAGCCATGGGAAATGTCCAGAAAGTAGACGTGCCCTACGAACACTGGGATCGGATGTTTTCGCCGGTCGCTTGCGCTGTCATGATCACAACGGTCGACAAGGAGGGCCGCGTTAATGCTGCGTCATTCGCTACATGCGTAAGGCAGAATCACGAGCCTACCTGCATCTCGTTTACCGTCGAGATAGGTAAGGACACCTACCATAATGTTCTGGAAACACAGGAATTTGTGGTGAACATTCCATCGTTTGACAGAGAAATTCTCGAAAAGGTAAGGGTGGTCGGCCTGCCGTTCGCCCGAGGGGTCAACGAGCTGGAGAAAGCCGGCCTAACCCCGATCCCGAGCAGGGTACTGAAACCCCCGCGTATCGAGGAGTGCAAGGCCCACTATGAATGTAAAGTGCTCTGGACCAAGGAATGGCTGCACCGCCTCACAGTCATGGGACAGGTTGTGGCCGCGTCCGTCAATTCGGACTGCATCGACGCCAACGGGTATGCTGTTCTCGAAAAGCTCCGGCCGACGCACTATTGTGGGCGGGCTTTCGATAATAAATTCGTCGCCTCTTACGAGGTAATGGAAGTCGGGATGATCTACAAAGGCCCCGAGGCTCGGCACAAGCCGAAGTAACGCGATGAATCCGCTAAGACACGCCATGATCCCCCGGCTATTGTTTGTGCTCGCTATAGTGATGAGTACCGCGGGTAAATGTGTCATGGCCGCCACCGAGAACGGCGATTTTTATCGCAATAAGGTCGTGCGCATCGTCGTCGGATCAAGTCCGGGCGGCGGCTATGATTACTGGGCAAGGCTTCTAGCTCGCTTCTTGCCGAAGTATCTTCCCGGAAACCCGGATGTCGTAGTCCAAAATATGCCCGGCGGCGGCTCGGTGGCTGCGGCAAATTACCTCTACGAGGTCGCCAAGCCGGATGGTCTCACCGTCGGAATGCCCAACCAGCTCGTCTACCTGGGTCAGATCGGCGGCAGCAGGGAAGTTAAATTCGACATCCAAAAGTTCAACTGGATCGGTTCACCTGACCGCAATCCTACCGTCCTCTACATCCGGGCCGATTCGCCGTATAAGACCATGGATGACGTGATCAACGCGAAGCTTCCCCCGAAATGCGGTGGATCCGGAAGGGACAGTTCGAGCATTATTTTTGCGCTACGGACTTTGATCGGTGCGAAATTCGAAGTTGTCCTCGGATATCAGGGAGGAAGCCAAACCGACTTAGCCGTCCAAAGGGGTGAGATCGTTTGTCGGTCCATGGGTTTAGGCGCTCACTTTAGCCGCGAGCCATTTACCGAATGGCATCGCAAAGGCTTTGACAGACACTTGCTTCAGACCGGAATGCAAAGGGATAGGCGAGCGCCGGATGTTCCCACCCTCTATGAGTTGATGGACCGCTACAACACCCACGATCTCGGCCGCCGAATTGCCCGCATACTTACCGCCGGTGAGATCTTCGGTCATCCGATGATTGCGCCGCCCGGCACCCCTCCCGAACGCGTGAAAACCATCCGCGACGCGTACGCGAAAGCGCTCAGGGATCCCGAATTGGTCGCGGAAATTCGAAAAAAGAACTACGATTTTGACCCGGTAAGCGGAGATGAACTCCAGGAGCTGGCCAAGACAGTGGCCAGTCAGCCGCCTGAAGTCATCGAGCAGGTGAAACGCCTGCTGGGGCGCTAAGGACGAGCGTAGCGATGAGCTTTACTGTGGGGGGTCGTTGGTCACTTTCCCTTAGGCTGGGCCTCTCGCTTCATCGCCTTCGCGTGCTTCACCATCACTTCCCCCATCTTGATCATCATCTCGCCGCGCATTTCCATCATCCTTGCCGCCATCTCGGGATCGCTTCCCGCCATGCCCGTCATCGCCATCATCGGACACATCGCGCCCATCCCCATCATCCCGCCGCCCATCATGCCGTGGCTGCCCTGCGCTTGCTCCTTGTGCATCTGGCCCTCCTGGGAAAAACCTCGGGTCGACGGCCAGGCCATCCACAGGAGAAAGGCCGCGATCGCGCAAGCTGCTAATTTGCGTGGCATTTGAACCTCCTGATCGATATCGTTCAGAACCGAGTCTAACGTAATCCAGGATTCGCCACAACTTACATGGCGTGTTGCGACCGCTAGAAGATCGGGCCGAGTCTCACCTGCCGGGCAGGTCAAAAGTAGCGCTGGCCGAGGCCGGCGACGCGAATCGAGTACGCGAGGGGCACGAGAAGGGGCGCAAGGCCAGAGACACTTCAATATTCCCGCAACAACCGTCCGGGTCCCGGCAATCGATCCTCGATGCCGACGAGGCGAAGCGCCTGCCACAGGCCGGCCTGGTTGCTCGTGATCACCGGCAGGCCGCGTCGGTCCGGATTCATCGGCGCGAACGTCACCGTTGTCAAGCGCACGCTTCTCGCGCAGCGCCGGCACGGCCCCCGGCCTCGTTGACAGTCCGGCCCGGTGCGGGATACGCTCCCGCGCGGGAGTGGCACGCGGCCCAGAAGCGTGGGCATCCGGGAGGCTCTATGAAGGCTGTTCGCATTCACCGCTTTGGAGAAACCGAGGATGTGCTCCAGTACGACGAAATCCCTGTTCCCGAGCCGGGAGCGGGCGAGGTCTTGATCAAGGTCGAAGCCGCAGCACTGAACCGCGCCGACCTCGGTCTCCGCAAGGGCACCTATCGGGTGGCTCCCGAGGATCTGCCGATCGTCCCGGGCCGGGAGTTCGCCGGCACGATTGCCAGGCTCGGCCCGGGAGTGCAGGAATTCAAGATCGGGGACCGAGTGGTCGCCTACCCCGGCAAGGGCGGCTATGCGGAATATGCGGTCGCCCGGGAGTCGGAAGTCCACCCGATCCCGCCCGGAGTCGACGCCGCAACCGCCGCTTCGGTGCCGACCGTCTTTCTCACGGCGTGGTTCGGGCTGCTGTCCGATGGGAAGCTCAAGGAGGGCGACTGGTTGCTGGTTCAGGCGGGGAGCAGCGGAGTGGGAGTGGCGGCGATCCAGGTCGGCAAGCACGTCGGGGCGAAGGCGATCGCCACCTCCAGCGGCGAGGACAAATGCCGGCGGCTGCGCGCTCTGGGAGCCGATGCGGCCATCGACTACACGGTCGCGGACTTCGTCGCCGAGACGATGAAGATCACCGGGGGGAGGGGCGCCGATGTGGTGCTGGAGATGATCGGAGGCGACGTCTACAAGAAAAGCCTGGAGGTCCTGGCGCCCGGCGGACGACTTGTTTCGATCGGCGGAGCGTTCGGCGCCGTTCCCGATCCCGCTCCGACATTGGCGGAGGGACGCCGGGCGACGCGTTTCTCGATCACCAACTATCTCAAAGCCAATCCCGGCGACTTCCGCCACCTCGACCTGTTCCTGCGCCTGATCGCGGAGAACAAGTTCAAGGTGATCATCGACAAAACGTTTCCGCTCGCCGAAGCCAGGGCCGCCCAGCGCTATCTCGAGGGCCGAAGCCATTTCGGCAAGATCATCCTGATCCCGTAGCTCCGCCGCCCTGCCGGGTCTCCCTGGCCGCTTTCTTTTCGCTCTGATAAAATATTTTCCGGTGGAGGAATCCGAAAACAGGGAGATGTCCGGCGGCGCGCGACGCCGCGCCGCGCCCGATTTCGCGAGCCTGAGCGACGAGCAGTTGCTGCAACTCCGGATCTGCGATCTCAAGTTGGAGATCCGGGGAACGGAGCTCGAATCGCGCATCGAAAAGTTTTATCGAGAGCTCGAGGCGAAGAACATCGCCTGCAAGCCGATCTGTTACCTGGGCGACGAGTGGTTCTGCCCCGAAGGCTCGGCGACCATCGCCATCCCCTTCTATCTCGCGCACCCGCGCCTCAAACGGCTCGAAGAGAAGATGATGCTCGAAGTCGAGGGAGGCACCGAGACCTGGTGCATGCGGCTGCTCCGGCACGAGATGGGTCACGTGCTGAACCACGCCTACCTGCTCGACCGTGACCGGCGGTGGCAAAAAGTCTTCGGACCGCCTTCGCTGGAATACTCCGAGAGCTTTCGAGCACGGCCGTACAGCAAGCGCTTCGTCCGCCACCTCGAAGGCTGGTACGCGCAGAGCCACCCGGAGGAGGATTTCGCCGAAACCGTCGCGATCTGGCTGACGCCGGACCTGGATTGGCGAACGCAGTATCGCGGCTGGAAGGCGCTGGAGAAGCTCGAATACGTCGACGGTCTGATGCGCAAGCTGGCGGCCACCCCACCCCTGGCTTTCGTCAAGACCAAGATGAGCGAAGCCTCGCGCCTGCGATCGCGCCTGGAAAACTACTATCGGCGCCGGCGGCGCGCGTACGCCCAGGATTTTCCCGACTTTTTCGACGCCGACCTGAAACGTCTCTTCGCGGAAGCGCCTGCTTCACCCGACGGCGAGCGTGCCGCGGTCTTCTTGCGGCGGTCGAACCAGCTGATCCTCAACGCGGTCTCCAGCTGGACCGGCGAGCCGAAGTTCACCGTCAATCGCCTGCTGCGGGCACTCACCGACCGCTGCGCCCAGCTCGACCTGCGCCTGCGCTCGCCGCTGACCGGCGTGGAGGTGACCGCCTATTTGACGAGCCTCGTCTCGCATTACCGACTCACCGGAAAATTCAAGGACCGCTGACCGTGCGCGCACGCAAACGCTACAAGGTTCTCGTGCTCTTCGACACGGCGGGCACCCCGCCGGAGAGCCAGGATTTCAGCAAGGAGCTGAAGACCGACGACTGGGCCGCCGAGGCGCACGTGATCGACGCGCTCAACCGGCTCGGTCACGAGGTGCGAACCATCGGAGTGTGGGACGAGCCGGGAATGATCATCGATGAGATCAAGGCCAACCCGCCCGACGTCGTCTTCAACCTGACGGAGCACTTCAACGAGGTCTCCGCCTATGATCGCAACGTGGCGGGTCTTCTGGAAATGATGGGGGTCCCTTACACCGGGTCAAGCCCGACGGGCCTGACGCTCTGCAAGAACAAGGGAATGGCCAAGGAGCTGCTCGCGTATCACAGGATCCGCGTGCCCAACTTCGCCATCTACTCCCCCGGATGCGCCGTCCGCCGCCCGAAACACCTCAAGTTTCCCCTGTTCGTGAAGCCTCTGCGGGAAGAGGGCTCGGTTGGCATCGCGCTCGACTCCTTCGTCGAGAGCGACGAGGCCCTGGAAGAGCGCGTGCGCTTTATCCACGAGCGGCTCAATCAGGAGGCGCTCGCGGAGGAATATATCGACGGGCGCGAGCTCTACGTCAGCGTGCTGGGGAACGACCGGCTGAGGGTCTTTCCGTTCCGCGAGGTGATTTTCTCGCAGGTTCCGGACGGGCAGCCCAAGTTTTCCACCTTCAAGGCGAAATGGGACGACGCCTACCGCAAGCGCTGGGGCATTCAAAACATCTTCGCCGCCCCGCTGCCGAACGGGCTGGAGCAGAAGATCGCGAAGATCTGCCGGGGCGTTTACCGCGCGCTGCGGATTCGCGGCTACGGCCGGATCGACCTGAGAGTCACGCCCGAAGGCGAGGTCGTGATCCTCGAGGCCAATCCGAACCCCAATCTCGACCGGGACGACGAGTTCGCGCAGTCGGCGATGAAAGGCGGCTTGAGCTATCCGAGGCTCATCCAGCGCATCCTGTCGCTCGCGCTCAGCGCCCCGCGCTGACCCCGTGCGGCCGGAGCGATGGGACGGCTCACGGGAAAAGGCCGTCCTTCTTCAGTGCAACCACTCCGACACGTTTCCCTTCATGATTTCGTCCAGGAGCTCCTTGCAGTCCCTGACCGCCCGGTCGGCGGCTTCGGTGTCCTTGACGTTGAGAATTCCTCTCTTTACGGCGCCGTGAAGCGCCTGGACAATCTCCAGCAGATGCTGGTCCAGTTTTTCCGTGTTGGGTGCCGGCTCGGGCATACCGCTTGAACCTCCCTCGACTTGACCGGTATTAGAGGTATTTCCGACCCTTCAAGGGGTCCGGAACTTTGAGCCCCATCTTCTCCAGGATCGGATTGACCTCGTTCATGTAATCCTGGCGAGCCTGCTCGTTCGCGCGCCGCTTGAGGCCCCAGTAGCGGTACCGCTCGCAGCGTTTGGATCCGGTGCGCCCGAACATGTCGAGCGCCCTGACGTACCAGAAGTCGACTGCTTTCTGGACGCGCTCTTTCGCTTCGTCGCCCTTCGCCATCAGCTCGAGGGTCTTGTTGTAGCCGTACTCGATGTGGCCCAGCTCCTCGGTCACGATGTCGGGTAGAATCCGCGCCAGCGGCAGGTAACTGCAGTCGTAGAACTCCTCGAGCTGGTAGCGGCCGACCCGGTCGATGAGAAAGCCGAAAACCGCGTTGTCCTCCCACGTCGTGATCAAACCGCGGAAGGTATCGACGAAACGCTTCTCATTGGGCTGGCTCAGCACGAACGACACGTCGGTTCCGATATCGCCGGCGAGGCGCGCGAACTTGCGGTAATGGTCGATCTCCTCGGCCGCGGTCCGCGCCACGATCAGCTGGTCCAGCCTGGTCGGAGCGGCCGGCAGCATTCTCTCCACGTAAAGGTGAGGGCCGCCGATCTCGCAGTCGGCTTGAATCGTCAGGACCCGTCTGAGCAGATCCTTGTATTCGGGATCCATCTTGTCGAAGTCTTTGAGCTCGATCTTGTCGGTGAACATGTTTCCCCCTCCTCGGATTTTCGGTTGCACGATACGCGCCGACCGTTGGTTGGCACAGAGGGAAAGCAAGAGAAATGCCACGAAAACGACCCTTTTGTGCGCGGAAATTTGAAACTTCGGTCACCGGCATTCCTAATTTTTGGATTGCACAAACCCGCTTTTCTTATCGCTGAGAACAGGCCCGCGCGTCGTGAGGAGAGACTGGGTGAACATCCATCGGAACTGGACCGAGGTCCCGAGAGCAGCACGGGCACGGGAACGTGAAGCTCCCGCTGCGCGCTGCAGCGGCCGGACAAGCCGCTCTCGGGAAAGACGGGAACGGCGGCTGGTGCTCTCCGGCTCTCGGCCGGCTCCGCTTGACATCCGTCGGCCGGCGATCCCTCAGCAACCTGATCGCCGAACGGTCGTTGCAACCCCCTTTTCCGCATGATAAAAGTTCTTCCCGTTCAACGGAGGTTCTGGATGGATTTCGACAGGCTGGCCGAGAAGGCGCTCCAGGGAGAATTGCTCGAACGTGAAGAGATGAAAGCGGTATTGAATGCCGCGGACGAAGATCTGCCGGAGCTGCTGAGCGCGGCCTTCAAGGTGCGCCGCCGCTATTTCGGCAAGCGCGTCCAGATTCACATGCTGATGAACGCCAAGAGCGGGCTTTGTCCCGAGGACTGCCACTATTGCTCGCAGTCCTCCGTCTCGCGCGCGCCGATCGACAAATACCCGTTCGTCTCCAAGGAGAAGCTCGTGGAGGGCGCGCTTCGCGCCAAGGCTGCGGGAGCGGTCCGGTTCTGCATCGTCAACAGCGGGCGGGGACCGACGCAGAAAGAGGTCCGCGAGCTGGCGGAGGCCGTGCGCGACATCAAGAGCCGGGTCGACATCAACATCTGCTGTTCCCTGGGCCTCATGGACCAGTCGAAGATCGCGGCCCTCAAGGAAGCCGGCGTGGAGCGGATCAACCACAACCTGAACACCAGCGAGAATCACCACCCCCGGATCTGCACCACGCACGCCTACGCGGATCGGGTCGAGACCGTCCACAACGTCAAGGCGGCGGGCCTTTCGTCGTGCTGCGGCGGAATCATGGGAATGGGCGAGACCGACGATGACATCATCGATCTCGCGCTCGCGCTCCGGCAGCTCGGCGTCGACTCGATCCCGGTGAATTTCCTCCATCCCATTGACGGCACCCCCTTTGCCGGGATGGAAAACCTGACGCCGCAGCGCTGCTTGAAGATCCTTTGCCTCTTTCGTTTCGTGATTCCCGACAAGGAGATCCGGGTAGGCGGCGGGCGAGAGCGCAACCTCCGCTCGCTTCAGCCGCTGAGCCTTTATCCGGCGAACTCGCTCTTCGTCAACGGTTATCTCACCACCCCGGGCCAGGAAGCGAGCGAGGCGCACCGGATGATCGCCGATCTCGGCTTCGAGGTCGAGGACCGTCTCCCCAATTGAACCGGGCTATTTCCACAGGGTGATCAGCAGCACCCCGCCGACGATCATCGCGGCGCCCGCGACGATCCTGAAGGTCACGCGCTCGGCGTCGCGGAGAAACAGCGCGCTCAGGAGGAGCGAGAAGAAGGGCCCGGTGCTGCTGATCGGAATCACCACGGTGACCTTCCCCAGATCGAGGGCGTAGTAGATAGAGACCATCCCGATGCTCACGGCGACGCCAGCAGCCGTATAGTAGGGCAGGCAGCGGCGGTTGAACTTCCACGTCTGCGTCTTCTTTTCCACCAACCACAGCGTTGCGACCGAGACCGCGAAGGACGAGGTCGCCGTGACCGCGGCGGCGAGAAACGGGTGCGGCACCGATGCCAGGCCGAACTTTCTGAGAACCTGCGAGCAGCCGGCCAGCACCGAGGCCGAAAGCGGATAGAGCACATGGAGCCAGCGGATTTCCTGCGCCGGGCCGCCGCGCAGGGAAAGCAGCGTGACGCCGGCGATGATCAGCAGGGTAGCCGCGAAGATCGGCACGGTCAGTTGCTCCCCGAGAAAGGCGATCGCGACCAGCGCGCTGAAGAGCGGCGTCGTCGCACGGATCGGATCGGTGATGGCGACCCCCAGGGTTTCGATGCCTTTGTAGGTCAACAGCCGGGTGAGCCCCGGCTGGAACAAACCGACCAGCACGAAGATCAGGACCCCCGGGCCGGTGAGCGAGGAGAGCGGAACGGCGACGAGGGAAGTCCCCCAGAGAAAGATCATGTTGATGACGAGGCTGACGATCACGGCGGTGGCCGGATTGGAATAACGGAGCCCCTTCTTCGTGAACATGTTGTGCAGCGCGAAGAAAAAGGCGTTGGCGAGGGCGAACAGCTCGGGCGGCATCGACGGAGGCGACGAATTTCACCCCGCTATATCGGCTTTTTCGCGGGAGGGCAACCGCGGACTGCTCGGTTGCAAAGCCGGAGACGGTTTGCCAGAGTGAACTCGGAGGGCTGATGAGGACGAAGACCGCGATTATTTCGGTCGAAAACCTCACCGCCGACGCCCTGCCCGCCCTCCGGGCGGCGCTTCAGGCGGTCGCGGGGGTCGACAGCGTCGACTTCAGCGTGGAGCGAAGCGTCGCGGTCGTCGAATTCGATCCCGCCCGCTCGCACGTGGACGATTTCCTGCGGGCGATCCTGAAGGCCGGCTTCAAGGTGCTCTGAGCCGGCGCGCGGTCAGTCCCCTGCGATCGTCATCCGGCCGATCTTGAGAGTCGGGGCACTGATGCGACCGCGCATCTCGAGATCGCTTCCGATCATCTCGATGCTTTGCAGCATCTCGAGGAGATTGCCGGCGATCGTCACCTCTTCGACCGGATACGCGAGCTCTCCGTTCTCGATCCATAGCCCGGCCGCCCCGCGCGAATAGTCCCCGGTGACGAGATTGACGCCGAAGCCGATGGTTTCCGTGACGTAGAGCCCCTGCCGGACAGAGGCGATGATCGCTTCCGGGAGATGGCTTCCCGGGGCGAGATAAAAATTGGTCGGCGCTACGCCGGGCGCCTCTCCCACCGAGCGCGAGGCGTTGCCGGTCGAGGTCATTCCGAGCTTCCTGCCGCTGTAGCTGTCCAGCAAATAGCTCCGGAGCGCCCCGTTCTCAACGACGAGAGTGCGGCGTGTCGGCAGCCCTTCCGCGTCGAACGGCCTCGAGCCCAGCGCTCCTGGGATCGTCCCGTCGTCGACGACCGTCACGAGATCGGAGGCGATCCTCACTCCCAGCTTGCCGACGAGAAAAGAAGCCCCCTTGTACAGCGCATACCCGGAGAGCGCCGAGGCCAGCAGGCGCATCAGCGACGCCGCGGTTTCAGGGTCGAACACCACCGGTGCCTCGCACGTCTTGATCTTGCGGGCTCCGAGCCGGCGTACCGCCCTCTCGGCGGCTTTTCGGCCGACCGCCTCGGGCGGCTCGAGCCTGGCGAACCGGCGGCTCGCCGAGTACCAGTAATCGCGCTGCATCGAGCCGTCTTCCGATGCAACCGGGGCAACCGACTGGCTGAAGCTCGAACCCCGGTACTCCCCGGAAAAACCGGCGCTGCTGGCGTAGATGACGCGTGCGAACTCGCTCGAAAATTCCGCGCCCTCGCTGTTGGTGACGCGCGCGTCGGCCGCCAGGGCGCTCTCCTCGCACCGGGCGGCGACAGCGATCCTGTCCTCGACCGTCAAGGAGCGGGCCTCCTCGTCGAGGAGGTCCAGGTCAGGAACCGCTGTCGCGAGCTGCTCCGCGGGCGGCAGCCCGGCGAACGGATCCTGCGCCGTCGCCCGCGCCCTCTGCGCCGTCTCCTCCACCAGACGTTCGATCGACGCCCGCGAGATATCCGAGGTCGCCGCCGACGCCGAGCTGGAACCGAAGAACAGCCGCAGTCCCAACCGTTTTTCCCGCGCCTGGCTGATCTTTTCGAGCTCGCGCAGCCGCACGGTAACGAAGAACGAGTCGTTCTCGACCATGACGACGTCGCCTGCCGTCGCCCCTTTGCGCGCGGCCTGCCTGAGAATATCCTGCGCCAGCTCCTGGCTTAGGTCGTAACGTTCCACGGTCACGGCGCTCCGCGTGCACGAGACTGCAAGCGGGGGCTCGACGGACCCTGCATTGCTCTCACGCCCTCGTCCCCCCCACCGTCAGCCCGTCGATCCGGATCGTCGGCAACCCCACGCCCACCGGCACCGATTGTCCGTCTTTCCCGCAGGTCCCGACTCCCTCGTCGAGCTTCAGATCGGTTCCCACCATGGTCACCCGGGTCAGAACGTCCGGACCGTTGCCGATGAGCGTCGCTCCTTTGACCGGGCGGGTCGCCTTGCCGTCCTCGATCAAGTAGGCTTCGCTTGCGGAAAAAACGAACTTCCCGCTCGTGATGTCGACCTGGCCGCCGCCGAAGGAAACCGCGTAGAGCCCTTTCTTGACCGAGCGGATGATCTCCTCCGGCGGCGTCTCGCCCGCCAGCATGAAGGTGTTCGTCATCCGCGGCATCGGAATGTGAGCGTAGCTCTCGCGTCGGCCGTTGCCTGTCGGGGCCATCCCCATCAGCGAAGCATTGAGGCGGTCCTGGAGGTAACCTTTCAGCACCCCGCGCTCGATCAGGACCGTGCGCTGCGTCGGCGTCCCCTCGTCGTCGACGTTGATCGAGCCTCGCCGCCACGGGATCGTTCCGTCGTCGATCACGGTGCACAGCTCGGAGGCCACCTTCTCGCCGATCCGTCCCGTGAACGCCGAGGTCTTCTTGCGGTTGAAGTCCCCTTCCAGCCCGTGGCCGACCGCTTCGTGGAGCAAGATGCCCGGCCAGCCGGGCCCCAGAACCACGTCCATCGTTCCGGCGGGCGCCTCTCCGGCTTCCAGGTTCACCAGCGCCTGCCGCACCGCCTCGCGGGCGTAGCGCTCGTAGTCCCTGGCGTTGATGAAAAAACCGAACTCGACCCGGCCGCCGCCGCCGAAGCTGCCCACCTGGCGGTTGCCGCGCTCTTCCGCGATGCAGCTGACGTTGAGGCGGGTCAGCGGCTGGAGATCGCCGACGACGGTACCCTGGGAGGTGGCGATCAGGACGATCTTGTACTCGTTGGCGAGAGAGACGAAGACGTTTTTCACCCGTCCGTCGAGGCTTCTCGCGTAGCGGTCAATCTCGTACAGCAGAGCGATCTTTTGATCCAGCGGAACGTCGTTCGCCGGCGTTTTGACCGGATAGAGGTCGTGGGCCTCCGTTTTCCGTCCGGTCGCCCGCGCCGGCGCACGGGAGGGCTGGTTCTGGGCGATGTAGCGGGCGGTCCGAGCGGCAATCTCCAGATTTTGGACCGTGATGTCGTCGGTAAAGGCGTATCCGGTCTTGGCGCCGGCGAGCACGCGCACTCCGACGCCGTTCGCCGTCGATTGCGTGCAGCTCTTGACCAGCCCCTCTTCCAGGCTGATTCCCTCGTTTTTGCGATATTCGAAATAGAGGTCCGCGTAATCCGCTTTCCGGCCCAACGCGGCGGCGATGACGCGCTCGAGGTCGCGCGCCCCGATGCCGAAGTTCTCGTCGAAAAAGGCCCGAGCGGGAACGAGTTCTTGCTGCGCCATGGAACCGCCTCGCCCTCTACATTTAGCATGGCGCAAGAGCGCCTTAAAGGGAGCCTCGTCGGGAACCGCACGGGGCGCGAAACGCGGGTTGAATGGCCCCCATCCTTGGGCTAGAATCCCTTCCAAAAAAACGGGCAGGTGACCCCCATGGCGCAAAAGAAAATCGTGCATATTGTCGGAACCGGCACCATCGGCGAGCCGCTGATCGGCATCCTGGCCACGTTTCGCGAACAATTCGGGATCGACGAGGTGACGTTTCACAAGCGGACGCCCCTGCTCACGGATCGCTCCAAGGTCATCGTGCTGGGAAAGAAAGGGGCCAGGCTCTGCGTCGACAAGGGCGCGTGGCAAAAGTTCGTCGATATGGGGATGAACCCGTCGTTCGAGGCCGAGGAAGCGATCGAGCGGGCCAGTGTCGTGATCGACTGCACTCCCGTCGGCAACGAAAACAAGGAGAAAATCTACAACCGCTTCACGGCAAACGGCCGGGGCTTTATCGCCCAAGGAAGCGAGTTCGGTTTCGGCAAGATGTACGCCCGCGGCATCAACGACAGGGCCCTGGTCAGGGGCGAAGACCAGTTTATCCAGGTCGTCAGCTGCAACACGCACAATCTCGCCGTGCTCATCGATACGATCGCTTTAGGGCCTGAAAAGGAGGACAACCTCGAAGAGGGGCGGTTCGTCTGCATGCGGCGGGCCAATGACCTGAGCCAGGAGGGTGAATTCATCCCCGCCCCGGAAGTGGGCAAGCACGACGACAAGCAATTCGGCACGCACCAGGGGCGGGACGCTCATTACCTGTTCAAGACGCTGGGGCTGGACCTGAACATCTATTCCTCGGCGTTGAAGATCAATACCCAGTACATGCACACGATCCACTTCAACCTGAAGCTGCGCCGCGGCATCACGCAGGACGAGCTGATGCGGCGGTTGAAGGGAAACGGGCGCGTGGCGCTGACCAACAAGAAATCTTCGGCCTCGGTCTTTTCCTTCGGCCGCGACCACGGCTTGTTCGGCCGGATTCTGAACCAGACGGTGATCGTGGCGCAGAGTCTCGCGATGCGCGGGGACCGCGAGATCATTGGCACCTGCTTCACGCCGCAGGACGGCAATTCCCTGCTGAGCAGCCTCGCGGCGACACTGTGGTTCCTGTACCCGGACTCTTACGAGGAACGGCTCGAGCCCGTGCGGCCGTACTTCTTCAGCGAGATCTAGCCAGCGGTCACTCCCGGACCTTCTCGGGAGCGATCCCTTCGAAGCGGACGCGGTCGCCCGCCTCAATCGCGTAGCGCCGCGCCAATCCCGCGTTGATCTCGAGAACGAAGCGGCTCGGGAGCCCCACCCCCTGCGGCTGCAGCGAAAACGGCGTGGTCCGGTGGACGACCCCGACGATCCTCCGATCGCCTCCGATGAAGATCATGTCCAGCGGAATCGGAGTGTTTTTCATCCAGAAGGAGTTTTCCCGCTCTTCCGGAAAGAGGAAGAGCATGCCGCGGCCTTCGGCGAGCTCCCGCCGATACTGCAATCCTAGCTCGCGCTTGGCCGGCGTATCGGCGATCTCCACCTCGAAGGCGACCTCGCGGCCGTTTCGCGTCTCGATCACCACCCGGGGCTGGGGATGGCACGAGCCCGCCGTGGACAGCACGGCGGCGGCGATCAGCGCCGCCGCCCCGTGACGCACAGCCCTGGCCTGCCGGATCCTCATACGCCGCCGGGCCGGAGCCTGCCTGCAACGATCTCGGCGATGTCGAGAATCTCCGGCGCGCCGGTTTCCTCCTTTGCAGCTTCCTCCACCAGCATGCGCATGCAGAACGGGCAGCCGGTCGCAATGGCGGCGGCGCCGGTGGCCTTGAGCTCGCGGTAGCGGTTGGTGCTCACCCGCTCCCTGCCCTTCTCCTCCTCCTTCCAGAACTGACCGCCTCCCGCGCCGCAGCAGAAGCTCGACCGCCGCGCTCGCGGCGGGTCGACGAGCCGGGCGCCGGCCGACTCGATGGCCGCCCGGGGCGGATCGAAGATCCCGTTATGCCGGCCGAGATAGCACGGGTCGTGGTAGGTTACGTTTCGTGCGTCGGCCCCGTCGAGCGGCAATTTTCCCTCGCGCAGCAGCTCCGCGATGAAATCCGTGTGGTGCCGGACGGTGTAACGGCCGCCGAACTGCGGATACTCGTTGGCGATGGTGTGAAAGCAGTGGGGACAGGTGGTCACGATCGTCTTGAACTTGACCTCGTCGAGGGCGGCGACCGCCGCCGCCGCCATCTCGGCGAACAGGTACTCGTTGCCGCTGCGCCGGGCGGCGTCCCCGGTGCATTTCTCCTCCTTGCCGAACACCGCCCAGTTGATGCCCGCCGCGTCGAGGAGCCGGGCCATGCTGCGGGCGATCTTTTGCGCCCGCGGATCGAAGGCCACGGCGCATCCGACCCAATAGAGGACGTCGGGATCGGGGTTTTCCGCAACGGTCGGGACCGCAAACGGCAGCCCCTTGGTCCATGCCATGCGCTCCTCGGCCGCCATGCCCCACGGGTTTCCCGCCCGCTCCATGTGGTTGAAGGCGTTCTTGAGCCCCGCGGGAAACTCCGCCGCCCCCAGCACCCGCTCGCGCCGGATATCGATGATGTGGAGCATCTGCTCGTTGCCGACCGGGCAGATGTCGATGCACGCGTTGCAGGTCGTGCAGGCCCAGGCGGCCTCCTCGTTGAGCGCGAATTCCAAGAGCGGCCGCGGGCTCTCTTTCCCCGAGGCGAACTCGGGAAGGATCCGGTTGATCTCGAAGCGCTCGTTGATGAGGAGCGCCGCCGGGCTCAGGGCTTTTCCCGTGGTGGTGGCCGGGCAGACCTCCTGGCAGCGGTTGCACATGATACAGCTGTAGGCGTCGAGGAGCCGAGGCCAGGCCAGCTCCTCGAGGCGGGAGGCGCCGAACACCTCCTCCTTCTCGAAATCCATCGGCTGCAGCGTCCCTGGGTTTTCCTTCCTCAGGGCCAGATTGATCGGCGCCATGAAGATATGGATGTGCTTGGAGCGCGGGAAATAGGGAATGAACACCAGAATCGAGCCGAGGGCTCCCCACCAGAAAAAATGGTTGAGCCCCTGGACCAGCCCGGCGGGCGCGCCGGCGAAGAGGCTGGCGGCCAGTGAGCTCACCGGCAGGAACGGATCGCTGCCCTCGAGCGCCGCCTGCGTCGCCTTGAAAAAGAGGCGGCAGCCGACGTGAAACAGGATGAACGCCGCGACGATCGTCGAATCCCGCCGGATGCCGGGCCGCACCGATTCCTGAACCGGAACGTTGGCGGGAAAGTCGAAATCGGCCGGCCGCACCCACCACCGCCGGGCGACGAGGCCGGCCATGCCGAGCAGCACCGCCGCGGTTAAAACATCCGCGAGCACGTTGAACAGGTTCCATGGGCCGCCCCGAGCGTGAAAAGAGGAAAATCCCTCGAGGACGTCGACCAGGTTGACGAGAAAATAAAAAACGAATCCGTAGAAGACCATCGCGTGCAGGACAGAGACCACGGGGCGGGTCTTGAGCACGGTCTGCTGCGTCAGCACGATGACCAGAGCGCGCCGGATCCGCTCGGAAAGATGGGTGAAACGGTCGTCGGGCCTGCCGCGCGCGATCGCGCGATAGACGTCGTAAAAGCCTCTGCCGCCCAGGTAGGCCGAGCCGGCCGCCAGCAAGAGGAAGGCGATCTTTTCAATTGCGCTCAGCATCCGATTTCACAGACCTCCGTGTTTCATGATACGCGCCCACGCAAGACCGGCAGAGTCCGGTCGCGCAGCGGTCGCGGCGCGGCCACGCGTCCGCCGGCGGAGAGCCGCTACGAGCCGCAAAGTCGCCTATCCGGGAAATCCCAGACGCTTGGAGAGAGCGCGCCCCGCTTCGAGCACCATCGGGACGATTTCCGTCTTGATCCGCTCGCTCGTCAGACGATGACTCGGCGCCGCGACGGCGAGGCTGCCCACGAGCGAGCGTGTGTAGTCCCGCACGGGAACGGCCACCGACGCGACGTCCTCCAGGAACTCGCTGCGCTCGACGGCCCACCCGCGTTCCTTGATTTCTTTGATCTGCTCGAGCAAGGCGCCGCGCTCCACGACCGTGTGGTCCGTGAAACGCTCGAGGCGCTCGGGGAGAGCCTGCTTGACCCCGCCGTCAGGATCGAAGACCAGGTGGATCTTGCCCGCGGCGGTCGCATGGGGCGGAAGCCGGCTCCCGAGAAACGATACCACCCGTACCGGCCGTCCCGGCTCGACGAAATCCAGCGGCACGATAGCCGAATCCTTCCGGACGGCCACGAAAGCGCTCTCCCTTGTGTGGGCGACCAGCTGTTGCAGCGCAGCGCGCGCCTGGGTCAGCAATCCCATCTGCTGGATGAAGGTCTGCCCGAGCTGCAAGCAGCGCAGGCCCAACCGGTAGTTCTCGGTCACGCGGTTCTGCTCGATGTAGCCCCGCGCCTCGAGGGTCGCCAGCAGACGAAAGACGTTGTTCTTGTGGAGCTTCAAACGCTTGCTCAGCTCCGTCACGCCGATCTCGTCCACGGAACCGCTGAATTGCTCCAGGACATCCAGAGCGTGCGAGACCGATTGGATCACGTAATTCGACTTTTCGCGTCGAACCATCTTCCCCCTCCCCGTGCGCGAAGCCGGATCCGACTCTTCCAAAAAAGCGTTTTAACCTAACTTAGCGACGTCCCGATGTCAAATTCCCTCGTAGAGCCCGTGGCCGAGGAAACGACTCCGGCCCGAAGGAGAGAAAACCCTCCCGCATAGAAGCCTTTCATGAACCGCTGTTTGATCGCCGCCCCCGGTTGACGGTGCACACTCCGCGCGGCATAATGGGCACCATGCGGATTCAGCCGATGCAAAGGCTCGTTTGGGGCTGGCGGCGCCGGGAATTGCCGCGCCGTCTTCACCATGGCTGACTCCGCTCATCCGAAAGATCGGGAAAGGGCCATAGGTGAAAACTTATGGCCCTTTTTATTTTCGAGCGATGGTCCATCCCAGTTTTGACGAATTCTGCCGGCTCTCCCGGGAGGGCAACCTGATTCCCATCTATCAGGAGCTCCTGATGGATCTGGAAACCCCGCTGTCGTTTTTCAAGCGGCTCGAGCGCGACCGCTACGCGTTCCTGCTGGAAAGCGTGGAGGGGAGCGAGCGCTGGGCCCGTTACTCGTTCCTGGGGACGCGCCCCTACCGGATCTTTAAAGCGCGCGGAAACCGTGTCGAAATCATCGAAGGAGCCAAGAAAAGGAGCTTCGTTACCGAGACCCCGCTGAAATCCCTGGAGGAGCTGTTGAAGGGCTGCCGACCGGTGACGGTGCCCGGCGTGCCGCCGTTCTTCGGTGGGGCTCTGGGTTACGTCGCCTATGACGCGGTAGAGAAATTTCACGAGATCGCCAACGACAAGCCCGACCCGTTGGGCATGCCCGAGATCTTCTTCATCTTCACGCGTACCCTGGTGGCCTTCGACAACCTCAAGCACACCATCAAGGTCATCGACAACGTCAGCCTCGACGGTCGCACCTCTCTCGAGAAAGCGTACCGCGAGTCGACCGAGCGCATCCGCAAGGTGATCGATTCTCTCAAACGCAAGCCTCGCGGCATCGAGCCGCGCGACCTGGCCCGGGAGGGCAAAGGCGACCGGAAGTTTCGATCCAACCTTACGCGCGAGGGTTTCGAGCGGGCGGTGGCTCGAGCCAAGGAATACATCCGGGCGGGCGACATCATCCAGGTCGTGCTGTGTCAGAGGCTGGAGACCGAGACCACGGGCGATCCGTTCGAGATCTATCGCGCGCTTCGCGTCATCAATCCTTCGCCTTACATGTTCTACCTGGAGCTCGAGGACCTGCGCGTGATCGGCTCCTCGCCGGAAACCATGGTGCGACTCACCGGCGACACGATAGAGCTCCGTCCGATCGCCGGCACCCGGCGGCGCGGCGCCACGCCCGAAGAGGAACGAGAGCTCGAAGCCGACCTGCTCGCCGACCCCAAGGAGCGGGCCGAGCACATCATGCTCGTCGACCTGGGGCGCAACGACGTGGGGCGGGTTGCGGAGATCGGCACGGTCGAGGTCAACGAGCTGATGGCGATCGAGCGCTACTCGCACGTCATCCACATCGTTTCCAACGTCCGCGGCAAGCTCGCCCGCGACAAGGGCCCTTTTGATCTTTTCGTCTCCGCCTTCCCGGCCGGAACCGTCTCGGGGGCTCCGAAGATCCGGGCCATGCAGATCATCGGCGAGCTCGAACCGGAAAAGCGCGGGCTCTACGCGGGAGCGATCGGCTATTTCGGGTACAACGGCAACCTCGACACCTGCATCGTGATCCGGACGATCGTAATGAAGGATGGAAAAGCCTTCATCAACGCCGGCGCGGGGATCGTCGCCGATTCGGACCCGGCTCTGGAGTACGAGGAAACCTTGAACAAGGCGCGCGCCATGTTGAAGGCCGTCGATCTCGCCGAGCAGTGGAGCGCATCGTGATCCTGCTGATCGACAATTACGACTCGTTTACCTACAACCTGTACCACTACCTCGGCGAGCTCGGAGCCGAGATCAGGGTCGCTCGCAACGACAGGATCTCGCTCGACGAGATCGCCGCCCTCCGTCCGGAGAAGATCGTGATCTCGCCCGGACCGTGCACTCCCGCCGAAGCGGGAATCTCCTGCGACGTGATCCGCCGATTCGGTGAAAAGACTCCGATCCTCGGCGTCTGCCTCGGCCACCAGTGCATCGGCGCTGCCTTCGGCGGAAAAATCGTGCGGGCTCCCACGCTCATGCACGGCAAGCTTTCCGACGTCGCGCACGACGGGCGCACGATCTTTCGCTCGCTTCGCAATCCGTTCGCCGCGATGCGCTATCATTCGCTGGTCATCGATCCCGGAACCCTTCCCGCAGAGCTCCGGGTCAGCGCCCGAACCGACGACGTGATCATGGGAGTCCGCCACGAAAGCTGGCCGGTCGAGGGGGTCCAGTTCCACCCCGAATCCATCCTGACCGAAGGCGGGAAGATTCTGCTCAAGAACTTTCTCGAACACTATTGAGCAGGCGGTGCTTCCCGGCGGCGCGAGGCCGGCCCTCCGGGCGCGCCGTCCGTTCGGCCACGCGGTTCGAGGTGGTCGTTTGCTCCGGAGGGAAGCTTTTTTCGCTCAGTTTGCGGCTCGGGAACGTGTATAATAGTGCGTTATCGTTTCTTGACGGAGGACGAAAAATGATTGCCGCGCGGAAGTCATGGGCGTCGCTGGCATTCCTGGTCGTTCTGTTGAGCATGTCGGCGTGCAAGAAAGCAGAACAGAGCGCCGGCCGCGACGATCTTCCCGATCTCAACGCTCAGATGCGCCCCTATGTCACGGTGGAGGGCACCCGCGTCCGAACCGGACCGGGGCCCCAGTTCCGCCCCGTCGCCGAAGTTCCCAGGAAGGCGCGGGTGTACGTGGTCGGCCGGGACGGCGACTGGGCCCTGATCGTCTCAAAAAAAGGCAACCCGCCTGGATTCGTCGAGCTGGCGGCATTGGAGCCCGCAACCGGCGACGAGCCGGAACCCCCCGCGCGGTCGGTGGAAGGAAGCTACGAGACGCTGGCCAATACTCAAGTCCGTAGCGGGCCGGGTCTCCATTATCCGGTCGTCGCCGAGGTCGCCAAGGGCACGAAGATTCACGTCGTCGACGAGGAGAAAGGGTGGTTCAAGGTCGTTTCCAAGCGGGGCAACAAGCCCGGGTACGTCGACTCCGGCATGGTGAAGCCGATGTCCGAGCGGTGAACGACAGCGACCGCCCGCTCCCTCGCGCCTGCTTCCGACCGAACGCTTCGGGCACAGGAGGTTTTCATGGAAATAGAGAAGAAGCTTGCCGCCCTCGGACTGGCTCTGCCGTCTCCGCCGAAGCCCGCGGCGCACTACATCCCCTCGGTCCGGGTCGGCAACCTGCTCTTCGTCGGCGGGAACATCGGGCGGTTGAACGGCCAGCCGCTCAAGTACTCCGGCAAGGTAGGCGGCTCGGTTACGCTCGAGCAAGCTTACGAGATGGCGCGTTGCTGCGCTCTGAATCACCTCGCGATCATCAAGGCCGCGCTCGGCGATCTCGACCGCGTGGAACGAATCGTGAAGCTGATCGGTTACGTCAACGTTGCGCCCGGCTTTGTTCAGATGCCCCAGGTCGTCAACGGAGCCTCGGATCTATTCATCGCTCTCTGGGGCGACCGGGGCGAGCACGCCCGAGCTGCAGTCGGTGTGGCGTCGCTGAGCAACGAGGCCCCGGTGGAAACCGAGGTTACGGTGCAGATCAAAACTTGACCCAGGCCCTCCGGACGACGGATTTCACCGCCAATTACGGTTTTGTTTCATGGTTCGCGCCGCCGAACCACGCCGGCGGATTCCTCGGGTCGAAAAAAGCCTCAGGCAAACGAAGACTTAACAGTCGGCAGCCACGCCGTACCCTCTTGGCATGGAATTGGCGTAGCCCAAATTGATCCTCAGGCTACCGCGGGAGGGAGGGGAAACCCGCGACGAAAGCTTGCTCCCCGAGGAGACCGCGTGGAAGGCAAAGCAGGAGACGCAGATGGAAACAATGCTCGTCTGGATACTGATTTCCGCCGGCGCGACGATCGGGCTGCTCGCGACTTTTCTGATCGCGTCGGAACGCGAGCTCAAGAAGGCACGGACGCAGATCGCGAACCTGAAAGAGGCTCGCCCGGATGCCACCCAGAGCCCACCCGGGTCCGCTGAGAGTCCGGAGCACGAGAGCCAGCTGACCGCGCTGCGGGAGCAGAACCGGGAGCTACGCCGGGAGCTGGAGCTCCTTTCGGGCCGCCTGGAAGCCAGCGAGCGCAAAGCGGCCGGGCTCGAAGCCGCCGCGTCGCGCCTTGCTTCCGCTGAAGCCGAAAGTCGGCGCCGCGAGCAGACCGTCGGCGAGCTGCAAGCGAGAGTGGCCCAGCTTTCGGCGGAGCTCGAGCAACGCCAATCCCGGCTCCACGAAGCGGAAATGGCGCGGCAGCAGAGCGCTGCCCGAGAAGAGGAGCACGCCAACGAGGTGGCCGCGCTAAGGACGCGGCTGGAGATCGCCGAGGCGCGGCTGCGCGACTTCGCGGCGGCGGAGCAACGCCTGGCTGACATGGAATCGCGCGCCTCCGGCTTCACCGAGGAAAAGCAAAAGCTGGAGGCGGCGCTGGCCGAGATGCGCCAGCGCCTCGGCGCAAGCGAGGAGAAAGCCCGTGAAGCCGATGCTGCCCGCACGCGCCTGCGGCAGCTCGAAGCGGCCTACGGGGAGGCGCTCGCCGAAAAGCAACGCGTCGAAGCCGAGCTCGAGCGCTGGCGTCAACGGGTCTCCGAGGACGAGGACAACCGCCGTCGCCTCGAAGCGCTCCAGCGGCAGGTCGATTTGCTTCGTGCCCGGGGGCAAGCGCTCGGAGAGGACTGGCGTATCCTGGAGAACGAGCTTTCGGGAATTGCTCGGCTTCTCGAGTCGCTTCCGGGACAGGGCGTTTCGTCGTCCCCCGAGACGATGCCTGGCGCAACCGCGGCAGGCCCTGCAGGTGCTCTCGAAGAGCCGCCCGCAGGCCACGGCGCCGAACACTTGGACCGCGGCCGACCGGCGCACGGGTTCCGGCGTTACGGGGCCGTTGGCGCCCTGGGAGTTCTCGTTGTCGCCGCCGCAGTGGCAACCGTTTTTTTTCTGACTTCCGGCGACGACGCGTCACCCCCCATGAATGCCGGGCAGCCTGAAATCGCCCGCTTCCCCGAAGAACAGCCGCCCGCAAGCGCGTCGCTCCCCGGCCGTGTCCGGGACGAAAAACCGCCCTTCTCCGAGCCGCCGAAACCTCTGAAAAACGAGCCCCTGCGGCAGACGCGCAGCTCGAGGAGCGCCGGCGGTGAGACAAGGGGCTCCGCAAGCCCCGCTCCGGCCGCGGGAACACTGTACGAGGTGATCCGACCGACCCAGGTTTTCAGCGAGCCCGCTGAGAACTCTCAACTCATCGCCAACATCGACCCCGGAACCAGGATCAACGTGGTTTCCTCGCGCAACGGCTGGCTCGAGATTCGCTCCAGGCATGGACGCCCGCCCGGTTTTGTGAGAGAGCAAGACGCGGTGCGCAGGAGACAGAACTAGCCGTCCCGCGGCGGAACCCGCTCACCGCAAACGCCGCTGTTTTTGCGCCGGACGCCCCGCCCGTGCTATGAGAGCGCCAAACCCGGGAAGGAGGCGGTCATGACGCGGAGAACGAGCATTCACGTCAAGGGCATGGAGCACGGCGCGCCCATACCGAACGGCGCCGTGGTGGGCAACCTTATATTTTCTTCGGCGATTTCCGGCAGGGACGCTGCGACCGGAATTCTGCCTTCCGACCCCGACGAGCAGGCCGAAACGATGTTCCGGAATCTCAGGCTGTTCATGGACGCCGCCGGCGGAACACCCGAGAACATCGGCCATATGACCGTGTTTCTCAGAGAAGAGAGGTATCGCGACGCCGTCAACAAGGCCTGGCTCCGAATGTTTCCCGACGAGCACAACCGGCCGGCGCGCCACGCGATCAAGGCGGAGCTGCGGGGCGAAGTGCTGTTTCAGGTCGAGGTGATCGCGGTGCTCTGACGCGGTTGACAAGACCGGGTGCGCGTTGCAGGATGGGCGGAAATCCACCTCGGGGAAGGAGGAGCCGATGGGCATCGAAATCATCGATCTGGTCGCCTTGGGACACCAGGAGAAACGGCGCAAGAACGTTTTCAACACTCCCCGGTTTCACGCCTGGATGCACTACTACAAGCCGGGACAGAAAGATGAGATGCACTGCCACAACGCCGACCAGACCTTCGTGGTCATCGAAGGCGAGTGCACCATGAGCTTTCCCGACGGCGGCAGGGTGACGCTCAAGCCCGGGCAGGCGGCGCTCATTACCGGCGGCTCTTTCTACCAGCTGGAAAACACGGGCTCCGGGCCGATGATCATGATGGGCAACCGCTCGGGGCCGGCTGAAAAGATCCAGATCATCAGCTACGAGACCCGCAAGGACATCCGGGCTCAGGTCCAGGCGAGCCAGGGAAGCTGACGGCCACTCCCGCCCGCGCGGGAAGGTATCGCGCCGCCCGCGCGACGGCTCTCACCCATCCGAGATCGAAGCGATCAACCGCCGGCAAAATTCGCCGATTTCACCGTGGTGAACGAAATCGGCGAGCTCGTCGAGCGGTCCCGCTTCGCGATTGACGATCGCCAGCCGGGCGCCGCTGCGTTTGGCAAGCAGCGGGAAAGACGCCGCCGGCTGAACCTGGAGCGACGAGCCCATCACGACGAACGTGTCCGCGCGCTCGGTCCACCGGCGCGCCCGCTCCATGGCGTCCTGGGGCATCGCCTGGCCGAAGGAAATCGTCGCGGGCTTGAGGATTCCGCCGCAGGCGTCGCACGTGGGCGAACGAAAATCGGCGGTCAGTCGCCTCATGATCTCGTCGGTTTCGAAATCCTTGCCGCAGGCGAGGCAAACTGTACGGCGGTAGGTGCCGTGCAGCTCCACGATCTTTTCATCAGGCAGCCCGGCCATCCGATGCAGGCCGTCGACGTTCTGGGTGATCACGCCCATCAACTTACCCTTGGCTTCGAGGCTCCGGACGAAGTGATGGCCAAGGTTCGGAACGGCCTCGCGGTAGGTCCGGTAGCTCTCGAGCCGCCTGCGCCAGGATTCGAGACGCGCTTCCTCGCTGCTGACGTATTCCTGAAAGGTGATCGGCCGGTATCGGGTCCACAACCCTCCCGGACTGCGGAAGTCGGGGATGCCGGATTCGGTGCTGATCCCCGCTCCCGTAAAGACCACGATCCGGTTGCTCTCCCGCAGACATGCGGCGAGCTCCTCGAACGTCATCATCGGGCCATTTTATAAACCCCACCGCGGGTCAGGACAACTCCCCCGCCTGGCGCTCCCCCGGAACCTGCAGCAGAAGCGCGAGGCCGGCTCCCGAAAGGATCAATGCTCCGGTAATGCTGAATCCCAGCGCGAACGAGCCTGCATCCCCCATCCGGCCGATCAGCGTCGGAATCAGGCCGGCGCCGACCAGGAACCCGAACGGCACCGCAAAGCTGACGGCGAGATTGCGCGCCTGGGGCGGCGTGATGCGGGCGAGCGCGGCAAACCCCGCGGGGAAGAACCAGACTGCCAGAAGCGGCTGGAGCAGAACCACGACCGCCAGCCAGCGATCGGATGCCGGTCCGAGGAGGAACGAGAGCGCCCCGGTGAACGTCAGGCTCACGACCAGGGTACGCTTCACTCCCAGGCGGTCCGTGACCCACCCGCCGAACACGCCGAGGACCGGCCCATAGGATCGTGAGAACGCGACCAGGGCGTTGGCCCAGCTTGGAGTGATCTGGCGCTCGCTCACGAGGTAAAGGGGCAGCATGGCGTAAACCCCGATCGTCGAGCTGATGCCCCAGGCGAACAGCAACAGCATGATCCAGAACGATCGGAGACCGACCAGGAGGCGGAGCGCGCTCGAGCGCGGCGAGATTCCCGCAAACTCTCCGCCCCGGCCGTAGCGTGCATACAGGACGGCCGCCGCGACCGCGGCGGCGCCCAGGGTCGCGAGCGCCGCGCGCCAGGAGCCGCGGCGCAGGAAAAGCTCCGCGAAGAACGGCGCGGTGAAGAAACCGAGGTTCGGCGCCAGCTCGTGCACCGAGATCGCCTTGCCCCAGTGGCGCGGATCGATCTGCGCGGTGATCGTCGCGATCGCCGACGGAATGTAAAGACCCGTAGCGAAGCCCAAGGCGCAGAGCCCCAGCTGAAGGAGCGGGAGATGGCTGGCCGAAGCGCTGGCCAGCAGCGCCGCCCCTGTCCCGGCGGTCGAAACCACGATCGTGCTCTTGTGTGTGAGGCCGGCGGCGACGAAGCCCGAAAGGATCAGCCCGACCAGATATCCCCCCGAGATCAAGAAAAAGAGCAAACCCGCCTGGGTGTGGCTCATTTCGAGCTCACGCTCGATGGCCGGCAGGAGCGGCGAGAGGACGATCCGGGCCACAAAGTTGATGAGGAAGATCCCGGCGAGAAAAACGATCGGACCTACATGGGGCCAGAACGATTCTTGCCCCGATGCCAGGATCAGGCCTTTGTTCTTTTCAGCCATCTCGGGAAGGAGCGAGGCGGGTGCGCGGCACATCGGTGTCGCACGGGTACTCTCCTCGGGACGTCGCCGTAACCGCCGGAGAAACTTCCCGCGCGCTTCTTTCTGGGTCAGCGCCGGTTGGGCGATCGCCCCGAACCGGCGGGCGCCTGCGGCGGCCGGTTCACGGGAATCCCCAGACGTCGTGCGCCACCTCGACGACCAGCTCGAGCTTGGCGATCTGCTCCTCGATGGTCAGCTTGTTTCCCAGCACGGTGCTGGAAAACCCGCACTGGGGGCTGATGCCGAGCTGCTCGATGGGCACGATTTGCGCCGCCTCGTCGATGCGCCGCTTCAAGTCGTCCGCGCGCTCCAGTGCCCCGACCTTGGTCGTGACCAGGCCGAGGTTCAGCCGCTTGCCTCGCGGCAGGTAGCGAAGCGGCGTGAAGCTGCCCGCCCGGGGTGTGTCGTATTCCAGGAAATAGCCGTCCACCTTCAGCTCGTTGAACAGAACCTCCGCCACCGGATCGTAACCGCCTTCGGCCACCCACGCGCTCTGGAAATTCCCCCGGCACAGATGCGCGCACACGGTCATCGTCGCCGGCCGCGCCTCGATGCAGTCGTTGATCAGGCGCGCGTAGAGCGACGGCAGCCTGTCCGGATCCTCGCCGATCCTGCGCGCGTTCTCCCGCATCCGGGGGTCGCAGAGGTACGCGAGGTTGGTGTCGTCGATCTGCAGATAGGTGCAACCGATCGCCGCCAGCTCGGCGATCTCCTCCCGATAGACCCGGGCGAGGTCTGAAAAGAACTCTTCCATGTCGGGATAGGCCGCGCGGCTGACCGCGCCGCGCCCGCCGCGAAAATGGAGCAACGACGGCGAGGGAATGCAGACCTTGGCCGTGCGCCGGGTCACCGATTTGAGGAACTTGAAGTTTTCCGTCTCGATGCCGCGCGGCCGCCTGAGTCGCGAGACGGTCTCGAAGCGGGTCGGCGAGCGCTGCACGCTCTCGCCGGCGCCCTGAAAATCCCGTCCGGAATCCGGCAGCACCCCCTCGCGGACGACGACACCCTCGATGCACCGGAGGAAATCCGCGTGCCACAGCGTGCGCCGGTACTCTCCGTCAGTCACGCCCTGTAACCCGAGATCTTCCTGGAGCCTCACGACGTCGCGAATGCACCTGTCCTCGACGACGCGTAGCTCGTGCTCCGTAAGCTCTCCCCTCTCCTTCCGCTCCCTGGCCTGGAGCAGATCGGACGGGCGCAGCAAGCTGCCCACGTGATCCGCGCGAAACGGCGGCTTATCCTTGTCGGGCCGGGCGACCATGCTACGGGGTGCCTGCCAACGAACCGCTGCCTACTTCCTGGCCTTGTGCTTTTCGATTGCTCGCCGCAAGTCCTCGTACTCGTCGCACCTGCCGAAGAACGGGCAGGATTTCTTCAGGGCCTGCAGTTGCTTTTCCGCGTTCTGCACCTGGTTGAGATCGAGATAAAGCTCCCCGAGATACTCGTGCGCACCCCGGTGGTTCGGATCGAGTTTGAGCGCCGTACGGTAGTGCTCCATCGCCTTGTCGAGCTGGTTGGTCTTGCGGTAGCTGTAACCGAGCATGTTGTGGACGTCCGCGTCGTTGGGAAGCTCCTGAACCGCCTTGGCCAGATGGCTGAGCGCGGCCTTGTAGTTCTTGGCGTCGATCGCTTTTCTCGCCGCCTCGACATCGGGATTGACCCGCTCGCTTTTGGGTTCCGGCAGATCCGCGTAAGCCCCGGTCGAGAAAGTCGCGAAGCAGAGAGCTGCCAGCAACGCCACATGCGCGTTCTTCATGACCGAACCTCCTGAAACGAGCGCTGGCCGGATTTTACTAGCCACCGCCCTGGAGGGCAACCGCGCCGGGCGTGTCTCCGGCTTCGGGTTACCAGGGAGTTTCCTGGTAGCGGACATCCGCTGAGAGCGGGCCGAGGTTATCAGTGAGTTCGCAAGTGTGGAGACATGCAGCCCGCGTCGACGCGGGCTGCGGCCGTCGGGATATTCCTGCAGGCCGGTTTCCGTTCGGCCTTGCACCGGTTTGTGAGGTGAGGGACCCGCTCGTTCGGCGCTATGGAACGACCGACGGTTTTTCCCGAGCCCCCGCAGTCGGTCGAGACGAGCTCGCCGACGGCCGGTCCCAATGGCCGGCGCAGGCAAAACCCGTCCGCGGAGGCGAGCCCCTTTCGAAAGGGAAAAGGCGCCTGCCGCGCCCCTCACCCGGTCAACGAGATCCGGACCGTCCGTCGATCTTCCTTGACCTGGATTTTACCCTCTCGAGCAAGCCAGCCCACGGCCATCGATACCATCGGCTTCGGGGCTTTGACGGCCTTTTCCAGGCCCGCGAGCGTCGATTCTCCGTTGGAGTGCAAGTGGTTCCAGACCAGCCCGGCCGTTTCGCCTATCGTTTCGACTTTCCACACGGCTCGGCACCTCCCGATCCAGTTTGGCACCTTCCCGGGCAGTTGAAAAGACGGCTGTCGGAGAAATTCTCGACATGACGGTGCGCCCGGCAAGCTCCCCGCTACGACGATTGGCGGAGTCGCCGAAAAATGGAAATGCGTTCGGCCTCCGTCGTGACCCGATCAAGGACCGGGTAGAGGACGTTTTGCTCTCTGAGATCGTGATGCTCCACGAGATGCTTGTACATGAATTGCCGGTCGAGTAGAGCGATAACCGACCGTCTCAGGCGGGAATCTTGCTCGCCCCGCAGGTTCGGGAGCGCCTGCCGGAACTCGGCCAGGAAATTTTTCATCTTTTTGTGCTCGCCGACGAAAAGCTCCACCGAGCCTCCCGGAATCTTTCCGGCCCGTCCCTGGTAAACCGGAAGCAAATGCTCTTCCTCGTCCCCCATATGCGTCAACAGCTCCGCTTCGTAGGCGACAAGAATCTCCGCCGCGCGGTCCAGGTCGAGACACAGGAGCGCTTCCTGGTGGGAAAGAAAAAGATCGTCGATCCGCTCGTGGACCTTGAGAAGATCTAAAAACGAGGCGTTCGTCCCCATGCAGCGCGCTCCGCTCCCGCCGGAGATCGACCTGTCGCTTTGAAGCCGCGGCTGGCGGATACCGGCACGGCATTGACCGAAGAGTTCATTGGTACCGTGGCATCAACCGACACGGCGCGCCCTTGACAACGGTTTCCCGTTCCCGGTTTCCCGCTTTTGCATGGAACCGATCGAGACCCTCGAACGGTCGAGCCGCCGTGACGTGGCAGGTCCAGATCTCAACCCGACCGACCCGGCTCGCCCTCAACGAACTCGCCGATATCTTCCCTCGAAAAATCCAAAGAGACAAGCCGTTGTACCGAATTTCCGCGTCGTTGCTTATGTCACCTGCCTTTCCTCACGATCCCGTACGATGTCTACGGCTCACTCATGAACCTGGGGCCGATCCGTCATCGCCTTGCTAGCTGCCCCGCCGGAGCGCGTTTACGAGGATGTCCGCCCGGCGGGTAGGCTCCGGAATGCGGTACCCTTTGGAGCACCGGATCGCCCAGAAAATCGCCTCTTCGAGCGTGACGCGGTGTCCGACCGAGACGAAGATCGGTCTGACACGGTCCACGGTCCGCAAGGCGGCTCCGATGATGACACCATCGTCAGTGACCATCGAATAGCTTCCGGCTCGAAGCCCGGGCTCGACAAAACTTCCCGCAAGCGGGCTTTTCGCGCAACCGATGGTCGGCAGATCCAGCAGCACCCCGAGGTGACAGGCGATCCCGAAGCGACGCGGATGCGCGAGTCCGTGGCCGTCGACCATGAGGAGATCGGGCGTGATCGCCAGTCGGCGCCAGGCCTCGAGCAGGGCAGGGGTTTCCCGAAACGAGAGAAGGCCGGGAATGTAAGGGAACCGCACCCGGGTGACGGCGCTGCTCCGAGCCGCCTCGACGAGATCGGGCAGTTCCAGCACCACGATTCCGGCATAGGCCACGTCGGAATGCCTGGCCGCCGACAGGTCGCAGCCGGCCACGTAGCGAACCGGCCGGTCGAGCTTTTCGACGATGACCTTGGAGCGCAGCCTCTGCTGGATCGCCACCGCCTCCTTCGGCGTCACGTCCCAAGGGTGGAGCTGCCTGGGTCTTCGCATATCAGCGAGCTCCGACATGGTGCCACGGTTGTGCGGACCCCGCCCTCCCGCTGCTGCAATCGTTCAAAAACCGCAAACCGGGAACCAGGAGCCGCAAACCATTCGGGGAACGAAGCGCCTTCGGCCGGTCCGTTTTTTCCTACCGGCAACGCGAAAATGTTACAAAAACGACCCGCCGAAGACCTCGGCTCCCGCCACTGGAGGAACTGGCTGGCATTTGCTGGAACCTTTGTCTTCTGGCACCCCTATTGCCCTTCGTGTCGTGCCGCTCCGGCGCGGGAGTCCGGCCGTTTCGAAAGCGCCGGCGCCGGCCTCTCGGGGTTCCCCCGGTTCGGCGGGGCCGCGGGCGGACAATACCCCCTGCCGCGCATTGCGACGCGCCGGGGACGAAGGAGGGAGGAGAGGCCAGATGCACAGCGTCAAAGCTCTCAGCGAAAAGGCGGCGATGCACGAAGCGCTGGTCGGTAGAGTGCCTTTGTGCGTTCAAGACGTAATGACGAGACAGGTCGTCACTCTTCGGCCCGAACATACCTTCGCCGATGCAGTGGGCTTGATGGGCAGCAATTCCTTTCGCCACTTCCCGGTGGTCGATTCGGCCACGCGCCTTGCCGGGGTGGTCTCCGACCGGGACATCCTGCGAGCCCTGGCGCGCACACGGGACTGGAAAGCAAGCTACGTCAGCCAGTTCATGTCCCGCGACGTCGTTACGGTAAAACCGGAGACCGAGCTTTCGCTCGCCGCAGGCAAGATGCTCTCGAAACGCATCAACTGCCTCCCGGTGGTCAACGAGGACGGCACAGTCTGCGGAATTATCACCTCCACCGATCTGTTGAAGGTCTTTCGTTCCCTCCAGGAAGCCGTGGAAAAGGCGGCGAAGTAGGGTTCCAAGATCCGGATCCGCGCCGCCGATCGATCGGCCCGAGCTTTCCGACGGCCCGGGATTTCCCTTTCCTTTTCCGCCGAATGAACTTATCATCGGCCGTTGAAGCGGGCACGCTGCCGGCGGGACGAAACCTTCGAGGTCCGCGACGACAACCTGTTTGCGGCGGCGCAATGAGAACCGACGACCTTCGCATCGCCAGGACTCGCCCCCTGCTGTCGCCGGCCATCCTGGCGGAAGAGATCCCTCTCACCGATTCCGCCGCGAGGAGGGTTTCCGAGTCCCGGCGAGCCATCGAGGCCATTCTCGACGGCGAGGACCCGCGACTTCTCGTGGTGGTCGGTCCCTGCTCGGTGCACGACACCAGGGCTGCGCTCGAGTACGCGACGCGCCTCAAACCGATCGCCGACCGGCTGTCCGGCGCGTTGTTCATCGTGATGCGGGTTTACTTCGAGAAGCCGCGAACGGTGGTCGGCTGGAAGGGGCTCATCAACGATCCGGACCTCGACGGCTCATATCACATCAACAAAGGCTTGCGCCTCGCCCGGCAATTGCTGGCGGACATTCTCGAGGTGGGGGTGCCGGCCGCCACCGAGTTCCTCGATACCACTTTCGGCCAGTTCTACGCCGACCTGATCAGCTGGGGCGCGATCGGCGCCCGCACCGTGGAAAGCCAGGTTCACCGCGAGCTCGCGTCGGGCTTGTCGATGCCCGTCGGCATCAAGAACCGCACGGATGGCAACGTTCAGGTAGCGGTCGACGCGATACGAGCGGCGCGGAACCGGCATCTCTTCCCCTCGCTGACCAAAGAGGGCGCGCCGGCGATTCTGGAGACCACCGGGAACCCTTACGCTCATCTCGTGCTCCGCGGCGGCAGCGAGAGCGGGCCCAACTTCGACCCCGCGTCGATAAGAAAAGCAGCCGCACTGCTGCGGTCCGCCGGCCTTCCCCAAGTCCTCATGGTCGATTGCAGCCACGCCAACAGCGAGAAGGACGCCGCGCGGCAGATCGACGTGGCGAATGCGGTTATGGCAAACCTCCAGGACTCCCCCGTTCGCGCGCTGATGGTGGAGAGCCACCTCGTCGGCGGGCGCCAGGACGCGCCGGTGATCTACGGCCAGAGCATCACCGATGCGTGCCTCGGCTTCGAAGACACCGAAGCCCTGCTCGAACGGCTGGCCGAAACGCAAAGGATGGGCCTGGCCGGTGCTGGCACCTGATCGCTCCTTCGGGTAACCGGCTCCTCGAGCCAGACCCGCTCGTCGCCGAATCCGGTCTCCGGCCAGCGCGGCTGGGGACGACATCGAACTCCCGGCAGTGTCCTGTCAGTCGGCGATGGTGAACCGGCGGCCGTTGAGCATCAATTGCCCCGAGACGGGCAGCCGCTTGCGCATGGAGTTCACGGTGTGGCAACCGCGGCCGGCCGCCTGGGCAGCGCGAATCACGCTTTCGACTGGCCCCCGGCTCGTCACGCTGAAGACGTAGCTCAGGCCCCGCGCCGCCTGGGACGGACGCGCCCGCTGCAAATCGCCCCTGAGATCGTAGGTGACCCGCAATTCCATCTGCGCCTCGTCCAGATCGACCTCCAGCCGCGCCGCGCTGCGCGCCAGTTGGGTGAGCATGCAAAATCCGATCGAAGCGATGAAGTACTGCAGAGGCGAGGGCCGCCTGCCGGCCCGTTTTCTGAAAGCGCTTTCGTCGCAGAAGACCGTGTAATCTTCGCACCGCTCCAGCCTGACGAGATCGTCGTTGAGCCGGACCACGGCCCTCTGCTCGAGCAAATAGTCTTCCGGCTCGCCGGCCGCGGAGGTGCTTTCCCGCCGGCCGACGACCCGAAACTTTCCGAGATCGATGTGTCCCGGAACCGGCTTCATCGGTTACCGGTTCCCGTGAAGCGCCTCGTAGACCTTTTCAGCGGTGATCGGCAGGTTCTTGATGCGCACGCCGCACGCGTCTTCGACGGCGTTCGCGATCGCCGCGGCTACCGGGATGTTCGCGGTCTCGCCGATCGGCATGCTGTTGTAAGGGCCCGCCCCCTTCGGCCTCTGCGTCACCGAGCTCCTGAAGGGCGGAATGTCCTTGATCGTGGGGATCTTGTATTCGCCGAAGTTCGTGGTCGCGACCTTGCCGTCCTGGATCAACAACTGCTCCATCAGGGCGTAACCCACCCCGGTTATCGTTCCGCCTTCGATCTGCCCCTGGTGCATGAGGGGATTGAGCACCGTTCCGGTGTTGTGGGTGGAGACGAATTTCTTCAGCTGCACCTGTCCGGTTTCCGGATCGACCTCGACCTCCGCGACCTGCACGCACATCGAAGCGTCGTGAACCTTGCTGCTGTCGTTGTAGGTCGCCTCCACGACGATCGGCGACCCCTTGGCCCGGATCAACTCGGCGTACGAGAGGCGGCGCTCCTGCTTCCGGTGGAGCGCGCAGCCGTCCGCGAGCACGATGTTCTCCGGCGTCGTTCCCATCTGCTCGGCCGCCGTCTTCTTGATCTCCTCGACCGCCTTGAGCGCCGCCTGATACCCGGCGTTCCCGTAAACCCGGGTCGCCCGGCTGCCGCCCACGCCGGTATCTTTCTTACCGGTCGCCGTGTCCACCGAAACGGTCTTGATCCGCTTGAGCGGCACCTTGAGCTCTTCCGCCACGATTTCCGAAAGCACGGTGAAAGTCCCGGCGCCCTGATCGAGCATCGCCGAGGAGATGGTCACCCAGCCTTCCTGGTCCAGCTTGATCTCGACCGTGCCGATGCCCCCGGCCGCCGTCCACTGCACCAGCGCCACTCCGCGGCCGACGTTTTTCGGCTTCGGCCGTCGGTAGCCCGACTCCTCCAGCGCCTTTTTGAGGGTCTCCTCGGTCTTGATGTAGCCGATCTCTTCTCCGACCGGATCGATGTCCCCGTCGTGCATGAAGTTCTTGAGCCGGAACTCGACCGGATCCATGCCGAGCCGCTTGGCGACGAGGTCCATCTGGCTCTCGTTGGCGAAGATTCCCTGGGGGTCGCCCGGCGAGCGCATATGACCGCACGGAATCTTGTTCGTGTAGACCATGTGCTCTTCGATGAAAACGTGCGGGATCCGGTAAGGCCCGGCCGAGAGATGAGGACCGTTCAGGAAAGCATTGGGCTTGAACGCTCCGTAGGCCCCGCTGTCGAAGATGAAATTCATGTGGTGCGCTACGATCGTTCCGTCCTTCTTGACGCCCGTCCGGACGCGGACGATCGACGCGTGGCGCGGATTCCCGGCCGCGAACTCCTCGCTGTACTCCATCACCAGCTTGACCGGCCGGCGGGCTTTTTGCGACAAGAGGTATCCCACCGCCAGGTCCATGAAATCGCCCTTGCCGCCGAAGTCACCGCCGATGAAGACCGGGTTGAAGACGAGTTTTTCCTGAGGCAGCCGCAGTGCGTTCGCCACCTGCTCGCGGACGCCGTACGGCACCTTGCTGCAGGACCAGAACCTCGCCGAGCCGTCCTCCGCCGTGTCGACGACGCAGGAATGGGGCTCGATGTACGCGTGGTGCACCACCGGAGTGGTAAACGTGTTCTCGACGATGATGTCGGCCTGGCGGAAGCCCGTCTCGATGTCCCCTTTTCCCCAGGTGACGTAGATGAAATCGTTGGACGGCTCCTTGAGCGGCCGAGGGAGCCCCTTGTAGGTCATGACGTCCGGGTGGATCAGCCGCGCTCCGGGCTTCATCGCCTCGAGCGGATCGAGGATGGGCTCGGTCTCCTCGTACTCCACCTCGATCAGATCGACCGCCTGCTCGGCGATCTCCTCCGTGTCCGCGGCCACCGCCGCAACCTTCTCGCCGATGAACCTGACCTCGCCGTCCGCCAGGATCGGCATGTCGTAAAGCCTCCGCCCGATCCTGAGACCTCTGCAGTCTTCGCCGGTGACGACCGCGCGCACGCCCGGCAGCGCCAGCGCCTTGCCGGCGTCGATGCGCTTGATCTTTCCGGAAGCGATGGGGCTGCGCAGCAGCTTGCCCCAAACCATTCCCGGCAGCGTGACGTCCACGGCGTAGATCGCCTTGCCGGTCACTTTTAACTCGCCTTCGACCCTCGGGGTCGGGTTGCCTATGATCTTCGACGCCATCCGGTGACCTCCGGTTCGTGTTGAAAGGTGATGATCGCCGAGTCGATAAACGGGCTCCGCTCCGGCCGCCACTGGCCGCCGAAGCGGAGCCGTGACGCTGGCTCCCCGGGAGGGACTCGAACCCCCGACCAATTGGTTAACAGCCAACTGCTCTACCGACTGAGCTACCGGGGAAACTCTTCAAAGTGCCGTTCGTGGCTTCGATGCGACAGCAGGACGCCCTGCCGGCTTATCCGCCGCGCAATTTCCTCGACCTCCCGATTCTTCCGATCTGGTGAATGAACGGCGCCGGGCGATCGCGGGAACCGACGCGGTCAGCGACACGAAGCCCGGCCGTCGAACAGGTTTCTTCTAGCACAGGGTCCGGCCAAATTCTAGCTCAGCCGCCGGTGATTTTCTTGAGCTCCGCAAGCATTTTCTCGTGATGCGTGGCTCGCCAGAAGACCCGACGGCAGACCGGGCAACCCGAGAACTGCTCCTGCGTGGCGAAGACGTACGGAGGAACCAGAGCCTCGACCGATTCCTTGGGCAGCGGCCGTAACAAGGCGTTGCACTCCAGGCAGCGGCTGAAGGCTCGCGCGAACGGGTCGAGCCGGCAGTGCTCGATGACCTGGCGCAGCTGTTCGGGATAGCGGTCGCTGGCGATGAAAATCAATTCCGGCGGGTGTTTGCGGGCGAGCTTGCGGTCTCGGGTCAAGATCGTCCGGTGCTCGCGACGCGCCGCGCGGATGAGCCCGTAGCCGGAGAGATGGGGCCCGTAGATCACATCCTGGCCGATCACCCGCAGCCACTTGACGAGCTTGCCCAGCATGCGGTCGGCGGCGAATCTCACCTCGGAACTCTCTCCCTCACGGCCCTCGACCGACATTGAATCGTTCTCCCTTTGTCTTTACCATATACGGACATCCGCATGCTTGTGAAGCGAGCCGCCGGCGTCGCCGTTGTTTCCTTTTGGGTCGTCATGAATGGTTGGCTGCTGCAGCGCCAGCTTTCTGCGCCGCCGGCGCCGATTGCGCTGCCCGCCATCCGGGCGCTCGCCGGCCCCGTGGAGGAATGGTGGGGCATTTATTACCGCGGAGAGAAGATAGGCTACGCGACTCAGGCGATCCGCCCGGGTGAGCCGGGCTATCGCATCGCCGACTACGCGATCATGCGCCTGCGGCTGCTCGACACCACGCGCACTGCGGTGACTCGCCTCAACGTCGAAGTCGATCCGGAATGGGCGCTCGAGCGGTTCGACTTCGATCTGCAATCCGACGGCGTCCGTTTCAAGGCTCGGGGACGCGCGGCCGCGGGCAGGCTCGTGCTCGAGGTCGAGTCCGCCGGCCATGCCACGAAGCGCGAGATTCCACTGACGCAGACTCCTTATCTTCCGGCCGCGCTCAAACCTTTCATCGCCACCCAGCAGCTTCAACCCGGCAAGGAGTATTATTTTTCGACCTTCGATCCGGCCAGCCTGTCCCAGCAGGTGACGACGGTGGTGGTCGAAGGGCGGGAGCAGATCCGCGTCGGCGACCGCACCGAGCCCGCGATGCGGGTGAGGCAGAAGTTCAGAGGGATTTCGGTGGTCTCCTGGCTGGACGGAGCCGGAGGCACGCTCCGGGAGGAATCGCCGGCGGGATTCACCCTGGTGCGCCAGAGCCCGAACGAAGCGAAAGCGATGCCGTCCGGACCACGCGCGGTTCCGCTCGACCTGATCGCCGCGACCGCGATCGCGCCGGACCGTCCGGTCGAGCATCCCGAGCGGCTCCGGCGGATGAGGCTGCGTCTCGGCGGCGTCGAGACGATGAATTTCCCCATGCTCGGCCTGGGGCGCCAGAAGCTGCGTGGCGACGTTCTCGAGATCCGGCGCGAGGAGCTGCAAGACCTGCGGTTCGTGCGCCTCCCCGTTCGCGACCGGATGCTCGCTTCGTACCTGCAGCCGACTCCTTTCCTCCAGAGCGACCATCCGAAAATCCGCGATCTCGCGAGCCGGATCGTCGGGCGGGAGCGGGACGCGCGGGAGGCGGCCGAGCGCATCCGCCGCTGGGTTCATCGCGAGCTGGCCAAGCAGCCGACGGTGAGCGTTCCCAACGCGCTCCAGGTGCTCGAGCTCAAGCGGGGCGACTGCAACGAGCACACCGTGCTGTTCAACGCGCTGGCGCGCGCCGCCGGACTGCCGGCGAAGACCGTGGTGGGAGTGGCCTACGTGCGCAACGCTTTTTACTATCACGCGTGGTCGGAAGTGTGGCTCGGCCAATGGGTCTCCCTCGATGCCACGCTCGATCAGTTTCCCGCCGACGCGGCTCACGTGAAGTTCCTGGAGGGCGACATCGACCGGCAGATCGATGTCCTCCAGCTCATCGGCCGGTTGAGCATCCGGGTGATCGAGGCGTCGTGACGTGATCCGGATCGCGGGCCTGACGAAGCTCTACGGCGACGTGGCCGCCGTCGACTCGCTCGATCTGGAAGTTCCCGGCGGCGAGATCTTCGGCTTTCTCGGTCCGAACGGCGCCGGCAAGACCACGACCATCCGAGTGCTGATGGGCGTGCTCAAGGCCACCGCCGGCCAGGTTTTTCTTGGCGGACATGACGTGGAACGCGAGCCGGAACGCGCCAAGGCGATCGCCGGATTCATCCCCGATCGTCCTTTCATCTACGAAAAGCTCAGCGGTCGGGAGTTCCTGCAGTTCGTCGGCCGGCTTCATCGCCTGGAGCGGCCCCGGCTGGAGCGGCGGATCGCGGAGCTTCTCGAAGAATTCGAGCTGAGCGCGTGGGGAAACGAGCTCGTCGAAGGCTATTCGCACGGCATGAAGCAGCGGCTGGTCTTCTGCGCCGCGCTCGTCCATGAACCGAGGATTCTCATCGTCGACGAACCGATGGTCGGCATGGACCCCAGAGGAGCGCGCAAGCTCAAGGATCTCTTCCGATCCCTGGCGCGCGGCGGAGCGGCGGTCTTCCTGTCGACGCACAGCGTCGACATGGCCGAGGAGCTGTGCCACCGAATCGGGATCATCCAGCGCGGGCGCCTGATCGCGTGCGGCACGATGGCCGAGCTTCACGCGCAGGCGAGAAACCAGGACGGCAATCTGGAAAGCGTCTTCCTCGACCTCACCCGCGAAGCCGCGGAGACGCGGGGCCCGGACGGTACCCGGCCGTGACCGCGATTGCGACGCTGCTGGGGCCCTTCTGGCGCTCCTGGAAGAACGACCTCTCACGCGGCGGGCTGCGGCTGGGGCGTCGCGCGGGGCTGCTTGCGATCGGGGCCGGGTTTTGGCTCGGCGTATACTACGTGGTCCGGCGCGTGCTGATCTACTTTCAATCGATCTACGATCTCGGTCCCGGTCTCGCCTACCAGCTTCTGTTGATCATCCTGCTCACGTTCCTGTCGATGCTGCTCTTCAGCAACCTGATCACGGCGCTTTCTTCGTTCTTCCTGGCGCGCGATCTCGACCTGGTGCTGTCGACGCGAGTCCCCATGGGGTCGTTCTATTACTCCCGGCTGATCACCACCGCCGTCAACTCCTCCTGGATGATGCTGTTCTTCAGCCTTCCGGTTTTCGCCGCCTACGGAACCGTGTTCGGCGGAGGCTGGGAATACTACTTCTGGTTGGGAATCACCTTGCCGCTTTTCCTGATCATTCCGGCGGCGCTTGGCGTGCTCGTGACCCATCTACTGGTCTATCTCCTTCCGGCGCAGCGGATTCGGGAAGTCCTGTTCTTCATCGGCCTGTTTTCCTTCATCGTCGTTTATCTCCTGTTCCGCTTCTCCCAACCCGAGCGGCTGGTCCAGCCGGAGAGCTTCGGCCACTTTCTCGAGTTCCTCGCCGCGATGGAGGCCCCGTCGTCGCCCTTCCTGCCGAGCAGCTGGTCCGCCGAAGTCCTCGCCCGGCCGCTTTTCAACCGTGCCACCGACCACGGCTTTTTCTATGCGCTGCTCGCCAGCTACGCGCTTTTCCTGCCCTGGGTCACCGGCTGCGTCTCGAGCGCCGTGTACCTGAGCGGCCGGTCCAAGGCGCAGGAGTCCCGCCGCGGGCGGCGGCAATCGGAGCGGTTCGAGCACGCGCTCGAAACCCTGTTGAGGCCGGTTCCCGGGGTGCTGCGCGCGCTGATGATTCGCGACGTCAAGATTTTTCTGCGCGACAGCACGCAGTGGTCGCAGCTCTTTTTGCTCCTGGCCCTGGTCGTGGTCTACCTGTACAATTTCAAGGTTCTGCCTCTCGACCGGGCGCCAATCCCGACGGAAACGCTCAAAACGATGATCGGCTTCGCGAATCTGGCGCTCGCGGGTTTCGTCTTGAGCTCGGTTGCGATCCGCTTCGCCTTTCCGGCGGTCAGTCTGGAGGGCCGGGCCTTCTGGATCGTTCAGACCGCCCCGATCGGGCTCACGGCGGTTCTGTGGAGCAAGTTCTGGCTCTATCTGATGCCGCTGCTGATCCTCGGCGAGATTCTCGTTTTCCTGAGCAACCTCCTGCTCCAGGTTCCCGCATGGATGATGGCGCTCTCGCTCGTCACCGTTTTCGCGATGGCGCTCGGCATGACGGCGATCGCGGTGGGCGTGGGCGCGCTCTACCCGAAGTTCGACTTCGATCACGCGGCCGAGATCCCGACCAGCTTCGGCGGAGCGATCTGCATGATTTTCGGCGTCGGTTTTATCGGCCTTACCGTGATGGTCGAGGCCTGGCCGATCTACTACCTTGGCATGAAGTCGTTTCGCTCCGCGGCACCCGCAGCACCGGAGGTGGGGCTGCTGGCGCCCTCCCTGATCGCGGTGGCCGGCCTGACCGCCGCCGCAGTGGTCGTGCCGATCCGCCTCGGGCTGAAGAGCCTCGAGCGGCTGAGAGCCTGAGTCGGGAAAAAGGAGGATTCGATGCGATTGGTGCACACGCTCTACGAGCCTGCGGGAGCCGGTCCCCATCCCACGCTGCTGGCGCTTCACGGCCGGGGCGCAAATGCCTTCGACCTGCTCGGGCTCGCCCCTTACCTGTGCGGTGGCCGCTTCCTGGTGATCTGTCCTCAAGCGCCGATCGCGATGCCGATCGGGCCCGAAGCGACCGGTTACGCCTGGTATCCCGCGGGCGGAACCTTCGACGTCGACGCCGCCCTTTCGTCGCGCGCCGAACTCGACCGCTTCATCGACGATTGCGTCGGCCGCTACCCTGTCGATCCGGGCAAGCTCGTGCTCATGGGATTCAGCCAGGGAGGAGTAATGGCCTACGCCCTGGCGCTCGCCCATCCCGGCCGTTTTGCGGCTCTGGTCGCGCTCAGCTCCTGGCTGCCCGACGAGATCGTCTCCGGGGCGGGCGCAGACGGGGCTCTCCGATCGCTACCGGTGCTCGTGCAGCACGGCTCCGAAGACCGGATGATCGAGGTCGGGCGCGCGCACGCCTCGGTCGAGCGCCTGCGCGAGCTTCGCGCCGCCCTCACCTACCGGGAATACGATATGGGACACGAGATCACGCCGAGAAGCCTCGCGGACCTCTCGGCGTGGCTGGAAGAAAAGATATTTTCTCCTCTGGGGATCGTCGGCTGAGCGGTCAGTAAGCGCGCGCGCCCATTCGGGCCGCCATCGCTTCGAGCCGCGCGATCCGCTCCTCCATCGGAGGATGGGTGCTGAAGAGCGCGGCCAGCCCGCTGCCGGTCAGCGGGTTGACGATGAACATGTGGGCAGTGGCGTTGGCGGTGGCGTCGCTCGCCTCGAGCGGGATACTCTGCACACCCCTGTGCAGCTTGCGCAGCGCGCTGGCGAGCGCCAGCGGGTCCCCGGTGATCCTCGCTCCTCCTTCATCGGCGCCGTATTCTCTCGATCGTGAAACCGCCATCTGGATCAGCAGGGCGGCGATGGGAGCCACGATCATCATGAACAGCAGGCCCAGCATGCCGCCGCCGTCCTCGCGGTCGCGGTCGCGGCCGGCCCCGAACATGGCTGCCCACTGCGCCATCTGCGCCAGATAGCTGATCGCGCCGGCGATGGTCGCCGCAATCGTGCTTACCAGGATGTCGCGGTTGGCGACGTGGGCCAGTTCGTGCCCGAGCACTCCCGCAAGCTCTCTTTTCGTCAGCATCCGCCGGATCCCGTCCGTGACGGCGACCGCCGCGTGTCGAGGATTCCGGCCGGTGGCGAAAGCGTTGGGGGTTTCCTGCGGGAGGATATACACCTTGGGCATCGGCAGGTTTGCCCGCTGGGCCAGGTCCTGCACCAGCCCGTAAAGCTCCGGATCGTCCTGAGGGCCGACCTCCTGGCCGCCGTACATCGAGATCACGATCTTGTCGCTGAACCAGTAGCTCACGAAATTCATCGCTCCGGCAAGCAGCAGCGCGATGACCGCCCCCTGCCGACCGCCGATCATGTCGCCGATCCAGATCAACAGAGCCGTCAAGGCGGCCAAGAGGATCGTGGTCCGAAAGGTATTCATCGGGCTCCTCCCTTTGCACCCATCCTATGAAATGGCTAACTTAAGTCAAGCTTGCGGTTCGCGGCTAATTTGCGTACGGCCGGGGCGGAAATCAAGCCCCAAACGATCGGGGCGATCGAACAGGAGTAAAACCATGCGTTACGGCGTCGTTTTTCCCCAGACCGAGATCGGCGCGGACCCGATCGCCATCCGCGACTTCGCCCAGGCGGCGGAGTCGCTTGGCTACGACCACATTCTCGCCTATGACCACGTGCTGGGCGCCAATCTTACAAGCCGACCGGGCTGGAATCCGCCCTATAGCTACCGGGATATGTTCCACGAGCCCTTCGTTCTTTTCGGATACCTGGCGGGCCTGACGAAGCGCATCGAGCTGGTCACTGGAGTCCTGATCCTGCCGCAGCGCCAGACCGCGCTCGTCGCCAAGCAGGCGGCCGCCCTCGATGTCCTGAGCGGGGGCCGGCTGCGGCTCGGGGTTGGAATCGGCTGGAACCCCGTCGAGTACGAGGCTCTCGGGGAAAACTTCGCAAACCGCGGCCGCCGGTGCGAGGAGCAGATCGAGGTGCTGCGCGCGCTCTGGACGGGGGACGCGATCACCTACTCCGGCCGATGGCACAAGATCACCGACGCCGGCATCAATCCGCCGCCGGTCCAAAAGCCGATTCCGGTCTGGCTCGGCGGGAGCCACGAACGCGTCCTCAGGCGGGTCGGGCGCCTGGGGGATGGCTGGTTCCCGCTGCTCGCCCCCGACGAAACCTGTCGGGCCGCCATCCAACGGGTGCGCTCGTACGCGCGCGAGGCGGGACGAGATCCCGAAAAAATCGGCATCGAAGGGCGCATCTCCGTCGCCGGCCAAATCGAGGAAACCTGGCTTCGACAGCTCCACGCCTGGACAGAGCTCGGAGCGACTCACCTTTCGGTCAACACCATGAAGGCCGGGCTGGCCTCAGCGTCCGAGCACATCCAGGCGATCGCCCGGTGCAAGGCTGTACTGGCCGGCTGAGCTCGCCGGAGCGGGGATCAGCGCCCGCACCTTCTCGAACGGATCGCCGCCGCCATCGACCGCGTCCCGCACCGACGCGATGACCGCGGGCAGGCTCTGCCCGAGAGCGTGATAGACGGATTCGAAGAGCCTGAGATTCTTGAGGTAAAGCATAAAATTGATCAGCACGGCATTGTTGAGCTCCTGGCGGGAAAACCCTCGAAAGCGATGGCCGGGGCGGGCCGCCGTCCGCTCTTGCCAGTCCCGCCGGGCGCGATCGAAGACAGCCTCGCGCGCTCTCAGCTTGTCCTCGTACGGAATCTCCCGCGCGTACAGATCCGTCAGCTCCGTTGCCAGCGCTTCGATGAAGTCCGCGAACTCCAGCTCCTCGGCCCATCTGAGCATCGCTCGCTCGTGCTCCGGGCTGCCTTCGCCGGACCGGGCGCGGAAGAAATCGATCGCTGCGCGCCCGCCGACGAAATTGGCCACGCTTTCGTTGAAGGCGCCCGCGCCCTTGACGTACAGCGTATTGTGAAACAGTTCGTGGAAGACCACGTCCGCGAGCGCGACCTTGTCGTATTTGAGCAGGTGGTCCAGCAACGGATCGTCGAACCACCCGAGCGTGCTGAAGGCAGGCGCGATGCGGACGTGGGTGTCGTAGCCTTCAGCCCTGAGCTCCTCGGCGGCCGCTGCCGCCGCCTCCTTCGAGAAAAATCCCTTGTAAGGCACCCGACCGACGATCAGGAACCACCACGTATAGGGCCGGAGCTCCGTCTTCGGGGCGGCGGTGAGCACATATGAGAGATCGGCGCGGTCGACGTAGGAGTACGAAGCGTAGCTGCCGCCGACGTTCAGCTTGAGAACGTCGCGGGCGTACTCGCGAACGGCAAGCACCAGAGCGAGCTTTTCGCGGCGATCCCCGTCCATCGCCGGGTCTTTGAGGAGATTTGCGATCGGCTCGCGGCGCCACAGGATCTTCCCTTCTTCGTAAGCCGCCCGCATGACGTAGAGCGGCGAGCAGGAGGCGAGCATGGCAGCGACGAGCGCCCCCGCCGACGCCGGCCGCAGCGCCCGCCCCCAGGCGGCGGCGAGGCGGCGCGTCCCACGGCGGTCGGTCCGGCTCTCGGTCGCAACCCGGTTCATACCCGTTCAGGCCGTCACTCGTCCGGCGAGCCTCAGCTCCTCGCGCTCGTACTGGAGCTGGTACAAGCGGTGGTAGATTCCTTTCCGCGCCATCAGCTCCCCGTGCGATCCGCTCTCGCGCACTTCCCCGTGGTGCAGCACGACGATCCGGTCGGCGTTGCGGATCGTCGAGAGCCGATGGGCGATCACCAGACAGGTGCGGCCGCGCATCACCTTCTCCAGCGCGTCTTGAATCAGCGCCTCGGTCTCCGTGTCGACGCTCGAGGTCGCCTCGTCCAGGACGAGGATGTCCGGCTGGAAGACCAGCACGCGAGCGAGGGATAGAAGCTGGCGCTGGCCCGCCGAGAAGTTGCTGCCGCGCTCCCGCACCTGGGAGGCGAAGCCCTGCGGCAGCTTCCGGATGAAGCCTTCGGCGTTCGCGTGGCGAGCCGCCTCGACCACCCGCTCCAGGGGGATCGAGCGGTCGCCGAGACGGAGGTTGCTCGCCACGTCTCCGGAAAAGAGAAAGACGTCTTGCAGGACCACGCCGATGTGTCGCCGCAGCGCGTGCAGGTCCCAGTCGCGCACGTCGACGCCGCTCACCCGGATCGAGCCGCGGTGGATCTCGTAGAAGCGATTGAGCAGCTTGATCGTGGTCGTTTTTCCCGACCCCGTCGCCCCGACGACCGCCACCCGCTCCCCCGGCTCGATGCGGAAGCTCACCCCTTTCAACACCGGCTCGTTCGGCCTGTAATGAAACCAGACATCGTCGAACACCACCTCCCCGCGAAACGGTCTGGGAACGACCGCGCGCTTCGGGCTGGCGATCGAGACCGGCGTGTCCAGGAGCTGAAAAATCCTTTCGGCCGACGACATCGCCGACTGCAGGACCGCGTACTTCTGGCTGAAGTCCCGCAAGGGAACGAAAAAGCGGTGGATGTACTCCTTGAACGCGACCAGCGTGCCGATGCCGACCGCGCCGTGCAGCACCTCGCCGCCGCCCCACCAGAGCAGCAGCGCCACGCTCACGGAGCCCGCGGCTTCCACCATCGAGTAGAGCGCCGCTTCGTACAGGTTCGACATGTGGTAAGCGTCGCGGTGAGCGGCGTTGAGCGCGTCGAACTCCCGGTAGCTTCGCGCCTCCCGGGCGAAGAGCTGGATCACCGCCATCCCGGTGATCGCCTCGCCGAGATAGGCGTTGATCCGCGCGATGCGCTCCCGGATCTGGCGGTAGGTCTGGCGCGCCTTGACGCGGAAAAAGTTGATCGCCAGCGCCATGGGCGGGATCAACGCCAGAGAGACCAGAGCGAGGCCGACGTCGAGGTAAAACATGATCGCGACGATCCAGGCGACCATGACGAAGTCCGAGATCAGCGTCATGACCCCCGACGAGAACATCTCCTGGAGCACGTCGACGTCGGTGGTCATCCGCGTCACCAGCCTGCCTACGGGGTTGCGGTCGAAATAGCCCATCGGCAGCTTCTGCACGTGCGAGAAGATCGCCACGCGCAGATCCGCCAGGCACCGCTGCGCCACCAGCATCGTGAGGTAGTAATGGAAGAAGAGCGTCGCGACCTCGCCGGCGAGCGCACCGAGAAATAGCAGGCCGACGTTCTGCAGCCCCCAGAAGTCCCTGGCCGCGATGAAGCGGTCGATCGCGACCTTCATCAGATAGGGCTGTGCCAGTCCGAACGCCTGCTGCAGCGGGAGGAGCAGCATCGCGAGCCAGAACAGCCGCCGGTACGGAAGCATGAAGGCCCAGAGGCGCCTGATCAGGCGGGCGTCGTAGGCGCGGCCGAGGCTTTCTTCGCGCTGCTCCACCGGGTCCATCTAGATCCGCTCCAGCTCCTCCGTCAAACGCTGTTGTTCGTAGATCTCCGCGTACACCCCGCCCCTGCGGATCAGATCCTCATGGTTCCCCCGTTCGACGATCTCGCCCTCGTCCATCACGAGGATCTCGTCGGCATCCTTCACGGCGGAGATCCGGTGGGAGATGATGAGGCAGGTCTTCTGCTTGAGGATCGATCGGATGCCCGCGAGGATCTCGGCTTCGGTCTGGGCGTCGACGCTCGACAGGCAGTCGTCGAGAATGAGCACCGGGGGATCCATCACCAGCGCGCGGGCCAGCGTCGCCCGCTGCTTCTGGCCGCCCGAGAGCGTCACCCCGCGTTCGCCGACGACCGTGTCGAGCCCGTCCGGAAAAGCCTCGAGATCGCGGTCGAGCCGCGCCAACCGGACGGCGCGCTCGAGCTCTTCTTCCCCGACGTCCTCGCGCCCGAAGGTCAGATTGCGCCTGAGCGACGTCGAGAACAGGAACGGGTCCTGAGGCACGTAGCCGATCGTTTGCCGGAGGTCGCGCAGCGACAGGCGGCGGAGGTCCTGCCCGTCCCACAGGATCGTGCCGCAAGCCGGATCGAAGAGCCGCGGGAGAAGCTGCGCCAGGGTGCTCTTCCCCGAGCCGATCCGCCCGACCAGGGCCACGGTTCGACCCTTGGGCAGGAGCAGGTTGACGTCGCGCAGCGCCGGACGGCCGTTCTTCTGCCGATCGTAGGCGAAAGTCACGTCGCGGACCTCGATGCCGCGTTCCAGCCCGGTCACCTTGACCGGCTCGGCGGGCTCGGCGATCTCGGGCTGGATCTTGAAGATCTCCTCCAGCCGCTCCATGGCCGCGCGGCCGCGTTCGATCAGCGAGAGCATCCAGCCGAACGCGGCCGTCGGCCAGGCGAGCACGTTCAGGTAAGCCACGAAAGCGACGATGTCCGCTACCAGAATGTCGCCGCGGATCACCCTCATTCCCCCGTACCAGATCACCACCAGCACCGTGAGCCCGTTCACCCCCTGCATCACCGGCGTGATGATGCCGCGCATCCGGGCGAGCTCCAGGCTCTTTTCCTGGTAAACGTCGTTCAGCTCCACGAAGCGCTGCGTCTGATGGGCCTCCTGCGCGTGCGCCTTGACGACGTGCATGCCGCTCAGGTTCTCCTGTACGTGGCTGCTCAAGACCGACATCTGCTGCTGCACCTCGAGGGAGCTCTTGAGAATCCGGCCGCGGAAGCGCCGCACCGCGAAGATCAGCAGCGGAAACGGCGCGAGCGCGGCCAGCGTCATTCGCGCGTCGATGGAGAACATCAGGGCGAGCGCGTAGACGTAGTAGAGCGGCGCGTTGACGAAGTTCAGGATCCCCGGCCCGAGCATCACGCGCACGGCCGAGATGTCGTTGATCACCCGGGACATCAGGTCCCCTGTGCGCTGCGAATGGTAAAAGGACGGCGGCAGCTTCTGTAGGTGAGCGAACAGGTCGTTGCGCAGGTCGTACTCGACGTTGCGCCCGGCGTTGAAGATCAGGGCGCGCGACCAGGTGCGCACGATCCCCTGGGCCACCGCGGCAGCGCCGATCAAGCCGGCGTAGAAGGCGACGTCCCTCAGCGGCCCGCCGTGCTCGATGGCGCGCACCGCCTCGCGCATCCACCATGGGATCCACATGACCAGCGTCGTGGTGGCAACGAGACAGAGGGCGCCGAGCAGGTAGCGCGCGCGGTAGCGCCGCAGGTAGATGATCAACCGCCCCATGGGCCTGAACGTTAAAAATACTCCACGGCGCCAGGCGAAGCAAGAAAACGTCTTTTTGGCGGCGTGGCGCGCCGGCGCGCTTGACAAGGAGCGGCTGGTCCCCGATAAAGCACGCATGACTTCGCCGACTCTCGCCCGGCGCCCGGACGTCCGCAACATCGCGATCATCGCGCACGTCGACCACGGAAAGACCACGCTGGTCGACGGCCTGCTCCGCCAGAGCGGCATCTTTCGCGCCAACGAGCCGGTGGCGGAGCGCGTCATGGACTCGATGGAGCTCGAACGCGAGCGTGGCATCACGATCATGGCCAAGAATGCCTCCGTTCGCTTCCGCGGGATCAAGATCAACATCGTGGACACGCCCGGGCACGCCGACTTCGGAGGCGAGGTGGAACGGACCCTGGCGATGGTGGACGGCGTCATGCTGCTGGTCGACGCCTCCGAGGGGCCGCTGCCGCAAACCCGCTTCGTCCTGAAAAAAGCGCTGGAATCGAGCCTTCCGCCGCTCGTCTGTATCAACAAGATCGACCGCCCGGACGCGCGGCCCCGGCAGGTGCTGGACGAGATCTACGATCTGTTCATCGACCTCGAGGCGACCGAGGACCAGCTCGACTTCCCCGTGGTTTACACCAACGCGCGCGCCGGCACGGCCACGCGCGACCTCGCGCGGCCAGGCGTCGATCTCGAGCCGCTCTTCGAGCTGATCGTGGACACGCTTCCCGGGCCGGCGGTCGATCCCGACGCGCCGGCGCAGTTTCAAGCCAACAACCTCGATTACAACGATTACGTTGGCCGGCTGGCAATCGGCCGGATCAAGAGCGGCCGCCTGACGCCCGGGCCGTACGCTCTTTGCCGGGCCGACGGAACGCGGGCGGCCGTGAAGGTCACCCGGATCTACGCCTGGGACGGTCTGAAAAGGGTCGAGGTCGCGTCGGCAGAGGCGGGCGATATCGTGGCGGTGGCCGGCATCGAGGACATCACGATCGGTGATACCCTGGCCGACCCCGAGCGTCCCGTGGCGCTTGCGCCGCTGCGTGTCGACGAGCCGACGATCGCGATGATCTTCAGCGCCAACACCTCGCCGTGGGCCGGCCGCGAGGGCGAGTTCGTCACCTCGCGCCAGCTCCGCGAGCGGCTGTTCCTTGAGCAGAAGAAGAACATCAGCCTGAGGATCGCGGAAACGGGGCAGCCCGACGCCTTCCAGGTCACCGGGCGGGGCGAGTTCCAGCTCGCCATCCTCATCGAGACGATGCGCCGCGAGGGCTACGAGCTGATGGTCTCAAAACCCGCCGTGGTCACGCGCGAGATCGGGGGGGTGCTCCACGAGCCGACGGAGCTCCTGGTGGTCGACATCCCGGAGGAGTTCATCGGCGTGGTGTCCCAGCTGCTTGCCGTCCGCAAGGGAAAGATGGTCAAGATGAACACCGGGAGCTCGGGCCGCGTGCGCCTCGAGTTTACGGTCCCTTCCCGCGGCCTGATCGGCTTTCGCGGCCGCTTCTTGACCGACACCCGGGGTACGGGCATTTCGAACGCCCTTTTCGACGGCTGGATGCCGTGGCACGGCCCCATTCAGGCGCGCGCCAACGGAGCGATGGTCGCGGACCGCGAAGGAGTCGCCACGCCCTACGCGGTTTTCCACCTGCAGGAGCGCGGGGCGATGTTCATCCCGCCGGGGGCGCGGGTTTACGAGGGAATGATCGTCGGCGAGTACTCGCGCGCCGCCGACCTCAACGTCAACGTCTGCCGGGAGAAAAAGCTGACCAACATCCGCGCCGCCGGACGCGACGAGAACATCCTCATCACGCCGCACCGGGAGATGGGGCTCGAGGACGGGATCGAATGGATCGCCGACGACGAGCTGATCGAGGTGACTCCGCAATCGATCCGCCTGCGGAAGAAAATCCTCGCGCAGTCGGACCGGCCCAGACGCCGCGTCGACGGGGAGTAGCGCCGCACTCAATCGGAGTGCAGCGCCAGGCGGTTCCCCTCGCTGTCGAGAACGATGGCGCGGAAGCCGAACGGGCCGATCGAGCGTTTCGGCTCGAGCACCTTGCCGCCGTTGGGCTCCACCGCGGCGATCGCGTCGTCCAGCCGGCCGTTCGCGTTGAGGTAGACCGTCGGCCCGTGCGCCGACGGGGCATGCGCGCCGCCCGCGAGCAGACAGCCTCCCGTCTCGCCGTCCCGGTGGGGCAGGACCCCTAGCACCGCTCCGCCGAGCTCGCGCTTCTCGACCTTTGCTCCGAGCACCGCGGAATAGAAACGGATCGCGCGCTCCAGGTCGACGACCGGAATGTCGCACCAGACGATTGGACTGGCCATCTCTTCTCCTTCGAGCCCCGAGCCGTCCAGCCGACGGACCGCTCAGGCCCTTTGGCTCAAATGCCGTTCCAGCTCCTTTGCGGTCACGCGATACTTGAACGCTTTGCGGCCGTTCACGAACAGCACAGGCACCTCGTGGCCGTAGCGCTCGCGCAGCGTCTCGTCCTCGTCCACGTCGATCTCGCGCCAGTCCAGCGCGCGACGGGCCGTCACTGAACGTACGATCTCTTTCATCTCCTCGCAGAGACAGCAACCTTTCCGGGTGTAGAGAACGATTTCGTTTTTCACGGCGCCGCCGGCGGCCTCGCCTCTTCCCGGGGCCCTCCCGGCTCGGCTCCGGCAGGCGTCCCCTTGTTTTCCTCGCCGATAAAGGGAATCAGCTTCTTCGGCACTCCGAGAACGCTGAAGAAGACTTCCGAAAGCGTGCTCAGCGGCGCCGGCGTGATGGTCGGATCGTCGATCGGCCCGTTGATATTGAAGCTGGCCACCAGAAAGGAATTCTTGATCGCCGCGATGCCGCGCCCGATCAGCGGTATGGAGCTGATGGCGGTGTCGATCCCGGCGAAGGGGCGCACCGCCATGACGAAATCGATATTGTCGTTGGGCACGTCGATCTTCCCCGATCCGGTCATGCGCAGATCGTCGCTGTCCACGACGAGATTCTGCGTCGTGTACACTCCTTTTTCCACCCTGAAATCGCCCGTGATACTGCGGAAGCGGATCCCCTGTTTGGTGAGATCGGGGAGCTTCAAGGTGAACCAGCGCGAAAGGTCCAGGAGGTTGAGGATCTGGATCAGGATGCGGAAACGCTGGATGGTGCCGTCCTCGATCCGCAGGTGGAAGGCCCCGTTCAGGTTGCGCTTCCGCTCCGCCCCGTCCTTGCCAATCGATTCCAGGCTCCCCTTGACGTGAGCCTTGCCCGTCATCTCCGCGTTCTCGATCTCCAGCCAGCGCAGCAACGTTTGCACAGGCACCGCCTGAAGCCGCGAGTCGATGCTGAAGGCGAGGACGTCCGGCCTGTCTGCAACGGTCACCGTCCCCTCGATGGCTCCGCTCGCGGCGCGCATGGTCACGCGGTCGAGCTTCCAGACCCGGCGGTCGATGACGACATCGGAGCTGAAGTCCGAGAATTCGAACGCCTTCAGGCGACCCCGGCCCAGTCGAATCCGTCCGGAGGCGCGGAGCTTCGCGTAAAACTCGCTCGATTCCGGATCGATCTGCGCGAAGAGGTAGCCCAGATCGAGATTCGGAGCCGCGAAATCGAAAAGGAGCCGCGGCTCCTCACGATAACGCCATCGGCCGCTGAAGGTGACCGGAAATCCCGCGAGCAGCCCTTTGAGATTTTCCACCTCGATTCCCGCCTCCTCGATCCGGACCTTCCCGTTGAGCTCGCGCAGGGGCTGGAGCAGCGGCCTGGTCATGAGCTGAACGTTGGCCAGGTCGAGCTCTCCCGAGAACCGACGATTCTCCGTACCCGTCAGCGGCCCGCGGTACCGCACGAAGCCCCGCACCAGGCCGCTGCTCCGAGCCGGGTCGCCCAGATCGAGCAGGCGCGACACGACCTCCGCCCGGACGCCGCCGGAAGCGATCACCAGGTCGAAGGAGCCGTTCGGCGCCGTGTACTCGTGCAGTCCCAGCCGAATCTGCACGGGCGACCCGTCCAGCAGCGCCGAGATCTTCTCCGCTCTGATCTCGGCGGGGGCAAGGCGGACCGAGCCGCGGAGCTCGGCAAGCGAAACGTCCCCGGCCCGCAGCCGGGCCCGATCCAGCGCCACGTCGCCTTCCCACTCGACCGCTCCCCGCGCCGCCTTTTTCACACCGGCGGAAACCGTGGCCGACCCTGCGATCTGGCGAATCGAAGCGAGGGCGGAAGCCAGCCGGCCCGGGAGCCGATCGGGCGGAACGACCTCTTTCAACTCGGCGAGGTCGATCACGGCCTGTACCTGGAAAGCGAACGCGCCGCTCGCGGGCGGCGAAAGCCCGTACCATCCGTTCGCCTGTACCAGGCGCGACTGGCCGTATTCGCCTCCGACGCCCGCAACCGAAAGCAGCCCCTTTTCCGCCTTGAGGCTGCCGCGCACCCGGCGAAACGGCAAGGGCGACCAGGGAGTGAGCTGGCCCCCCACGCCGGCGAATTCCGCCTCGAGCGACACGCGGTCCCACGGATAGGCTTTCCCGCCCCCCGAGAGCTCGGAAAGCGTCCCGCTGCCCGTTGCCGACTTTATCGAGACCTCGCCCTCCTCGATGGCGGCGACGACGCGCTCGACTTCGGGCGCCCAGCGCGCGGCGGGAAGGTACTTACGCAGCACGACGAACGGCGTTCGGGCTACGGTAGCCGCGAACCGCAACCGGGGATTTTCGCTGTCCAGCGACCGAACCTCGCCGCGGAACCTCAACCGCAGCTCGTTCGAGCGGAGACTGAAGTCGGTGACATGGAGATCCCACGGTTGCCAGCTGACGTCGATCTCCGCCGTGCCGCTGCCCGGAGCGAGCGGCCCCCGGAACCAATCCGGGGCCTCAATCGACAGGCGCCGGAAAGGAACGGTGCCTTTCACCAGCAGTCGGGTCGCGGGGGTCCCTTCAAAGCGGAGCCGCGGCGAGAGAAAACCGTCGATCGAGCGGATCGAAAACCGTTCGCCGAGCTGCTCGCGCACCATACCGGCCGGCAGATCCGCCAGCTGAAGCTCGCCCTGCCAGTAGGCTTTTCGCAGGTCTGCCGCGTCTTCCGTCGCGATGACCCGGCCGTTTGCGCGCAGCGCCGTCCGCCAATTGCCGGAGCTGACGCCGCTCGCGACCGAGAAGGCTACCCCTCCTCGCACCGGAGGCCGGGAGCCCGCGACACCGGTCCGCGGCTCGGCCCGGCTCGCCTCCGTTCGGCTGCGGAGTCGTTCGAGCGTCAGTTGGACATCGTGCAGGAGGATCTCTTGACCGCTTCCCCGCCGGAGGTCGACAAGCTTCAGGTCGCCGCCCGAGACCTTGATCGATCGCAGATCGAGCCTCAGCCGCGCGTCGCCTTGCGCGAGGAAGGGGAGGTTGAGCAGCTTGTCGATCAGGGGAACCCGGCCGTCCTTTTCCCTCACCAGAACCCCCGCCGGCCGGTCGATCCGGATCTCGTAGAAATCCAGCTGCCGGTGCAGAAGCGGGGCCAGAGCCACGCGCGCGGTCAGTTCCGCAGCCGTGAGAATCGGCCGCGGTCCGCCCGCCTCGAAGAGCGCCAGGTCGCGGAAGCTGGCGCCGGTGATCCAGCCCAGCTCCACGCGCGCCTGGCCCAGCTCCACTCGCAGCCCGGTTTCGCGCTCGATCTCCCTCACGAGGAAGCGGCGCAACTCGCCAATCTGCACCAGATAGTAGAACGCGGCCAGGACCACCGCGATAAACAGAACAAACGTCGTGAAAGCAAAGCCGAAAAACTTAAGAACTTTCCGCATGAACAAACCGCAACGGTCCCGGAGCTGGCATTTCAGCTCCATGCTAAAGGAAGCGTTCCTGGGCCGCAAGCCGGCGATTTCCTCAGTCGGGCGAGGCCCGACCGTCGCCCCGCCGAGGGCCTGGGGGAGCGAAAGTTGCCTTGACAGTCCGGCGCGAACTTGTTAGAAGGAAAAAACTTTTTTCCCGCGCCTGATACGCCCGCGGTTTTTCTCCGAGGGGGTTTTATGGTGGAAAGAGAAGAGGAGCTGTTGAACAGCAAGCAAGTTGCCGTTATCTTGGATGTGAGCCCCGATACGGTGAACGAGTTTGCCCGCAAGAACATTCTTCCTGCTTTCAAGAAAGGCAAGCAGTGGCGCTTTCGAAGGCGGGATATTTCCCTCTTCTTCAAGAAACAGTCTCGGGACATCCGGGATGCTTGAGCTATTTTCCGCAACGGGGATGGCCCATGGGTGAGATCGAAGCGCACCGGAGTAAAATCTATTCGGATCTGGCCCCGCTCTACGATAAAGTCTTTGGCAAGATATTTTATCCGCGCTTACAGCGCGTCATCGAAGACCTGAACCTGCCCCCCGGCTCCCGTATCCTCGAAGTGGGGGCGGGAACCGGCACCTCTTTCCCGGCTTATCCCCGCCACTGTGACGTTATCGGGATCGACCTCGCTCCCGACATGCTGGCGCGTGCCCGGCAGAAAATCCGCAAGAACGGCTGGACCCACGTAAAGGTGATGCAGATGAACGCGCTGAACCTGCAGTTTCCGGACAACGCGTTCGACTACGTGATGGCGTTCCACGTCGTAACCGTCGTCCCGGATCCGGTGCGGATGATCGCAGAGGCGAAAAGGGTCTGTAAGCCGGGAGGAAAGATCGTGATCGTCAACCACTTCACGACCGATGTCCCGGTTCTCGGATCGCTCACCGAAGCGCTCGATCCGTTCACGCGCCGGCTTGGATGGCGCACCAACCTCCGCCTCAAACCGTTCATCGAAGCGACCGATCTCACCGTCGAGCGGATCTACAAGCTTTCCAAGTCCTCCCTGTACACCGTCCTGGTAGGGACCAAGCTGGCGAACGGTCACCTGCGGCCGCCGATCGGGTTGAAAGGGCATCGCGTCAGGAAAGACGGCCGCGGCTACATCTAGTAGTAGGCGGGATTTCCGGCCGATCGACCGCACAGGCGACTCGAGCCGGCGGCGCTCACGACGGGCGAGCCGGCTCAGGGGGGAAGGTCCTTGGACGGGTTCTGATTTTCCTTCGGGGTGGTCTTGCCCGCCTCCTCGCCGTCGTCGCCGCTGACTCCTTTCTTGAAGTCGCGAATCGCCTTTCCGAGCCCGCTGCCGATCTGGGGGAGCTTGCTCGGACCGAAGATGACCAGGGCGATCACCAGGATCACCAGCAGTTCTTGGAGCCCGAATCCAAACATGGAGCCTCCTAGGTCTTGCGCCTCACTGCGAAGAATACCGCGTTGTCGCCTCGTTGCACAAGGAGCAAGATGCGATCGCCGCGCCGGCCCTGGCGCACCGCTTTTGCGAAGTCCTTCACCCCGTTGACCGGTCGCTGATTCACCTCGCGGATCACGTCCGCCGGCTCGATTCCGACCTGATCGGCGGGGCTTCCCGGCTGGACTTCCACGACCAGCACACCCTTGGTCGAGCTCAGCCCCAGCCGGCGGGCCGCTTCCGGCGTGATCGGCTGCACGCGCAGGCCCAGCTCGGCATCCTTGGCTTCCGCCGGCTGCGGCGTGTCGGCGTCATCGGGCAGCTCGCCAATCTTCACCCGAACCACGCGCTCCAGCTTTCCGCGAATCACTTTCAGGGTCGCCTTCTGCCCGGGCGGCGTGTCGGCGATCAGCTGGCGCAGATCGCTGCTCTTCGACAGCGGTCTGCCGTTCAGCTCGACGATGAAGTCGCCCGGCTTGATGCCTGCTTCCGCGGCAGGACTGTTTTCCGCCACCTCCGTTACGACCGGGACCTCTCCGGCGCCGCCTCTCGGACCGTTGGCTGCCGCGTCGTTCGCGCGGATGCCGAGCCAGCCGCGCACCACCCGCCCGTTCTTCCTGAGCTGATCGACGACCTTCTTGGCGAGATCGATGGGAACCGCGAAGCCGATACCGATGTTGCCGCCGCCCTGGCTGAAGATTGCGCTGTTGACTCCGACCACTTCCCCGAGTGCGTTGATCAGCGGGCCGCCGCTGTTGCCGGGATTGATGGACGCGTCGGTTTGAATGAAGCTGTCGTAGGGCCCGGCGCCGATGGCGCGGCCTTTGGCGCTGACGATGCCGGCGGTCACGGTGTGCTCCAGCCCGAACGGGTTCCCGATGGCCATCACCCAATCGCCGACCTCGAGCTGGCTCGAGCTGCCGAGACGGGCGACCGGAAGCGCCGCCTGAGGCTTTCTGATCTGGATCAGCGCCAGGTCCGTGCGCGTGTCCCTTCCCACCAGCCGGGCGTCGTACTCGGTCTGATCGGCGAGCCTGACCTTGATGACGTCGGCGTGCTTGACCACGTGGTAACTGGTCAGGATCTCGCCCGTTCGGCTGATGAGGATTCCGGAACCGAGGCTGCGCTGGGTCGATTCGGGCCATGCCGACTCCCCGAAAAACCGGCCGAAGAACTCGTCGATCGGGTCGCCGGACCCGCTCCGGCCGCTCTTCTGGGTCGTGGTGAAGATGTTGACGACGACCGGCATGGTCCTTTTCGCGATCGCCGCGAACGAAGGCGGCCGGTGCTCGAGTCCCGCCGGATTTCCGGCAGTCGCCGCAGAGATTCCCGGACCGCCTTGCGGCGACAGCGCCGAGCAGACCGACCCGACGGCCGCACCGAGCAACACGCCCAACGAGAATCGCTTCGGGATCATGGCGTTGGCTCTCCTTTGCTCAAACGGATCAACCATAGCAAATCCGCCACGCCCCTTTAAGGGCTGCCCGCAGGGACCCCCCGGTCGAGTCTCCGCCTGCTCCCCGGCGTGCGCGGGAGCGATCGCTCCCGCGCGGCGGATTGCAAAATACGGCTGGCAATGGTTAAGAAAGAACGGGATGGCGACGCAGGCGAACAATTTCCGAACGCTGCAGCTCGATCAGGAAACGTTTCGCGCGATGCTGCGAACCGCAACGCCCGATCGCGTGCTGCGGGTGATCGGCAAGAGTCACCCCGCCGACATCGCCCTTCTGTTCAAGGGGCTCCAGCCTCCCGAGATCCGCCAGCTGTTCGATATCCTTTTTTTCGCCAGGCGCGCTGAAAAGACGCTCAAGGAGCTTCCCCCGGAGCTCCTGCCGGACATCCTCGCCCTGATCGACGACGAGAAGGTGGCGCGCCTCATCGTTCGCGCCGATCCGGATGACGCCGTCACCTTCATCGACAGCCTGCCCGAGGAGCGACGCGAGAACGTTCTTTCCCTGCTGGATCCCGACCGGAGCGCCGAGGTCCGCGAGCTGATCAGTTACCCCGAAGACAGCGTCGGCCGGATCATGACGACCGATTTCATGGCGCTGCCTCCGGAGACCACCGCTCAGGGAGCGATCGACAGGATCCGCGAACGCGGGGAGCTCGAGACCTTCTTTTACCTCTACGTCGTCGACCACGCGGGCGTGCTCGTCGGCGTCGTGCCGATCCGCAATCTGGTCATCGCGCCTCCGGACCGCACGTTGAGGGAGATGATGATCGTCGACCCGATCAAGGCCGACGTGATGACCGACAAGGAGGAAGCCGCACGGCTGGTCGCGAAGTACGAGCTGCTGGCGCTGCCGGTCGTCGATCAGGAGGGCCGGCTGCAGGGAATCATCACCGTCGACGACGTCATCGACATCATCAACGAGGAAAGCACCGAGGACATGTACAAGATGGCCGGGTTGGCCGAGGAGGACCGGGTCTTTACGCCCGTCGGCCGATCGATCCGAATGCGGCTTCCGTGGACCATCCTGAACCTGGCCACGGCCACGCTGGCGGCCTCGATCATCGCCTTGTTCGAGGGAACCCTGCACGAGCTGATCGCGCTCGCCACGTTCATGCCGATCGTCGCGGGGGTGGGGGGAAACGGGGCGACGCAAACCGCCACGGTGATCATCCGGGCGATCGCGCTCGGCGAGCTCGAGTTTTCGTCGGCGTGGAAGGCCGTCTTGCGCCAGGTCTCGGTGAACGTGTGCCTGGCGGTCGCCGCGGGCTCAGTCATCGCGCTCGCCGCTTTCCTGTGGAAAGGCAACCCGATTCTCGGACTGGTCCTGGCCTGCGCGATGGTCCTCAACCTCGGCCTGGTCGCGGGGTTGAGCGGTGCGGTGATTCCGCTCCTCCTGAAGGCGCTGCGGTTCGACCCGGCGCTGGGTTCCGGAATCATCGTGACCGGCCTCACCGACGCTCTCGGCTTTCTCTCTTTCCTCGGTCTCGCGACCGCCTTTATACGCTATCTGACCTGATCTCCGCTTCCGCCGCCATGACGGCCGGGGCCGGCCCGCGCCGCAGCAGGAAGACGACTCCGCCGATCAGGCTGTCGACCGCCACGATCAGCAGGAGCAGGAGCCCGAACGCGATGCCGGTTTCCGAACCGAAACCGATCACGCCGAGCATGAAAATGTACCCCCCCTCGCGCAGCCCGATCCCGTTCAGGCTGACCGGGATGGCCGAGAACGCGCCGACCAGCGGATAGAGGATGATCGCGTAGGCGAACGGGATCTCCACGTGCAGGGCCCAGCCCATGACGACGTGCATCCAGGCCTGCATCACGTGAGCCACGAACGAAAGCAGAACCGCCTGCGGAATCGAGCGCACCCGATCGCGGTAGCCGCCCAGGGCGATCCGGAGCTTTTTCACGAGCGCGTGGCCGTTGGGTGGCAGGACGAGCCGGACAAACGGCACGAGCACGGCGGCGACCGCCCCTGCCCCGGCGAGCGCGAACGTCAGCGAGCGGATCGCAGCGGGAACCGCGAACTGCGGAAAGAGCGCCAGGCCGAGGGCCCCCAGCCAGAGTAAAACGACCATACCGACGGCCCGATCCATGAGAACCGACACGACCGAGTGAAGCGTCGAGCCCGCCCCGCCTCCTGCCCGGCTCTGCCGCCCGTCGCGAGCGAGATAGTAGACCCGGCTGACATCCCCTCCGACGGTCCCTGGAGCGAAAAGGTTGAAGAACATTCCGATCAGGTAGTATACGAGGAAGTTCCGGAAGCGGATCTCGAAGCCCAGCGGCCGGGCAAGCACCGCCCAGCGGGCCGCGCTGATCGTTTGCGTCGTCAGGTAGACTCCCAGCGCCAGCACGATGTAGGAGAAATCCGCGGCCGCCAGCGTGCCGAGGAAGCGCTCGAGATCGATGCGCGTCAGGAAATAGGCGAGGAGGCCGCCGCTGACCATCAGCTTGGCCACGAGGACGCGTGCGGCCTTGAGCTTCTTCATCCTTCGAGGGGCGGCTCGATCAGCACCGCGTTCTCGCTGCGGGGCCACCCCTTCACCAGCACCCTGCGCCCGAGCACCTCGAGACGGCCTTCGCTGTAGAGCTGAATTGCGCGAGGGTAGATCCGGTGCTCCTGCTCGAGGATGCGGGACGCGAGCGATTCCTCGCTGTCGTCCGGGTACACGGGCACCACCGCCTGAATGATGATCGGCCCTTCGTCGCACGCCTCGTTGACGAAATGGACCGTGCACCCGGAAAAGCGCACCCCGTGCTCCAGCGCCTTTTTCTGCACGTGGAGCCCCGGAAACGACGGCAGCAGGGCCGGATGGATGTTCATGATCCGGTTCGAGTACGCTTTGACGAAGACCGGCGAGAGCAGGCGCATGAAGCCCGCGAGCACCACCAGCTCGACGCCGCGCGCCCGCAGGATCTCGACGACGGCTTCGTCGAAAGCCTCGCGGCTGGGGTAGCTCTTGTGGTCGAGAACCTCGGTCGGAATCCCGTGATTGCGCGCCCGGACCAGCCCATAGGCGTCCGCCCGGTTGCTCACCACCACCCGGATCTCGGCGTCCAGCTTCCCGGCTGCGATCGCGTCGATGATCGCCTGGAGATTGGTGCCGCTGCCCGAGATCAATACCGCGATCGGAAGTCGTCGCGCCATGGATTCCCCCTCAAGAGACAAACTCCACTCCGCGGACGCCCTTGCGGATCTCCCCGACGAGAAAGTATCTCTCGCCCATCCGTTCGAGCGCTTCGGTGACCGCGGCGACACGCCGCTCCGCCGCGACGAGGATCATTCCCAGGCCGTTGTTGAAGGTTCGGTCCATTTCCTCCCGGGAGATCCGCCCCAACCGGCGGATCAGGTCGAAGATCGGCGGCCGTGGCCAGCTCCGAGCGTCGATATGGGCGCGCCTCGTCGGCGGCAGGATGCGCGGAAGGTTTCCGGGGATTCCCCCGCCCGTGATGTGCGCCGCTCCCTTGATCCAGCGCCGCGACCAAAGCTTCTTCATCACGCCCGTGTAGATGCGGGTGGGCTCGAGCAGCTCCTCCCCGAGAGTCCGGCCCAGCTCGGGAACCCGGGTGCTCAGCTTGAGCCGCCCGAGCTCGAGCAGGACCTTGCGCGCCAGAGAATAGCCGTTGCTGTGCAAGCCGCTCGAAGGCAGCCCGATCAGGACGTCGCCGGGGCCGATGATTCGCGGATCGACGACGTTCCGCCTTTCGACCACGCCGACCGCGAAGCCCGCGAGATCGTATTGGCCCCTGGGGAAATCGCCGGGATGCTCCGCCGTCTCACCGCCGATCAGCGCGCACCCCGCCCGGCGGCAACCCTCGGCGATCCCGCGAACGACGGACTCGGCGATCTTCACGTCGAGCTTGCCGCAGACGAAATAATCGAGGAAAAAAAGCGGTTCCGCCCCTTGAGTCAGAATGTCGTTCACTCCCATCGCGACCAGATCGATCCCGACGGTGTCGTGGCGCCGCATCATGAAAGCGATCTTCAACTTCGTGCCGACGCCGTCGGTCGACGACACCAGAACGGGGTGGCGGTAGCCCCGGCTCTTCAGATCGAACAGCCCGCCGAAGCCGCCGACGCCCGCCAGCAAGCCTCGGATCCTGGTCTTTGCCGCGATCGGCCCGATGCGCCGTACCAGTTCCTCGCCGGCATCGATGCTGACACCGGCCCGGGCATAGGTCATGCCTGATTTCATGCGACGGACCGCTGGTGAACCTTAAAAAGCGATCATAGCGCAGGAAGCGGCGGAAATCACACCGTCGATCCCCGCGCGGCCTCCGGATTGCCGGCGGCGGTCGCCAGCAGGCCACGGATCTTCAGCGAAGCTTCGGCGAGGATCGGAGAGCTCATCATCTCCATGGTTCGCGGCCGCGGAAGGTCCACCGTGAGAGTCTGGAGCAATCTACCGGGCCGCGCCGACATGATCAAGACGCGGTCGGAGAGAAACACCGCCTCCTGAATGCTGTGGGTTACGAACAGCACCGTTTTCTTTCTTTCTTCCCAAAGGCGCAGCAGCTCGAGGTCGAGCTCGTCGCGCGTCATCGCGTCGAGCGCGCCGAACGGCTCGTCCATCAACAGCAGCTGCGGGTCGGTCACCAGCGCGCGGCAGAGCGAGACCCGCTGCTGCATGCCGCCGGAGAGCTGGTACGGGTACATGTCCTCGAAGCCCTCGAGCCCGACCAGCCGGACCAGGGCGCGGGCGCGCTCCACGTGGCTCGCGGAATCGAGCCGCGCGAACTCCACCGGCAGCATGATGTTGTCCAGTACCGAGCGCCACTTGAGCAGGACTGGAGACTGGAAGACCATGCCGACGCTCTCCAGGGGCCCGCGGACGGGGTGCCCGGCGACGAGCACGGAACCGGACGAGGGCGGGAGAAGCCCCGAGACGATCTTCAACAGCGTGCTCTTGCCGCAGCCGCTCGGGCCGACGATAGAGACGAACTCGCCCGCCTGGATCTCGAACGACACCCGCTCCAGGGCGTTCACGGTTCTGCTGGCGTTCGCGAAGGTGCGCGAGACGTCCCGGACGGCGATCAGCGTCGGCACGAGAGAATCCGGCGGTCCCGAGGCCTTCAGCGCTTGATGAACCGGTTGGTGTAGACTTCCGCGGCGGAGACCTTTCGCGCGACGTCGAAGAATTCGTTGGTGATGCGCACGGTCTTCTCCATGATGTCTTTTCTCATGTAGCCGAGGCCGTGCTCCACCGATTCGGGTGGGATCATGACCTCGGTCAGCGCGTTCTTGAGCTGCAGGGTGGTCAGGGCCGGATCGAGCTCCGGCTTGTGTTTGAGCAGGATCTGCAGGGACTCCTCCTGGTGATCGCGGGTGTAGCGCAATCCCTCCATCGTGCCTTCCACGTAGGCCCGCACCAGATCCGGCCGTCGCTTCAGGTCGTCGTCCTTGACGACCAGCCCGCTGCCGTAGATGTCCAGCCCCGTATCCTTCATGAAGACGCGCTGCAGCTTGATGCCCTGCTTCGAGGCGGCCAGCTCGGCCACTTCGTCGTTGGACGCGCGGTACATCACGATGAAGTCCGCCTTGCGGGTGGCGAGCGCGGCCGGTTGCAGCGGCGCCGCAGTCTCCTGAATGCGGATCGATTTGAAGTTGATCTTGTTGATCCGGGCCCACGCGGGCATCAAGTACCATTGCGCCTGCCCCGGGCTGATCGCCCAGGACTTCCCCTCGAGGTCCTTCAGCGTCTTGATCGGGCTGTCTTCCCGCCAGAGGATCGTCGCCGGGACATACCCGAGCTGCGCCACCGTGATGACCGGCGTCCCCCTCGAGCGCGCGACGATCGCCGTCGCCATGTCGGCGAACCCGAAGTCGGCCCCCCCGGCGGCGATGTTGCGCACCGTGTCGGCCGAGCCCGAGCCCGCGTGGATCGTCGCGGCCATGCCGCGTTTGGCATAAAAGCCCTTCTCCAGAGCCACGAACCACGGCGCGTGCTTCCCGCCGATGATGAAATCGAGGCGGATCGTCGCCGGCTTGAGCTCCGCCGCCCCGGCGGCGCCAACCCATAGCGACAACAGGACCGCTCCCGTGGCTCCCAATGCGATGCGCGACCCCGGCCGAGAAATCGTCATGTGACCTCCGTCTGTTAGAATGAGCCCTCGACCTGGCGCACCTCGGCGCTCCAGGGAGCGACTCTCTTTTGCACCAACTCGATCAACCAGAAAAGCCCGAGAGAAAGTAGGGCGAGGATCAACAAGATCACCAGCGCGAACGCGGTGTCGAGGCTGTAGTTGGCCTGAAGCACCAGATAACCCAGGCCTTCGTTGGCGGCGACGAACTCCGCGACGATCGCTCCGGTGACCGAAAGCACGATCGCGACGCGGATCCCGGCGAACATGTAGGGCAGCGAGTTGGGCAGCCTGATTTTCTTGAACACGTCGAACTGCGAGCCGCGATTGATGCGCGCCAGCTCGAGCAGCTCCGGCTCGACTTCTTTCAGCCCCACCACCGTGTTGACCACGATCGGGAAGAACGCCACGAGAAACGCGATCGCGATCTTGGAGAACAGGCCGTACCCGACCCAGATCACCATCAGCGGCGCGAATGCGCTCTTCGGCATGGCGTAGAGGATCACGATCAGCGGATAGATGGTATTCTGGAGGTGGCGCGAATAGACCACCGCGATTGCGAAGGCGACGCCCAGCAGGAGCGAGAGCCCGAAGCCGCCGACCGCCTCGACGAACGTGATGAGCGCGTGGTTACCCAGGATCGGCAGCTTCTTCACCAGCGCCAGCCACAGGTCGCGCGGCGGAGGCAGGATGAACTCGGGAACCTTGATCACCTCGACCAAAATTTCCCAGAGCACCAGCAGCGCGGCGAAAAAGATCACCGGCTCGATCACGTTCTTGGCCGGGAGCTTCATGGTTCCACGCAGAAATTAATGGAAAGCCCGGGGAGAGTCAAGGAAATCACGGAAAATCTGCTACTTAGAATTGCTCCCGGTCTTGAGCTGGCTGTGCTCGAGAAGCACATCGCGCTTCTCGCGAACGAGATTCCGTTCCTGCTCGAGGTAGCGCTCGACAGCGCCGCGGAAGCGCTCGTCGGTGAAGTAGTGAGCGCTGCGCGTCGGCTCGGGATCGAGCCCGCGAAGCTGTTTGAAGCTCCCGCCGGCTCCGGCCTCGAACCGGCGCAGACCCGACCGGATGCAATGCTCGATCGCGGAATAGTAGCAAACGTTGAAGTGCAGGAACGGATGGTCCTCGAAGCTTCCCCAGTAGCGGCCGTACATGGCTGTGCGGTCGCGGACGTTGAACGTTCCGGCGATGACTTTTCCCCCCCGCTCCGCCACCATCAAACATAGATGGTCCGAAAAGCGCACCCCGATCTCCTCGAAAAACTCCCGGTTGAGGTACTGCCTGCCGTAGTACAGCCGGTCGATGTGGGCCTTGTAGAGCCGGAACATCGTTCGCATCAACCCCGGCCGGAGATCCGCCCCTTCGACCGGTCGAATCGTGATGCCTCGCTCCGCGATCTCCCTGCGCTCGCGTTTGATCTTGTTGCGCCGCTCGCTGCGAAAGCTCGCGAGGTAATCGTCGAACGAAGAAAAATTCCGGTTCTGCCAGTGGAACTGGATTCCCAGCCGCGGCAGGAACCCGGCCGATTCCAGGGCTTCGCTCTCCTCCTCCAGGCAGAAGTTCACGTGCACCGACGATATCCTGTTGTCGTGGGCGATCTTGGCGAGCGCCCTTCCCATGAGCCGCAGCAGCGGCGCGCGGGGTTCGGCCGGGTCCGTGAGCAGCCGCGGGCCCGTAACCGGCGTCATCGGCACACCGATCAGCAGCTTCGGATAGTACGCGATCCCGCAGCGACGGGCGGCTTCCGCCCATTCATAGTCGAACACGAACTCGCCCATGCTGTGGAGCTTGAGGTACATCGGGCAGGCGCCTACCGCCCGCCCGCCCCGCTCGATCACCAGATGGTGCGGCACCCACCCCGTCTCCGGCCCTGCGCAGCCGGTCTGCTCCAGCGTATCGAGCCAGTCCCATTTCAGGAACGGCGAGCGGTCGCCGGCGAGACGGTCCCATTCGGCCGCCGGGATTTCCGCGACTTTCCGCACGATCCTAAAAACGGTCTCGGCCGCCATCGAAGCCCCATCGTAACACGGGCCGAAGAGCCGTCAAACCGCGGCACTTCCCGGGCAGCGGCCTCGACCGGACCGGATCGCTTGCAAGGTCCGGCCTTGACAAGTCGAGCCCGGAAACTTAATGATGCTAGCCAGAGAGGCTCCATGGTTATCTACAACCTGGTCTGTAAAAAGAAGCACAGCTTCGAGGGCTGGTTCCCAAGCTTCGAGGAATTCGAGAAACAAGCCAAGAACCGGCAGATCTCCTGCCCTACCTGCGGCACAACGCGAGTGCAGAAGGTGCCGCACGCCTGTGCCGTGCACGTCAAAAAAGAAGATCGTGCCGTGCGGAAGCGCCCCGAGACGATGCCTCGGGCGGCGGCTCCGGAGCCTACGCCTTCGCCAGCCGACCTCAAAGAGATGCTTCTCCGCCTGCACCATTACGTCCGCGAGAACTTCGAGGACGTCGGCCCCCGGTTCGCCGAAGAAGCGAGGCAGATCTATTACGGGAAAGCGGAGGAGCGGCCGATTCACGGCACGGCCACGCCCGAGGAACGCTCCGAGCTGGAAGAAGAGGGCGTTCCTTTCGTGACGCTGCCGAAGCCCGTGCTGGATAGCTGAGAGCGCGGCCTTTGCCGGCCAACGCTTTTCGTGTGCCCGCGGGGTGCCGGCAGGCGGCGCTCGAGAAGGTGTCCGTTCCGGGAGCGGCGGGGAATCCGGAGCAAGGGCTCATGGCGAGCGTTCCTATTTTCACCTCGGCGGAAGCGCTGGCGCGCTTCAGCCGGGCGGTTCACCCGCGATCGGGCAATTTCTACGCGATGTACTCGAGCGTTCTCGGCGGGATCGTAACCGACCCCGCGTTGATGCTCGTGCCCCTCGACGACCACATGGTGCATCGCGGTCACGCGGTCTTCGACACGGCGGCGCTCGTCAACGGCATGCTTTACCAGCTCGACCCGCACCTGGACCGCCTGCTGCGCTCGGCCAGGGAAGCCAGGATTCCGCCCCCCTACCCGCGGGAGCGCCTGCGAGAGATCATCCTGGAGACCGCGGCCGCGGGCGGCAGGAAGGATGGATCCGTGCGTTACTGGCTGTCCGCCGGCCCGGGAGGATTTGCGCTGGGTCCCGGGGAGTGCGCGGGTAGCAGTTTCTACGTGGTGGTTTTCAAACAGGAGACCTACCCCGAGCGTTATTACCGCGAGGGGATGAGGCTGGTGACGAGCACGGTTCCCATCAAGCCCCCTCTTTTCGCCCGTATCAAGTCCACCAACTACCTCCCCAACGTGCTGGTGGCGCTCGAAGCGGCCGACCGCGGCGCCGACAACGGGATCTTCATCGACCAGCGCGGCATGGTGGCCGAGAGCTCGAACATGAATGTGGCGTTCGTTACGCCGGAACGCGTCTTTCGCCACCCGCCCTTCGATGCGATTCTTTCCGGCATCACCATCCAGCGGGTCCTCGAGTTCGCTGAGCGCCTGGTGCGAGACGGGGAGCTCAGCGCTGTGCGCGTCGCCGACATACCCGTGGAGGAGGGACGGACCGCGGCCGAGATGATGCTGATCGGGAGCTCCATCAAGATCGCCCCGGTCGTCGAATGGGACGGCCGCCCGATCGGCGACGGCAAGCCCGGGCCGATCGCGAGAAAGCTGCTCGAGCTCTGGGAGGCCGACGTCAGAAGCGGCGCCGGTCAGCTCGTTCCGGTTCCTTACCCGGGCTGAAGGCGCTCGGCGGTTCTTTCCCGCGGATCGTAGCCGAGGATCGGCGCCAGCCAGCGCTCGACCTCCTCCACCGTCATGCCTTTGCGCGCTGCATAGGAAGCGACCTGGTCCCTGCCGATCGCGTTGACGGCGAAGTAGCGGGCCTCGCGGTGGGCGAAATACAGGCCGCACACCGAAGCCGGAGGAACCATGGCGAAGCTCTCCGTCAGCGTGATCCCGGTCGCTTCGCCGGCTCGCAGCAGCTCGAAGAGAATCGCCTTTTCCGTATGGTCGGGGCACGCCGGGTAACCCGGCGCCGGCCGGATGCCCCGGTATTTCTCGGCGATCAGATCCTCGCAGGTCAGCTGCTCGTCCCTGCCGTAGCCCCAATCGGCGCGTGCCTGCTTGTGCAGATACTCGGCGAAGGCCTCGGCCAGGCGATCGGCGAGAGCCTTCACCATGATCGCGTTGTACTGATCGTGCTCCCGTTCGAACCGCGACGCCAGTTCCTGCGCGCCGTGCCCCGCCGTGACCGCGAAGGCCCCTACGTAGTCCAGAACTCCGCTGGAAAGCGGCGCGATGAAGTCGGCCAGGGCCAGCTGAGGCCTGCCCCTCTGGTTTTCCCTCTGCTGGCGCAGGGTGTGGAAGCGCGCGAGCACGCGCCCGCGCGACACGTCCTCGTAAACCAGGATGTCGTCGCCGTCGCTGTTCGCGGGGTAAAAGCCGTAGACTCCGCGGGCGCGAATCAGCTTCTTGTCGACGATCTCCTGCAACAGCGTGCGGGCGTTGGCCAGGAGCTCCCGGGCGGCCGGACCGCGCGCCGGGTCCTGCAGCAGGTCAGGATAGCGCCCGCGGATTTCCCAGGCATGAAAGAACGGCGACCAGTCGATATAGGGCACCAGCTCCGCGAGCGGGAAATCGTCGAGCACTTTGCGCCCGATGAACGCCGGAACGCAGATGTGGCGCTCGTCCCAATCGGTGTGCAGCCTTCGCCGCGCCGCTTCTTCGTAGGTCAGCAGCCCGGCTGCGCTTCGGCTGGCGAACTGCCTGCGGATCTCCTCCTGCTCCCTGCGGTTCTGCTCGGCGAGAACCGCCCGGCTCTCCGGCCGGCTGAGCGCGCCGACGACCGGCACTGCGCGCGACGCGTCGACGACGTGGATGGTCTCTCCCCGATAAGCGGGGGCGATCTTCACCGCCGTGTGCCGCTTGCTCGTGGTCGCCCCGCCGATGAGCAGGGGCACCCGCAGGCCGCGCCGCTCCATCTCTCCGGCGACGTGCGCCATCTCCTCCAGCGACGGGGTGATGAGCCCGCTCAGGCCGATAATGTCCGCCTTTTCCCGCACCGCCGTCTCGATGATACGATCCGCGGGCACCATGACCCCGAGGTCGATCACCTCGCAGTTGTTGCAACCGAGCACGACCCCGACGATGTTCTTGCCGATGTCGTGAACATCTCCCTTGACCGTCGCGAAGACCAGTCGGGTTCGCCGCTCCCCGTCGACCGAGCGCTTTTCGGCTTCCATGAGGGGCGTCAGGTAGGCGACCGCTTTCTTCATGACGCGAGCGCTCTTGACGACCTGCGGGAGGAACATCTTGCCCTCGCCGAACAGATCGCCGACGACGTTCATGCCGTCCATCAGCGGCCCCTCGATGATCTTCAGCGGACTTCCGAGCTTCGCCAGAGCTTCCTCGAGGTCGCTTTCGAGGTCGTCCATCACGCCGTGGATGACGGCGTGCGCCAGGCGCTGCTCGACGCTTTCTTTTCTCCAGTCCAGAGTCTCGCCGGCTTCCTTGCGCTCGCCGTGGAACAGCTCCGCGAACTCGATCAGGCGCTCGGTGGCATCGGGCCGGCGGTTGAAAATCACGTCTTCCACCCGCTGCAGGAGCGCCGGCGGGATCTCCTCGTACACTGCCAGCTGCCCCGCGTTCACGATCCCCATGTCCATGCCCGCCCGGATCGCGTGATACAGAAAAGCCCCGTGCATCGCCTCGCGCACCCTTTCGTTGCCGCGAAACGAGAACGAAATGTTGCTCACGCCCCCGGAAACGTGGCAACGGGGAAAGCGCCGCTTGATCTCGCGCGTGGCCTCGATGAAGCTCACGGCGTAATCGTTGTGTTCCTCGATCCCGGTGGCGACGGTGAGAACGTTGGGGTCGAAGATCAGATCGGCTTCGTCGAACCCGATCTCCTCGGTGAGGATCTTGTGGGCGCGGCTGGCGATCCGGACCTTGTGCTCCGCCGTGGTGGCCTGCTTCTCCTCGTCGAAAGCCATCACCACGACCGCCGCGCCGTAGCGCTTGATCAGCCGGGCGCGCCGCTTGAACTCCTCCTCTCCTTCCTTGAGCGAAATCGAGTTCACGATGCCCTTGCCCTGGAGGCACTGCAGCCCGGCCTCGATCACATCGAAGCTGGAGCTGTCGATCATGATCGGCAAGCGGGCGATGTCGGGTTCGGCGGCGAGGTGGTTCAGGAACGTGGTCATCGCCTTGCGGGAATCCAGCAGGGCTTCGTCCATGTTGACGTCGAGGATATTGGCGCCACCCTCGACCTGTTCGCGCGCCACCGACAGCGCCTCTTCGTACCGCTCCTCGCGGATCAGGCGGGCGAACCTGCGCGAGCCGGCCACGTTGGTGCGTTCGCCGATCAGAATGAAATTCGAGTCCGGGCGGACGGTCAGCCGTTCGAGCCCGCTGAGATGCATGAAACCGTCCGGCGCGGGCGGCACGCGCGGGGGGCGGCCGGCGACCGCCTCCGCGACCGCCGCGATGTGCTCGGGCGTGGTGCCGCAGCACCCGCCGACGAGGTTCAGCCAGCCCTGGGCCGCCCAGTCTCCGAGGAAGCGAGCGAACTCCTCCGGGCCGACGTCGAAACCGCCGAACTCGTTCGGCAGGCCGGCATTGGGATAGGCGAAGGTGAGCAGGGGGCTGCCGCGCGACAGCTCCTCGGCGTAGGGCGCCATCAGGTCCGGTCCGAGGGCGCAGTTGATTCCGACCGCGAGCAGGCGGACATGAGAAATCGAGGTCAGGAAAGCCTCGAGCGTCTGCCCGGAGAGGGTCCGGCCGCTGCGGTCGGTGATCGTGGCCGAGACGAAGATCGGCACACGAAAGCCTTTCTCTTCGAAGACGCTTTCGATGGCGAAGAGGCAAGCCTTGAGGTTCAGCGTGTCGATGTTGGTTTCCGGAAGGAGCAGGTCTACCCCTCCGTCCAGCAACCCCCGCACTTGCTCGGAATAGGCGTCGACCAGCTGCCGGAACGTGACCGCCCGAAACGCCGGGTTGTTGACGTCGGGCGACAGCGACGCGGTCTTCGTGGTCGGTCCGATCGATCCGGCGACGAACCGGGGCTTGCGCGGAAAGGCGTCGACGGCCCGGCGCGCGAGCCGTGCCGCGGCCAGGTTGATCGCGTAGGCCTGCGGCTCCAGGCCGTAGTCGGCGAGCGAGATGGCGTTGGAGTTGAAGGTGTTGGTCTCGATGACGTCCGCGCCCGCCTTGAGGTAGGCCGTATGGACTTCGAGGATCGCGTCCGGCTGCGTGACGCTCAGCAGATCGTTGCATCCCTTGAGCGGACGATCGTGACCGGCGAATGCCCGCCCCCGGAAATCATCCTCGCCGAGCCCGAGGCGCTGGATCATCGTCCCCATCGCGCCGTCGAACAAAAGAATCCTCTCCCCCAGCAGCTGCCGCAATGTGTTCTCGATGTCGTTCATGCTTTGCTTTCCACGACCCCCGTCGGCCCCGGAACGACGGCACGCGCGACGAAAATCTCGACCGGCCGGTTGCCGTTGCGCGCCATCCGCTCGCCGGCGTAGGAGCCGGTGAGGTTGAACTCCACGTCGACCGCTCCCGCTGCGCCCAGCCATCGAGCCATGGTCTCGTGCCCGAAACCGAGCCAGCGGTGCGCCATTTGCTGACGCATCCACAACTGCGTATGCTCCACGAGATCCACCACGATCACGCTGCCGCCGGGACGGACGATGCGGCGGAGCTCCGCAACCGCGCGCCCGGGATCCTCCAGAAAGTGCAGCACCATGACGCAGAAGGCGGCGTCGACGCCCGCCGAGGCGATCGGCAGATCCGCGGCGTCGCCGTAGAGAAACTCGACGTTGCGGACATGCTTTTCCTCCGCGATGGCCCGGGCGCGCCGCAGCATCTCCCGCGAGAGGTCGACGGCGATCACCTTTTGAGCGAAGCGGGCCAGCTCGAACGTGAGGCTCCCGGTGCCGCAGCCGACGTCCGCCAGCACCAGATTCCGCGGAAGAAGCTTCTCGATCGCGATCGACGCCACGCGATCGTCGAAGTAGTTCCGGCGGATCCGCTCCCAGTCCCCCGCAACCGCTTCGAAATAGCCGCGCGAGCGGCGCAACCGCCGCCTGCGGCAGGCCTCGAGCCGGGCGCGGTCGTGCTTTGCCTCCGGCAGCTCGGCCAGACGCGATCGCAGCGAGGCAAAGATCCTGCGGGCCTCTTCGGTCATGTCGGGGCGCAGCGAAAAGTAAACCGAGGTTCCTTCCCGCCGATCCCGCACCAGCCCCGCGTCGCGCAAGATGGCGAGGTGACGGGAAACAGAGGATTGAACCGATTCCACGACTTCCTGGACTTCTCCCACCGTGAGCTCTTCTTCCGCGACGGCCGCTAGGATGCGCAGCCTCATCGGATCGGCAAAGGCTTTGAGCAACCGGACCAGCTCCATAGATTATCGCAATATATAGATACTTCGATAGATGTTCAATGGCCTCTGAGGGAAGGCGACCTCGCCGGGACGCCTCCATGACGGAGAAAAGCTGCTAAGATGGCCCCGAAAACCGACGAGACCAGGGATATGGACCGGCCGGATTACCTGTTCGTTTACGGAACGCTGCGCCGCGGCACGGCTATCCCGGCGCAGCACGCGTTGGAACGCCTGTCGACATTCAGCGGGACCGGGACGTTTCGAGGGGTGCTCTACGATCTCGGCCCATACCCCGGGGCCTGCCGCTCCCGAAACCCCAAGGCTTGCGTCAGGGGCGACCTCTACCGAGTGCACGACCCGGACAGGCTCTTTTCCTTCCTCGACGCCTACGAAGGCAGGCTCTTCAGGCGCGAGCGTGTCACGGTCCGCTCCGCGACGGGGGCAAGGGTCCGTGCATGGATCTATCTTTATCGCGGTCCGTTGCGAGGAGAGGCGATCATCGAGGGGGGCGATTATCTCGCCCACCTGGCGCGATGCTAGCCCGGTTTTTGCGCGAAAATCCCGGCCCGGAACGCGGGCCGCCCGCCGTCGAAGAATTTACCCTCGCGGTAGAGGAGAACGCGAAAATCGCGAAACATCGAGAGCAGCTCGTTGCGCTGTAGAAGATAAGCCGGGTTGCGCGGATGGCCGATCTCACGCTGATCGATGAGATAGGTCTCGAAGACCACGAAGCCTCCCGGGACCAACGAGTTTTTCAGCGGCACGGTCAACGAGCGTTGCAGGTAATTGAAGTCGACGACGAGCCGGTAGCGATTCTTCGGCAGCGGCTCCGACTCCAGGTCCGCCTGGCGCCAATCGACGCTCAGCCCGGCGCCGAGCGCACGACGGCGCGCTTCCGCGAGCGCGACCGGCGAAACGTCGACTCCCACGACCTCGAATCCGAGGGACGCGAGGAAAAGCGCGTTTCGCCCCTCGCCCGTGGCCACGTCGAGGGCCGGGCCGCGCGGAATGTCCCACCAGCCGCTCTCGAACACGCGCTTCAAAAAAGGAGACGGCTCGGAAGCCCCCGGCCCGGCCCGGTATCTGCGGTTCCACCGCTCCCGATCTTCCGTCGACATTTTTTCGTGCAACCCGCAAAGGGACTGGAACGCGCCCGACGTTACACGGTGCGCGCCAGCGTGAGCACGCAAACCTCCTCCGCGCCCGCCCGCAGGAGCGCCCGGGCGCACTCGTTGACCGTGGCACCTGAAGTGTAGACATCGTCGATCAGGAGCACGCGCCGGCCCTCGAGCTCTGCACCCTCCCGCACCGCAAAAGCTCCGCGCACGTTCCTCCTGCGCTCTTCCTCGCTCAGCTGCGTTTGCGGCGGGGTTTCCTTGACCCGTCGGAGGGCAAAAGGGTCCAGTGGAACAGCGTAGACGCGGCTCACCTGCCGGGCCAGGACGACCGACTGGTTGAAGCCCCGCCAGCGCAACCGCCTGGGGTGCAGGGGAACCGGAACGATCAGGTCGGAGGCGTACTGGGCCAGGAACCCGGCGCAGCCCAACGCCATCAGGCGCCCGAGCGGTTTCCCGAGAGCGATCTTGCGCCCGTACTTGAACCGGTGCAGCACTTCCCGCAGCGGCGCCCTATCGGTTTCCTCCCGCGGATAGCAGGCCCATGCCCTTGCCCTCGAAAAACGCGGTGGGCGGGCCAGGCAAGCGCCGCAACGGTGATCCCCGCCGCTGGCGTCGGGGAAGGGGCGACCGCAGATCGTGCAGAGCGGCGGCTGGATCAAGCGGATGCGCCCGCGGCACGGGACGCAAAAATACTCCGAATCGCTTCCCCGGATGCGCTCCCGGCAAGCGCGGCAACGTGGCGGGTACAGCCAGTCGATGAGGCGAGCGAAACGGTCCGCGGGAAAAGGATTGCGCCTCGGGATCATGCGAGGTCCCGGTTCCGCTGCCGAGCGGCGCCGAGAATCAGGAATGGACGATGAGCGAGCGGCCGGTCATGATCTCTGGACGATCGATCCCGAGAAGCTCCAGAATCGTCGGCGCAACGTCGCTGGCGGTTCCCGTTCTGAGCGCGGCCCGGGTGCGCCCCTCGTCGATCAGGAAAAACGGCACTGGGTTCGTCGTGTGGGCCGTATGCGCCTTGCCGGTATCGTAGTCGATCATCTGCTCGATGTTACCGTGGTCGGCGGTGATGAGCACGTGCCCTTTTTCCGCGAGCGCGGCTTCGACGACCTTTCCCACGCAGGCGTCGATCGTTTCACACGCGCGCACGGCCGCGGCGAAATTCCCGGAATGGCCGACCATGTCCGCGTTGGCGTAGTTGCCGATCACCAGACCGAAGCGACGCTCGTGCAGCATGCGAACCAGGGTCTCGGTAATCTGCGGCGCGCTCATCTCGGGCTTGAGATCGTAGGTGGGCACGTCCTTGGGCGAGGGGATGAGAATTCGCTCCTCGCCCGGGAATTTTTCCTCCTGCCCGCCGTTGAAAAAATAGGTGACATGCGCGTATTTTTCAGTTTCGGCGATCCGCAGCTGCGGAATTCCGTGGCGGCTGGCGATCTCCCCCACGATCTCCTTGAGATCGCGCGGCGGGAACGCGACCGGCAGCCTGAAGGTCTCGTCGTACTGCGTCATCGTCACGTACGCGGACAACTTGGGCCGCCGCTTGCGCGTGAAACCGTCGAAGTTCTCCTCCGTGAACGCCCGCGTGAGCTGGCGCGCCCGGTCCGCCCGAAAATTGAAAAAGACCACTCCGTCGCCGCCGCGAATCAGGCATTCCGGAACCGCCGCCTCGATCACGGTCGGCAACACGAACTCGTCGCTGACGTTGGCGCGGTAGCTCTGGCGCACCCCCTCCAGAGCCGAAGCCGCACGGTTGCCGACGCCTTCGGTCAGGCAGAGATACGCCTTTTCGGTGCGCTCCCAGCGCTTATCCCGGTCCATCGCGTAGTAACGCCCCGTCAAGGTCGCAATGCTCGCGTGGGGATAGGCCTTCAGCTTCTCTTCGAGATCCAGCAGGAACTGCTCTGCGCTGTGCGGCGGGGTATCCCGGCCGTCGAGAAAAAGATGGAGAAAGACCCGCGCGACCCGCTCGCGCCGGCTCATTTCGATCAAGGCTTCGAGGTGACGCTGGTGGCTGTGGACGCCCCCGTCCCCGAGCAGCCCCATCAGATGCAGCCGGCCGCTCGCCGTCCGGGTCTCGCGCATGCCGGCGCGCAGGACCGGGTTCTCGTAGAACGTCCCCTCGTCGATCGACTTATGGATGAGCGTGAGGTCCTGGTAAACGATGCGGCCCGCGCCGAGGATCATGTGGCCGACCTCGGAATTCCCCATCTGTCCGTCGGGAAGACCGACGTCGGTTCCCGAAACCGAGAGGCTCGAGACCGGGTAGCGGTCGCGTAACGCGTCCATGTTGGGCATGCGCGCGTGGGCGATCGCGTTGCCCTCTTTTCTCGGGTTGATTCCGAACCCGTCCAGGATGATCAGAACGACCGGTCGCAGTGACGCCACGGAACGTGCCTCGCGAAGAAACTCTCGCGTCAGGGATGATCGGCCGCGGCCCGCTGTCGGCCCGCCCAGGTGGAATAGGGCTCCGGCAGGGCCACCCTGGGAGCATGGCTCCAGAGGCCGTCGAGATCGTAAAAAGCGCGCACCGGTTCATAGAAGACGTGGACCACGACGTCGGAAAAGTCCAGCAGGACCCAGTGCCCGCGACCGGCCCCTTCCACCGACGGAGCTCCGACCCGCGCCCGGTGGGCTTCCTCCTCGATTCCTTGCGCGATGCTTTGCACCTGGCGGTCCGATCGACCGGAGCAGATCACGAAATAGTCGGCGATCGAGGTCAGCTCGCGAACCTCCAGGACGGTCACGTCGCTGGCCTTTTTCGACAGCGCCGCCCGCACGACCAAAAGCGCTTTATCCCAGGAGCCGGCCGAGGTCAACTGGATCGCTTCTCCGCTCGCGGGCCGCGATAGAGCCCGTTCTTCTCGATGTACGCTTCGACCTCCAAGGGAACCAGGTATCGGATCGACTGTCCGCGGCGTACCTTTTCGCGAATGGCCGACGCCGAGATGGCGAGATCGGTGAGCTTCAAGAAAAACAACTGGGTACCACTCCGGTGCCGGTACAGCCTACGTCTGGAATCATAACAAAACAGCCGGCGCAGGGCAACGGAAGTCCCGCGGAAGGGATTCGAGTCGCGACTTCCCGGCCGCGACGTGACGATGAAATTGCAGAGCGGAAAAAGCTCCCGGAAATCCTTCCACGAGTCGATCTCGCGGAAGGCGTCGAGCCCGAGAATAAAATAATACGTGTGCTTTTCCGCGGATCGCGCGAAGTGGCGCAGCGTGTCGATGGTGTACGAGACGCCCGCTCGCTCGATCTCGACGGTGGAAACCGCGAAAGCGCGATGCCGGGCGACCGCCAGTCGCACCATGGCGAGCCGGTGGCGGGCCGGAGTGATCGCCTGGCCGCGTTTGTGCGGCGGTGTCGAAGCGGGAATGAAGAGAACCCGATCGAGGGCAAAGGCTTCCCGCACCTCCTCGGCGCTGCGGAGATGGCCCCAATGGATCGGGTCGAAGGTGCCGCCGTAGAGGCCGATCTTCATCGAGCGCCGAACGCCCTTCCCGCGGCTGAACCGGGGCGGGCCGCAACGCTCCGCTTCGCGAGGCGGCGATGGATCGTTGTGGGCCGGTTCATTCCCTGATCTGCCCGTTGCCGAACACGATGAATTTGGTGGTCGTGAGCTCTTCCAGCCCCATGGGCCCGAAAGCGTGGATCTTGCTGGTGCTGATGCCGATCTCCGCTCCGAGTCCGAGCTCGCCGCCGTCGTTGAATCGGGTCGAGGCGTTGACCATGACGGCCGAGGAGTCGACCCGATCGACGAACTCGCGCGACTTCTGGTAGTTCGAAGTGACGATCGTCTCGGTGTGGCTTGATCCGTAGCGCTCGATGTGCGCGATCGCCTCGTCCATGTCCTTTACGACCCGCACCGCGAGGATCAGATCCAGGTACTCGGCTCCCCAATCCTCTTCCGAGGCCGGCCGGATGCCGGGAACGAGCGCCCGGGTACGCTCGCAGCCGCGCACCTCGACCCCTGCCGCCAGGAACTTGGCGATCATCGCGGGAAGGAAATCGGCCGCAATCGCCTCGTGGACCAGGAGCGTCTCCATCGCGTTACAGACCGAAGGGCGCTGCACCTTCGCGTTCATGCAGATGCGCTCGGCCATCTCCAGCGAAGCGTCGCTGTCCACGTAGACGTGGCACACGCCCTTGTAGTGCTTGATCACGGGCACTCGCGAGTTCGCGGCCACGGCGCGGATGAGATCCTCGCCGCCGCGCGGGATCACGAGGTCGATGAACTCCTCGAGCTGCAGCAGCTCCTGCACGAGCCCGCGCTCGCGGGAGGCCGCGACCTGGATCGCCGCTTCGGGAACGCCGCAGGCAAGGCAGGCTTCCCGAAGGACTTCGCCGATCGCCTGGTTGGAGCAAAACGCCTCGCTGCCGCCGCGCAGGATCGCGGCGTTGCCCGACTTCAGACAGAGCGCGGCAGCCTCGGCGGTTACGTTGGGACGCCCCTCGTAGATCATCGCAATCACGCCGAGCGGGATGCGCATGCGGCCGACCTGGAGCCCGTTGGGACGGCGCCACATTTTCACGATCTCCCGCACCGGGTCGGGAAGCGCGGCGACCTCGCGCAGGGCGTTCGCCATCGCGCCCACCCGGGCGGGATCGAGCATCAGCCGGTCGAGCAGCGCCCTGCTCGCCCCCGATCGGCTCGCCTCCCGCATATCCTTGCGGTTTTCCGCGACCAGAAAATCGGTTCTGGCCTCGAGCCGCTCGGCCATGAGCCGCAGCGCGCGATTCTTTTGCTCGGAGGAGAGCATCGCGACGGCGCGCGAGGCCTGTTTCGCGTTCCGTCCCAGCCGAGCCGCTTCTTCCCTGAGCGCAGACGCGTTTTTCACCTCGGCTCCTTTTCCGCCCTCAAAGCACCACGAGATCGTCGCGATGGATGACCTCGTCGTACGCCTTGTAGCCCAGCACTTTTTCAATTTCGCTTGTATGCAATCCTTTGATTTGATTCAACTCTTGGGCGGTGTAATTGACCAGCCCGCGGGCGAACTCCCGTCCCTGCGCGTCGACGCAGCGGACGCACTCGCCCGCCCCGAACGTCCCCCGGATCTCTCTCAGCCCCGACGGGAGCAAGCTCTTGTTCTTGTGCACGAGCGCGTCGCGCGCGCCCGCATCGACGACCAGATCTCCCGCCGGCTTGAGATTGTAAGCGATCCAGTGCTTGCGGTTGGTCATCCGGCTGCCCTCCGGCAGGATCAGCGTGCCGACTTCCTGCTTTTCGTCGAAGATGCGCCCGAGCACGCCGACCCGAAGGCCGCTGGCGATCACCGTCGGAATGCCGGCCGCGGCCGCGGTCTCGGCCGCCCTGATCTTGGTGACGATGCCTCCCGTTCCCAGAATGCCGCGGCTTCGCCCCTTCACCAGCCCCTTCGCCGTCTTGATGTTCTCAACCAGGGGGATCAGCGCTGCGTCAGCGTGGAGCCGTGGGTCACGGTCGTACACCCCGTCCACGTCGCTCAAAATGACCAGGAGGTCGGCCTGGAGCAGGGTCGCCACGAGCGAGGAAAGCCGGTCGTTGTCGCCGAACTTCATCTCGTCCACCGCGACGGTGTCGTTCTCGTTCACGATGGGGACGATCTCGGACTCGAGCAGCATCTGGAAGGTGTGTTTGGCGTTGAGATAGCGCTGGCGGTTCGCGAGGTCCTCGCGGGTGAGCAGCACCTGGGCGACCCTCTTGCCGAAGCGTGAAAAATAGCTCTCGTAGAGCGCCATCAGCTTGATCTGCCCGACCGCGGCCAAGGCCTGCTTCTCGGGAATCGTCCTCGGTCCTTCCCTGCGTCCCAGGCTCGTCATTCCCGCGGCGACCGCCCCCGAGCTCACCACCACGAGCTCTTTTCCGTGGTCGTGCAGGCGCGCCAGCTCGCGCACCAGCTCCTTAAGCCGGGCTTCCTCGATGCCTTCCAGCGATGAGAGGATCTGGCTTCCGATCTTGACGACGACGCGGCGCGCCCGGCGCAAAATCCGCCTCTTATGCTCCCGCTGGCTCACCGCTCGCTTCCTTTTCCCGGCGCAGCTCGTCGAGGCGCGCCCCGGTGCGCTGCACCAGCGCCCGGACTCCTTCGCCGGTCGCCGCCGAGATCGCGGACACCGGGCGCCAACGCGCCGGAATCCTTTCTTCCAGCAATCTCGCCCCCGCCCTCCCTTCGGGCAAATCGATTTTGTTCACGACCACGATCTGCGGCTTGGCGGCCAACCCCGCGTCGAACAGCTCGAGCTCCCGGTTGACGGCCTTCCAGTCCGCGAGCGGGTCCTCCTCCCGGACCCTCGAGCCGTCGATGAGGTGGATGAGCAAGCTGGTCCGGGTGACGTGGCGCAGAAACTTGTGACCCAGCCCGTGCCCCAGATGCGCCCCCTCGATCAAGCCGGGAATGTCCGCCACCACGAAGCTCCGGCCGTCGCCGTAGCGGACGACGCCCAGGTTCGGCACCAGCGTCGTGAACGGATAGTCCGCAATCTTCGGCCGGACCGCCGAGATCGCCGCGATCAGCGTCGATTTCCCTGCGTTCGGAAATCCGACGATTCCCACGTCGGCCAGCAGCCGCAGCTCGATCACGAGCTCACGCTCTTCCCCCGGCTCTCCGGGCTGGGCAAAGCGAGGGCTTCGGTTGGTCGAGGAAACGAAATGGGCATTCCCCTTGCCACCTCTCCCCCCGGCGGCGACCACCACCCGCTGTCCGGGCTCCTTGAGATCGCCGATCAACTCACCGGTAACCGCATCCCGGATGATGGTGCCCACGGGAACCTTGATGATTCGATCCTCTCCGGCCCTGCCGTGTTGCTCCTTTCCCCTGCCGTGCTCGCCGGGCCGGGCTTTGTACAGCTTCTGGTAACGCAGGTCGAGCAGCGTCGTCAGTTGGGGATCCGCCACGACGACCACGTCGCCGCCTTTTCCGCCGTCGCCTCCGTCCGGTCCCCCGCGCGGGACGAATTTCTCGCGCCGAAAGCTCACGCACCCTCGCCCCCCGCGACCGGCGATCACCCGGATCCTGGCTTCATCGACGAACTTCATGGAACGCGCAGCGCCTTTCTCGAGACAAAAAAAAAGCCCCGCAAAGGGGCTTTTTTGCCGCTCCCCGGAGCGTCACGCCACCGGGAGGACGTCGACGCGTTTTCTCGTCCTGTCGTACCTCGCGTACCGGACGATGCCGTCGATCTTGGCGAACAGCGTGTAGTCGCGCCCCATCCCGACGTTCTTGCCCGGATGGATTTTCGTTCCCAGCTGGCGTACCAGGATATTTCCCGCGAGCACTCGCTCTCCGCCGAAAACCTTGACGCCGCGCCGCTGCCCCTGACTGTCCCTGCCGTTGCGGGAGCTGCCCCCCGCTTTTTTATGCGCCATCGAAAGACTCCTGGCTAGAACTCGATACCCGTGATTCTGACGGCCGTTTGCTCCTGCCGATGGCCGCGCTGCCGGCTGTAGCTCTTGCGCCGTTTCTTTTTGAAAACCAGGATCTTCTTGGCTTTCGACTGGCTTACGATTTCGCCCAGCACCCTGGCATCCGCGACCAGCGGAGCCCCGATCTTCGGCTCTCCGTCGCCGCCCACGAAGAGAACCTCGGAAAGCGTCACTTTGTCTCCCACCTCGCCAGCCAGCTTCTCCAGCTTGACGATGTCGCCCGTGGAGACGCGATACTGCTTCCCTCCGCTTCTGATAACGGCGTAAGTCATGGCTCTAAATACCCGATACCCGTGAAAAAGATAATTAGAGTAAAGACCGCGCAAAGTCAACCAACGCGCCGGGCCCGCTCCCGTCGGAGATCCCTCCCCCCTGACCCGAACAACCGCGATATGACCGGGTTCCGGCTAATTCTGGTCCCCAGCCTGCGACGGAGGAAGGTCGTCGAAAGGCTGTTGACAATGGGTTCCCAGGCTGGCATAAATATCGATATACGATATTATCGTTAAACGAGACTTATGAACCGGAAAACTCCCCACCCCGACTATCGTGCCATGGCGGAGTTCCGCTATCAGATCCGCCGTTTCCTGCGCTTCAGCGAGGAAGCCGCCCGGCGGGCGGGCATCGAGCCCCAACAGCATCAGCTCCTCCTGGCGATCAAGGGACTGCCGCAAACCGCGAAGCCGACCATCGGGGTGCTGGCCGAACGGATGCAACTGCAGCACCACAGCACCGTGGAGCTGGTCGACCGGCTGGAGGAGAAAAAGCTCCTCTACCGCCTGCGCTCGGCCGACGACCGGCGTCAGGTCCTGGTGAAGCTCACGCGCGAAGGCGAGCAGCTCCTCGGCAAGCTCGCCCTCTATCACTTCGAGGAGCTACAGAGCGTAGGGCCACGCCTGGTAGCGGTTCTCAAAACGTTGATCGCGCGCACGCCGAGACGCGACCATTCCGAGACCGACCCCGGCTCCAGTCCAAACCAACGGAGGGCGTGAACCATGGCCGAGCATCAGAACACCGCGGACGAGCTCCTGCTCGACGTCAAGATCGCCGAAACGTCGAAGCTCTACCGGTTCTACCTCAACCAGGAAAAAAAGATTCTCGGCGCCGCGGGAGTGATCACGTTCCTCGTCCTGTGGGAGCTCGTCGGCAATACCTTCAACCTGATCAACCCGATGTTCATGAGCGCCCCCTCGCTCGTGTTCAACGCCGCCGTTCAGCTTTTCGGCTCCGGCGAGATCTACAACGACCTTTACGTGAGCAGTGTGGAGCTTTTCTGGGGCTATCTGCTCTCGGTCGTCTTCGCTGTCCCGTTCGGCATTTCCGTCGGCTGGTACAAGAAGATGAGCCACATCTTCGACCCGTTCATCAACGGGATGAACGCTACTCCGCGCGTGGCTTTGCTTCCGCTCGTGATCATCTGGCTCGGCATCGGTATTCTCTCCAAGGTGGGCATCATCTTCCTCGGCGCCGTGCTGCCCATCCTGGTCAACGCCCGCGACGGCGTGAAGACGACCCCGCTGAATCTCATCAACGCTGCCAAGAGCTTTGGCGCCTCCGAGTGGCAGGTTTTCAAGTCCGTGGTGCTGCCGTCCACGCTCCCCTTCATCCTGAGCGGCATGCGCCAGGGAATCGGGCGCGCCCTGGTCGGCGTGATGGTCGGCGAGCTTTATGCCGCCACGGCCGGCATCGGCTTCATGATCACCGTCGCCGGAGCGACCTTCCAGACCGACAAGGTTTTCGTCGGCGTCCTCATCTTCGCGTTGAGCGGCATGGTGCTGACCGAACTGCTCAACAAGTTCGAGCAACGCTTCGAGCGCTGGCGCCCGAAGGTCGGTGCAATGCAATAGAGACAGCCCGCTCCTCACGGCCGGGTTCGCACGAGCCCGGGCCGCGGCCTCTCAATCGGGCGCCCCTTGCCCTTTTTCGGGTGCGGCCTTACATTCAGAGCCACGGAGGTATCCGATGGCGATTGCGTACGGTCGAGTCGCGCGCTCGCTTGGCGCGCTGGCGCTGCTGCTGTGGATTTCGGGTTGCGGTTACAACCGGCTCCAGGCGCTCGACGAGGAGGTCAAGAGCGCCTGGTCCGAGGTGCAAAACCAGTATCAGCGCCGCGCCGACCTGGTCCCCAACCTTGTCGCGACGGTGAAGGGCGCCGCGCAATTCGAGCAGGAAACCTTGCAGCGCGTCATCGAGGCCCGGAGCAAGGCGACCGCGGTCAATCTCGACGCCGCCGCCCTCAGTGATCCCGAGGCGTTCAAGAGATTCGAGCAGGCCCAGCGGGAGCTTTCGAGCGCTCTTTCGCGTCTGCTGGTGGTTGTCGAGCGTTACCCGGAGCTGAAGGCGAGCCAGAACTTCCGCGACCTGCAGGCGCAGCTTGAAGGCACCGAAAACCGCATCGCCGTGGCCCGCAAGCGCTACATCGAAAAGGTCGCGGAATACAACACCGGCGTCCGCTCTTTCCCGACGAATTTGACCGCCAAGTATATCCTCGGCCTGGAAGTCCGGCAGAACTTCAGCGCCGACGAGGGTGTGGCCCGACCGCCGCAGGTGAAGTTCTAGGGCGGGACTCGGGCGAATTGCTGCCGATGATTGGAGCTTTTCGCAGTGCGATCCGGTCCCGCCGACTCCGGCTCGCCTGCCTGCTCGCGGCCGCGATTTCCCCTTGCGCCGCCGCGGCCTTGGAGGTTCCGCCGCTGCGCGGGCGGGTCAATGATCTCGCCGGCATGCTCCCTCCCGAACGCATCGCCCGGCTGGAGCAACGTCTGGCCGCGTTCGAGAGCGAGACCGGCCATCAGGTCGCGGTCCTCACGATCCCGAGCCTCGAGGGCGACGATCTCGAAAGCTTCAGCATTCGCGTCGCCGAGAGTTGGAAGATCGGTCAAAAGGGTTTCGACAACGGCGCAATTCTGCTGGTCGCTCGCGACGATCGCAAGCTCCGCATCGAGGTCGGCTACGGGCTCGAGGGCGTGATTCCGGACGCGATCGCGAGCAGGATCGTCCGTGAGACGATCGTTCCGCGGTTTCGCCGGAACGATTTCGCGGGGGGGATCGAAGCGGGGGTGGAAGAGATCCTGCGCGCCGCCCGCGGCGAGAAGCTCCCCGACGCCCCCCGTCGCAGCGCTCCGGAAAACGGTTCCGCATGGGCGCCTCTGCTTTTTCTCCTGCTGATCCCGACCTACCTGGCAAGCCATCTTGTCGCCCGACGACGGCGCCGCGCTCCGTTGGTTGGCGCGCTTTCCGGCGCAGTCCTCGGTGGTCTGGGGGCCGGGCTGGCGCTCGGGTCGGGCGCGGGCTTCAGTCTCGCCCTTCTTGTCTTTCTCGTCCTCGCGGCAGTCGCCATCGGAATCGCTGGCGGGCTCCACAACGAGCTTGAGGGATGGGAGACGTTTGGGCGCCGACGCAGGGGCCGCTGGAGCGGTCCCTTTTACAGCGACACCTTCGGGCCGGGGTGGTCCGGCGGAGACTTCGGCGGAGGAGGTTCGACCGGCGGATTCAGCGGGGGAGGCGGCGGCTTCGGAGGAGGCGGCGCGTCCGGGAGCTGGTAACCATGAACGCGGAGAGTTTCTTTTCGCCGGAAGAAAAACGCCGCATCGAGGACGCGGTCGCCTGCGCCGAGCGGACGACCTCCGGCGAGATCGTCCCGATGATCGTAAGCGCGAGCGGCCGTTATGCCGAGGTGGAGATGGCCGGGCTGGTCGCTGGGCTCGGCGCCGGAGTCCTGGCGGCTTTGCTCCTGCACGATCCGTGGGCGCCGCTTTACGCGCAGTTTCTCTGGCCGTTGATCGGAGGAGTGCTCGGCTTCGTCGCCTGCAGCGTGCCCGCGATCAAGCGGCTGCTGGTGCCGAGGGCCAGAATCGAACGCGCCGTGGCTCTGCGGGCTCTCGCCGCGTTTGCCGCTCACGGCATCCATCTCACTCGAGAGCACACCGGAATCCTGATCCTGGTTTCCCTCCTCGAGCACCGCGTCGAGGTATTGGCCGACCGGGGCATCAACGAAAAAGTGCCCCCGGGCACCTGGGACGAGATCGTTCAGACGATAACGGAGGGGCTCAAGTCCGGGCAGGCCTGTGACGCTCTCTGCCGCGCCATAGCCCGCTGCGGCGAGATTCTCGCCCGTCACTTTCCACGCGCGGCCGACGACAGGGACGAGCTCGCGAACAAGCTCGTGACCGAATCCTGACGGCGGCCTACCCGCGTCATTTCCGGATCAACCGCACGTCGACGGCGGCGAGGCCCGCGCCCCGCTCCCGAACGACCAGCGGGTTGAGCTCCAGATCGGAGAGATGCCCGCGGTGGGCGGAGAAAATGTTCGAGAGCCCGACCATCGCCTTTACCAGGGCGTCCACGTCGCGCGGCGCCTGGCCGCGAACCCCCTCCAGGATGGGATAGCCCTTCAGCTCTTTCAGCATGCGCCGCGCGTCCTCTTCGCCGACCGGCAGGAGGCGAACGGCGACGTCTTTCAGGACCTCGACGAAGACTCCGCCGAGGCCCACGATCATGAACGGCCCGTATTGCGGGTCGGTGCGCGCGCCGAGAATCATCTCGGTTCCCCGAACCATTTCCTGCACCAGCAGCTTGGCGGCGCCGTGCGCCAGACCGAGCAGCCGCTTCCCCTCCGCTTCCACTTCGCCGGCGCTCCTCAGGTCAAGGGCCACCGCCCCGGCTTCCGTCTTGTGCACGATCTCGGGAGCGATCAACTTGAGCGCCACCGGAAAGCCGATCTTTTCCGCCTCCGCCGCGGCCGCCTCCGCGGTCTCAACCAGCCCCTGGCGCGGCGGCGGCAGACCGTTCGCTTGAAGCAGGGCGGCAAATCGATCGTCTTCAAGCTCGCCGGGGTCGCCAGCCGCCGGAGCGAGCCGCGCAATTCCCGCCCGCGCACGCTCCCCATAGGCGCCCAGCGCGGCGAGCGCACGCAAAGTCGGCTTGATCGCCTGCAGGAACGGAATCCCGGCCTCCTCCTGGAACGCCCGGCTTTCGTCCGTGCAGCTGTAGGTCGAGCGTGAGAAGGCGAGAATCGGCTTTTCCGTGGCCGCTGCCAGGCTTTTGAACAGCGCCGCATCCCGTTTTTCCGGAAAGCGGGGCAGCTCGCCGTGGATCGCGAGCAGGTCGACCCCGTCGTCCTGCGCGTGGAGCTTGACGATGTTGATGAACCCCTGTTCGTCGCCGAACCCGGCGACGCCACACTCCAGAGGATTTTCCACCGCCAGCTCCGGCGGAATCAGCGGCCGGACCGCCTCTTTGGTCTGCTCGCTCAGCTGCGCGAGGTTGGTCCTCAGCTCCTCGGCGTGATCGCAGATCAACCCCTTCATCCCGCCGGAGTTGACCACGATCGCCGCTCGCCCGCCGCGCGGGAAGCGTCCCGCGGAAAAGGCGAGGGTGATTTCCGTCAGATCCTCCAGCGTCGGACAGCGGACCAGGCCGAACCGCTCGCACACGGCGTCGAACACCTCGTCGGCGCCCGCGAGCGCCCCGGTGTGCGAGATCGCCTGTCGCCTGCCCATTTCCGACCTGCCCAGCTTGACCACGAGAATGGGTTTTTTCCTGTGGAGCGCCTCGGCGGCCACGTTCATGAACTCTTCAGGCCTGCGGATTCCCTCCGCCATGACGACGATCAGCTTGGTCTCGGGATCGTCGACCATGAAGGACAGATAGTCGACGAGATCGAGGCTGATCTCGTTGCCGCTCGAGACCGCGTACGTGAATCCGATGCCCCGTTCCGTGGCCCCCTTGATCCAGTTACCAAGGGAACCGCCGCTCTGAAAGATCAGACCGACCAGGCCCTTCTTGAGCAGAGGGGTCGAGGTGGGAAAGGTCCACAGCCCCTCGGCGACGGAATAAAAGCCCATGCAGTTGGGGCCGCAAACGACGAGCCCGCTGCGCTCGCATAGCTCGCGCATCGCCTGCGCCCGTTTCTTCCCCTCGGGATCGTCTCCCTCCCCGAAGCCGGCGCTGTAGACGGTGGCGGACTTGGTGCCGATCTTCGCCGCCTCCTCCAGCACCCCGAGGACCGCCCGCGTCGGAATCAGGACGAGCAGCTGCTCCGGGACCTCGGGCAGCGCTCCGAGGTTGGGGTAGCAGGGATCCTCCGCGATCTCCTTGTAGTTCGGGTTCACGAGAAACACTTTGCCGGAGTAAGCCTTCTTGAGATTGCGATAGATTCCCATGGGCCAGCGGCCCTTCGGCGATGCCCCGATCAGAGCGACCGAACGGGCGCGGAGAAGATTTTCGACCGGCCGCCGCTGAAAGCCTCCGGTCGCAGGGGTCGTGCTCATCATGTTCCAACCTTCCAGTCTTGCCCGAAGGGGCGCGTCTTCCAGCCTAAGCCGCCGGGTAGACGTGCCAGCGTTCGGACGGGAGAATAACGGTCGTGCTCTGTCCGACGGCCAGATCGGAGTCGCCCGGCAGTTTCGCCAGCAGTTGAACTCCGTTGACCTCGACCTCGAAGAGCGTGCTGTCGCCCAGGTAGTTCTTGGTCGTCAGCCTGCCGCAGACGCCCGGGACGCTGGCGGTCGAGTCGGAGCCGAGCCGGACGTGCTCGGGGCGGATCGCCAGCGTTACAGCGTAGCCTGCGCCGACTCCGGGAGGCAGCGGCAGGCGCAGAGTCCCCAGCGGGCATTCCACCTGCGCCGCGCCGGTGACCTTTCCCTTGACAAAGTTCATCTCGCCGACGAACTGCGCCACGAAGAGGTCGACCGGCTTTGCGTAGATCTCGTGCGGCGGGGCCACCTGGAGGATCTCGCCGTTGTGCATCACGCAAACCTTGTCGCCGAGGCTCAGGGCTTCCGCCTGATCGTGGGTGACGTAAAGCGTCGTGACGCCGATCGCCTTGGTGATCTTGCGCAGCTCGACGCGCATCTGTTCTCGCAGCCGGGCGTCGAGGTTGCTCAACGGCTCGTCCATCAACAGGATCTTGGGCTCGGTGACCAGCGCGCGCGCCATTGCGACCCGCTGCTGCTGCCCGCCGCTCAGGTCGGTCGCAGGCCGGTCTTCCAGCCCCGCGAGCTGCACGCGCGCCAGGGCGTTGCGCACCCGCTCTCCGACGGCGGCCTTGGAAACTCGCTTTTGGCCCTGGGTCAGGGGAAACGCGACGTTTTGAAAAACGGTCATGTGCGGCCAGATCGCGTAGGATTGAAAGACCATTCCGAGGTCGCGCTTCTCCGCCGGCACGTAGACGCCCCGCTCGGCGGAGTTGACGAGACGGCCGCTGATCTCGATTTCGCCGCCGTCGGGTTTTTCCAGACCGGCGACGCAACGAAGCGTGGTGGTCTTGCCGCATCCGCTCGGCCCGAGCAGGACGCAAAACTCTCCCTCCCCCACCTCGAGGTCGATGCTCCGCAACGCGTCGACCGCCCCTCGCCGCCCGTGAAACGTCTTCTTGAGCTTTCGGATGCTGATCATGAGAAAACCCGCCCCGTCCTGCCGCCGGTCACGAGCCCTCGCCGATTTCCCCGAGGCGGGAGAGGACCGCCCGCATCACCCCCACGACCAGCGCGGCGAAGAGAATCAGCACCACGCCCAGAGCCGAGACCTGCGGCACCCAGCCGCTGCCCCAGAACTGCCACACGATGGTGGAAATGACCACGCTGTGGCGCGTATACAGCGTGAGCGCCATCGTGACCTCGCGATAAGAAAGCATCGCGATCCAGATCCAGCTGTTCAAGATCCCCGCCGCGATCAGCGGCAGCACGATCTTCCACAGCACCCGCGGCGTGGAGGCGCCGGCGACCTTCCCGGCTTCTTCCAGCTCGCGATGCACCTGGATCATGACGCTGTTGGTGGTCCGCGTGCCGTAGGCGATCCAGTTGATCGTGTGGGCGACGACGATGATGAAAACGGTGCCGTAGAGCGGGAAAACATCGCGGTACGCCAGGCCGAGATACGCCAGCCCGACCGCCATGAGGATGCCCGGAACCGCATGGGGAATGAACGCCAGCGTGTCGAGCCATCCGCGAAACGAAACCTGAGTCCGGACCACCGCCCATGACACGAGTACGCTGAGGATCATCGTAAGGGTGGGCACCGCAAACATGAGAATCAGCGTGTTGACGAGCGGCCGCGTCCCGACGTGAATCGGGATCTCGAGATAATGCTTGAACGTGATCGAGGACCAGGCCGCGGCCGAGGGCAGCTGCAGGTACGGAGTGATCGAGGCCCACAGCAGCACGATGAAGGGGATGAATACCTCGATCGCGAGGTAGAAAAACACGAAGCCCAGGGCCGGCCATTTCCACCGGCCGAGGGCGATTTCCCGGGGACGGTAGCCCCGCCCGGTGATCACCGTGTATTTCTTTCCCTGCTTGACCAGCCGGACGTAGAGAAAGGCGAGCAGGAGGCCGCAAACGAGCATCACCGCCCCGTAAGCGCCGGCCATGCCATAGTCGGGGATGCCGGTGGCGGGCGTGGTCGCGCTGTAGATGAGCGAGCTCAGGACCAGGATCCGCGAAGGCATGCCGATGATCGCGGGGACCTCGAACACCGCGATCGCGGTCATGAACAGGTAGACCATGACGGCGGCGATCGCCGGCATCGTGATCGGAATGTTGATCTTCAGGAAGGTCCTCAGCTTTCCCACCCCGGAGGTGTAGGCCGCTTCCTCCAGCGACGGATCCATCGAACGGTAGGCGGCGGCCAGCATGAAAAACGCCCCGGGAACGAAAGAGACCCCCTGCACGAACGCCATCCCGGTCAGGCTGTAGAGATTGAACGGCGGCTCCCCCAGCCCGAAAAGCTCCTGCAGCCAGCGGTTCAGCAGGCCGATCCGCGGGCTGAGCAACAGGATCCACGCGATGGTGCGGAGGAAGACCGGGATCAGGATCCCGATGGTGAGAAAGACATAGATGGTTTTTTTCAGCGGGATGTCCGTCCGCATCAGGATCCAGACCAGCGGGATCGTGAACACCAGGGTGACGGCCACGCTCGAGACGGCGAAGACCAGCGTGTTGCCCAGCACCTGGTAGGTCGCCGGGTCGAGGTAGACGGAAACGAAGTTTTCCAGCGTAAATGGAACGTCCTCACCGGGAAATCCGGTGCGAAGGCTCATCAACACCACCATCGCGACCGGCACCCCGACGAGGAGCAGCAGAACCGCGAAAAGCCCCCCCGCGAACAGGCTTGTTCCGTGCCGTTTGATCTGCTCCAGGCCGCCGGTGGCGAGCGTCAGCTCGCGCCGCATCTCCGCTTCCATCGGGCGTTCCCCGGACGGGCTAGCGATTGAAGCCCAAGATCTTCCCGTACTCGCGAGCGAGCTTGTCGACCAGCTTCGCCTGATCCTGCTTCATGTAGACGACCTTCTTGCCCTGAGCGAACTTGTAGGCGTCGGTCCCCGGAACGTACGCCGAGGTATGGCCGGTATACTTTTTCCAGAGCGTCTGGACCTCCGGCGAAGCCATGAAGGCGACGAAGAGCGTCGCCACGTTGGGGTGCGGGGCGTGCTTCAGGACGCCCACGTGGTATTCCGGCGAGACGACCGGCTGGACCTCGGTGGCGAACGCCAGCGGCGCTCCCGACTGCTCCGCCTCGTGGAGCTGGCTGTCCTGCAGCGTGGCGGACAGCAGCACCTCGCCCAGGATGAGCCGTTGCGCCATTTCCCCCGCGCGACTGAGGATCGGTTTCTGGGCGGCGAGCTTTCTTACGAACTCCGTGGTCTTTTCCTCGCCCCACGCCCCGGCCGCCAGCCGGGCGAAATGATGGGTCGAGTTGATCACCCCGAGCTTCCCCTTCCACCTGGGATCGAGCAGATCCTCCCATTTCTTCGGCACGTCCTTGGCCGGAAGGAGCTTCTTGTTGTAGGTGGGAAGGGCGAACTGGTTCGCGATCGAAACGGTGCCGCCGTCGTACTCGATGCGCTCTTTCTTCACCCCAAGCTGAGTGTAGTCGAAGGTCTTGTGGAGCTTTCGCAGCCAGAGCGAGCCGTGGTGCGCGTCGGTTACCACCATCACGTCCCACTCGGCCGGCTGGCCCGAGGCCGAAAGCCCGATCACCTTGCCCGTATCCCGGGTCATGTTCCCGGACGGATTATACTGCAGCGTCACGTTGAGACCGTATTTCTTGTTGAATGCCTCGCCCAGCGCTTTCGCTCCCTCCGGACCCAGAGTCGAGGGGCCGTAGAACTCGAGCTGGCCTTCCTTTTTGGCTCCCGCGACGAGATCGTCGAGCGTTGCGCTCGCTGCGGTCCCTGCCCGGCCAGCAAGTACGGCGGCGAGGAAGCAGGCTAAGACTTTTTCCACGTTCCGCATGGCATCCTCCTTGAATGGCTTCGGGCCCTTATCGCCGGCGGTTGCCTCTCGACAAGAGCCTGTTTCCTCATGGGCTTCCACCCTTTTTGCACGGGAGGGTCGGTTCGGACCGAAGGCTATCGGTGGCCGCGGCACACGCATCGTCCGCAGGCCCTTCCTGATGCCGGGCGCCACGGACGGCTCCGGTCAGGGGTCCGGGCGCTGCCCGCCCGATTTCATCGAATCTTCGGTCCGGTATACTCCAGAACGTAAAGCCCGCCCTTGATCCGGTCCGTCACGTAGATCAGCCCGTCCGCGTCCACGAAGAGATCGTTGAACATCGGCGCCTTCTGCCCGTCGGGCGGCGGCGGAATAAAGAAGCCGACCTCTTCCGGACGGTACGGATCGCGGATATCGAAAATTCGCAGCCCCGCGTTGTAGTAGGTCACGAAGATGACGTTCTCGCTCTGGAACGACCCGGGCCGGTTCTCGTGCACGTTGTGCGGACCGAAGCGCAGGCCCCGCTTGCAGAAGTCGCCTCGCGGCACCGGGCAGGTGCTGATGATTACCGGATTCCTTTCCTCGCGGATATCGATCAGCCAGACCCGCTTCTCGCCTTCCTGGCAGTCGTACTTGACCGCCTCGTCGACCGCGACGAGCAGCCGCCGGCCCGGGAGCGGCAGCGCGGTGTGCGCGTACCCCCCGTACGGCGGGCTCCAGTCCACCCGGCTGATCGTACGGGGCCGGCTCAGGTCGGAGATGTCGAGAATGGCCACTCCGGCGTCGACCAGAGCCACATAGGACCGGTTTCCGTACGGAATCGCCCCGTGAACGTGGAAGTGCTCGCCCGGGAAGGGCTCCCAACCGGGTGGAGTTTCCTCTCCTTCCTTGGTTCCGGGTATCCACCATACGCCCGCTTGTTTGGGATGCGAGGGATCGGCGAGGTCCGCAATCAAGTAGGCGCGCTCCCGGATCCCGGGAATCATGGCGCCCACGTGGGCGTATTTCCCGTCCGTGAACCACATCCGGTGCACGCCCTTTCCCGGCAGCCGCAGATAGCCGATCTCGCGCGGGTCCGTCGGGTCGGCGATGCTGTAGATCTTGATCCCCGCCTCGTTGGGAACGCTCGCCGGGAGCGTTTTATCGAAGTACGGGCGCTCCTGGTTCTGGATCAGGATATCTCCGGCGATCTGCACCTTGTGCGCGTGGGTGTTGGGGGCGTGCGGCAGCTGGCGCACGACTCGGGGATCGGACGGATCGGCGGCGTCCAGGATGGTCAGCGCCATGGGCGACGTCCCCAGGTGAGCCACGTAGACGTAGCGGCCGTTCTTCAGCACCTGCATCCCGTCGCCGTGACCGTTCAGATCGTTCCACGCGATCAGCCGCACGTTTTGGCTTTCGCTTCTCGCCTGAATCTCCGCCACGTTCATGAGGCTGGTTTTCCTCGAAAAAGCTCGATTTCTCGCTCCGGCTCAACCGGGCGCACCGTTCTGATATACTTCCCGCTTGTCGTTGTCAACGTCCAAAGCCCTTTGGATTCCTTCGGGATCTGTGATATGAGCCGGCTCGACGCGTTTTGTCATCAGGAGGAGTCCGTCGATGAGGAGGCTGCTGCCCGCGCTGGCGTGTGCCCTGTTCGCGCTCGCCGAATCGGTTTCGGCCCAAACCCAGCGAATCGCGGCCGCCTACAGCGCCGTGAGCGCCACACAGACCGCCTTTTACGTCGCGAAAGAGGCGGGGCTGTTCGAAAAGCACGGCATGGTGGTCGATCCCGTGTACGTCGCTTCGGGAACGAAGGTCGTCCAGGCGATGATCGCCGGCGAGTTCCCCGTGGCGCTGGCCGGAGGGGTCGTCGTCAGCGCGAATCTCGCGGGCGCCGACGTGGCGGTGATCGGGGGGATCGTAAACGTCCCGGCCTTCTACGTCGTCGTCCATCCCTCGATCAAGAAACCGGGAGACCTCAGGGGCAAAGCTCTCGGGATCACCCGCTACGGCTCGTCCACCGACTTCACGCTCCGCTATCTTCTCAAGCAGTGGGGACTGGAGCCGGACCGGGACGTCAAGATCCTGCAAATGGGCGGCCAACCCGAAATCCTGGCGGGACTGAAGGCCGGAGCAATTCAGGGCGGCAACTTCAGCTCGCCGGGCGAGTTCAGGGCGAGAAAGGCCGGATTCACCTTGCTGGCCGATTTCCGTAAAGTCGGGCTCGACTATCCGACCGTGAGCCTGGTCTCGACCCGCTCCACCATCAGGAAGGACCCCGATACGGTCAAACGTTTTCTCATGGCCTATAGCGAGGGCGTCGAGCTTACCTTCCGCAACCGGGAGCTTGCCATGAAGGTTCTGGGCAAGTACACGCGCGTCAGCGACCGGGAAACCCTCGAGGCGGCCTATGCCTACGCCACCAACTTCATCGAGCGCCCGCCCCGGCTGCCGTACAAGGCGATCGACACGATTCTCGCCCAGCTCGCGGAGACCAGCCCCAAAGCCAGGGGCCACAAGGCCGCGGATTTCATCGATCCGACGTTCTACGACGAGCTGGAGAAGAGCGGCTTTTTCCGATCCGCGCGGCGCTGACGCAACCGCTCGCGGTGCCGGCGTTTACACCCGGACGCCCGCCGTGGTAAACAGGTTCGCGGAGGTAGGCCATGGCGGAAATCGTCACGATCATCGGCATCACCCATAACCCTTTCATGCCGCGGTTGTTCCAGCGGCCCGACCGGCCGGCCGGATGCGACAAGGTCATCGAGCGGATCGCCATGATGCGCGAGCGGCTCGCTGCCGCCCGCCCCGACGCCCTGGTCGCCATCGGCAACGATCACCTGCACCAGTTCTTCATGGACAACATGCCGGCCTTCATGATCGGCAAGATGGATTGCTACGACGGAACCTTCTACGACGAAACGCGCGAGTTCGGGCTGCCGCGTTGCAGGCTCCCGGGCGACGTCGAGCTTTCCGATGCCCTCATGGAAGCGGCCTTCGATCGCGGGATCGATTTCGCATACTCGAACGAGCTCACCGTCGACCACTCGATCGTCGTCCCGATGATGTTCGTGCGGCCGGAGATGGACATCCCGATCGTTCCGATTCTCACCAACTGCATCGCGCCGCCGATGCCGCGGCCGCGGCGCTTCTTCGAGGTGGGAAAGGCGATCCGCGCGGCGATCGACTCGCTGCCGGGAACGAAGCGGATCGGCGTCCTGGTGAGCGGCCATCTCTCGCTCGAGGTCGGCGGGCCACGGCAGTTCGAGCGCAGGCTCACCGACCCGAGCTTCGACGCCGCCGCGGTCGGCTGGATTCAGAACGGCGACATCGACGCTGCCGCTGCGGGCTGCACGCCCGAGCGGCTGATCAAGGCCGGCAACATGACCTCGGGCTATCTGAACTTCTTGATGATGATGGGCGTGGCCAACGCGGCCAGGCCGGCGCATGCGGAAGGGCTGGACGCGGGTTTCCCCGCCGTTCCGTTCTTCCACTGGGGCCCGCAGTAGCAGAGGGCGACGGGAAAATCTCGGCATTTTTCAAGTGGGCTTATGGACTGGAAGATCCTATCGACGGTTTTCGTCTCCGTGTTCGTCGCCGAGCTGGGCGACAAGACGCAGCTTGCGACCATGCTGTTCGCCTCCGACAGGGAGATCAGCAAGATCGCGGTATTCGCCGGAGCGGCGCTCGCCCTGGTTCTGACCTCGGCGATCGGCGTGCTCGCCGGCTCCGCGGTCTCGGGCTACGTCAGCGAGCGGCACCTCCGCTACGTCGCCGGCCTGGGTTTCATCGCGATCGGTCTGTGGACCTTTTTCCGCACCTGAACGAGGCGAGCGATGAGCAAGTACCTGATGAACAAATTCATCCACCACGTCAACATGAACGAGGAGGCGGAACGGGAGTACAAACATCGCCCGCGCGCCTATCTCGAGCAGTGGGAGAAGAAGGAAAAGCTCAAGCTCACTCCCGAGGAGCGCGAAGCGCTGGCCACCAGGGACTACGGCAAGCTCTACGCCCTGGGTGCGCATCCCTTCACGCTGTGGAGCTTCACCGAGGCCGTGTGGGGACACGAGGTGCCGCGCGAAGAGCTGGTCAAGGACTACAAGGAAAAGACCGCCCGGGCCGGCTATCCTGATTTCAAGACCTGACCAAGCCCGCCTTCGGCATCCGGACGCGCGGGTCGGACGAACCTCCCATCGCGCATGTGGTAGACTTTTTTGAAGTGCTCCACGGCCTTCGGGTCGTGGCTCGCCATGATGACCGTCTTGCCGTACTTTTCAGCGAGCGACAGGAAAAGCGCCGTGATCATTTCCGTATTTTCCGAATCCAGGTTCCCGGTCGGCTCATCGGCGAGGATCACCGAAGGATCGTTGGCCAGAGACAATGCCACCGCGACCCGTTGCTGCTCGCCACCGCTCAATTCTTCGGGCCTCTTGCGGCCCTTCTCGCCGAGCCCGACCATTCGCAGCAGCCCGTCGACCCGGCGCTGGCGCTCCGCGGGGTCGACGCCGGCAACCAGCATCGGGAGCTCCAGATTCTCCGCGGCCGTCAGAGTGGGGATCAGGTTGAAGAATTGAAAGACAAATCCGACGCGATACAAACGGTATTTTTCGAGATCCCGCTCCGAAAGAGCGCCCAGGATCTGATCTCCCACCCGAACCTCTCCGGCGGTGGCATGGTCGACGCCGCCGAGAATGTTGAGCAGGGTGGTTTTGCCGCAACCCGATGGCCCCATGAGGGCGACGGCCGCGCCCGCCGGGATCTCCCAGTCGACGCCCTGCAGTGCCCGCACCCGTTCTGCCGAAGTCTCGTAGGACTTCTGTAAGCTGGAAACCCTCACCTCTACCCCGCGATTCTTGAAAAAACCGTCCGGATCCATGGGGCTCACCTTCCTCTTTGAACCGAACCTTCAGCTCTCGGTCACGCTTGCTCTCGCCGATCTCCTGAAGACCCACAGGCTGAAGAGCAGCGCCATCCCCGCCATCAAGGCCAACAAGCCCAGGGCGACCCACACCGTCTGCTGGGACACGACCAGATGCGTGGGCAGCAAGTGAACGACGGACTTCAATTGGCGCAGGCTCCAGATCAAGTTCGCCAAACCGAAGCCGGCCGCCAGCGCCACCAGCAAGCCCACCCCGAGACCTAGCAGAGCCGGCGCCAACAGACCCGAAGCAAGGAATCGAAACACCAGCCCGGGCGATACCCCGCGCACCCGGAGGAGCCCGAGAGTGCGGCGGTCCTCGAGATAATTGGTCAACGCGATCGCCAGAATGGCGACCACCGCCAGCAGCACGCCTCCGGCGAGATAAATGCGCATGTTTTCCATGGCGAGAAAGATGAACATGTCGCCGCCCACCTTTTCGAGCTCGCGCCGAAGCTCCCGGACCTCGAGCGGCCGCGCGCCGAGCGCTCGATTAAGATCCCTGACGATCCCGCCGGGATCGGCGCCCGGCTTCGTCCGGACGAGCACGAAAACGCGGGGAATCAGGACCTTGAGATTCGCGGCGGCCGGGTTGTCCATCGTCGCGACGAGATACGCGTCGGTGCTGGCGAGATGGTTCAGATAATCGATGCGTGCCGAAACGTAGCTCTGGCGATCCGACACGCTGCGCGGTGCCATTCCCGGCAAAAAGCCGATCACGCCGCCGGCAGGCAAGAGAACCGCCTTCCTGTCGAGATCTGCTCCGAGCAGAACCGGCTCACCGGCTGACAGGTTCCAGAATGCCGCCACCGGAGGCGAGGCGAGGACCTTCCGGTCGGCGGCGGTCGTTACGACCTCGCTGAATTTTGCCGTGACGCCCAGGTGCTCTTCGAAGAGAGCCGTCCGAAGGTAGCGCCGGGGCTCCTCGATCAGATAGAGCGGCACGCCGCTCAAGCCGTAACCAGGATAGAAAAAGCCCGGCAGGATCGCTTCGAACAGGTAATCGAGCGAGGAAACGTCGGGTCGCTGAAAAGCGGCCAGGCGGGTTCTCAGCGCCGCGCGGAGCGCCTGCGTTTGTGCTCCGAGCCCCTGCTCGAGCTGTCGCGGCTCGACCAGGTCGGCGGGATTGATTGTCACGTGGAGCTCGCTTCCCATCTGCACCGTTGCACCCCTCAGCGCCTTCTCTTCGAACGACTTGGATGCAATGCCGGGATACAGGCTCACGCTCGCCATCAGCCCAACGATGAGCAGGAAGCTCGCGATCCGATGGGGCTTCAGCGACATGTGCGCGAGGGAAAGACCGTGCAGCTTCCCGCCGATAACGCGCGCCATCGAGCTCAACAGGCCGCGAAGCAGCGACCGCCGGGCGACCAGCAGCGCGACCAGGCCATGGACCAGGAGCGGCAGCGCCACGAAGTCGAGCACGCGATCCAGAAACAAGACGCTCTCCACGAGCCATTGCCGCGCCTCGCTGTCCTCTCCGGCCGTCGCCAGCAGCTCGCCAAGGTTGAACCCTCCGATCCATCCGCCGATCTTGCCCGCGCCGGCGGCCAACGCGACCCCCTCGAGCACCGAGAAACGAACACGCGTCTGACTCGACTCGGACAGGGCGACCCGGCGCGACGCTTCCAGTGGCGAGATCGTCGTGGCGTACCGCACCAGGCGTCGGCTGATGAGCAGGACGAGCAGCAGGCCGGCCACCAAAAAAAGAAGCATCCTCGTCGGTCCCTGGACCCGCGACAGAACGTCTGGGGGGAGGAGACGGCCCTCGTAGGCGAAGAGAGGAACGACGGTCCCCGAGACCAGGCCGGCAACTCCGCCGACAAGCCCGCCGAGGCCGATGGAGAGCAGCAGGCTCCACCCGAGGAGCCGGCCGGGTACGCCGCGAAGGCGCATGAGGCCCAGCGTTCGTCGCTCGTTCAGGATGAGCAGCGAGGAAAGATCCGAGGCGAGCATCCAGGCTATGGCCAGCAGGGGAATTGCGATCAGCAGCGTGGCGAGCCCGATGGCGCGCGAGATTTCCGCCATGCGCCTCAAGAGAACGAGCAGGGCGTTGTCCACGAAAATCGCCGGCCCCATGGACTTCGCTCTGCGCTCGACTTCCGCGTTGAGCGCTTCCAGGCGCGCGAGCGACCCCTCGACGTCCCAGCCGGAGATCAGCGCCTTGCGATCGAGCCGCGCGACGTGCACGACCTCCGGCAGGTACTCACCCGCCGTCACGTGAATGTCGGCGCGGTCACCCAGCGCGCCGCGCGCGAGCGCGTCGAAGCGTCGGAGCACGCCGAAGTCATAGGGCGCAACGAGAATCACCCCGATATAAGGAACGAAGGAGATCGAGCCGACCTCCTCCATGAAGT